>NC_018721.1:3704427-4013129 GCF_000153485.2 Psychroflexus torquis ATCC 700755 | reverse complement strand
ATAAGTTTTACACAAAGAATGCTATGTCATTTGCAAACGTTGAAAAGTATACATAAGGAATTATCAATTTGCGCTTTTTTTGTATTTTTTTCTTGGTTTGCCTGATATAAGTCAAAAATTTTAAACCACTTAATCTAACTGATTAGTTACAAGTTTAGATAGACAAGTATTAACGAATAAGTAAATTAACAACTCCCCTTATTTGATACGCTCATAATTTTTACCTTTGAGTATTAACTTACTTAAATAAAAAAGTTGCAACAAATCAAAGCATTCTTGGATAAAATAGTTCCCATATCCGACTTAGATTGGGACTTCTTTACGTCAAAATTACAACCTCGTGTTTTCCCTAAGAAATCCGTTTTTTTAAAAGCAGGAGATATAGAAAACCACATTTCCTTTATAGAATCCGGTGCTGTTCGTTTGTACATTCCTAAGGAAGACCCAGATAAAGAGATCACCTTTGGTTTTAGTTTTAAAGATGAGTTTGTGAGTGCTTATGATTCTTTCTTAACCCGAACTCCTTCAGCTTATCAATTACAAGCCTTGACAGGTACAAGGATGTTGAGTATTACGTATGCCGATTTACAGTTGGTTTACAAAAAAACACAATTAGGTAATTTGATTGGAAGATTAACGGCTGAACGCCTTTATTTGATAAAATCCAAACGCGAACAGAACTTACTAAATCTCACTGCAGAAGAACGCTATTTAAATCTATTTAAAGAACGTCCAAAACTTTTAAAAGAAATTCCCTTAAAATATATCAGCTCTTATATTGGGGTGACTTCACAGGCTTTAAGCAGAATTAGAAAACGTTTATAAGTCTCATTTTATTGATTTGGGTTCATTGTTTCCCAGCTTACATCAAGGTATCTTTGTAAAAAAAGCTATGTTGATAATTTTATTCGTTGCAATACTGTGGTATGGGGGCTTGTTCTTTCAATCCTTCTTTTTGCACCGTTACGCAGCACACCAAGTCTTTACGATGTCTAAAACAATGGAACGCATCACCTTTGTGCTGACCTGGATTTTTCAAGGTCCAAGTTACTTAAGTGCTTATGGTTATGGTATCATGCACCGCATGCACCATGCTTACACCGATACTGAAAAAGACCCCCACTCCCCGTCTCATGATGCGAATTTATTTGCGATGATGTGGAAAACAAAAACGATTTATCAAGATATCAATCAACAGCGTATTAAAGTAGATCAAAAATTTACAAAAAATGTTCCCCAATGGAAAGAATTCGATCTCTTTGCAAGTTCTAGAATCTCTCGTATATTGTGGGTGTCTGCTTATATTTTGTTTTTCTCTTTCTTCGCCACCACTTGGTGGGAATGGTTATTATTGCCTGTCACCCTTGCAATGGCACCTATACATGGAGTCATAATCAATTGGTTTGGTCATATTTTTGGGTATGTGAATTACAAGGTGAAAAATACGAGTAAAAATCTCTTCCCATTTGATTTTTTAATGATGGGCGAAGGCTATCATAACAATCACCATAAACACTCAAGTAGTCCTAATTTTGGTGTGAAATGGCATGAAATTGATATGACTTATTTGATCATAAGAGTCTTAGATACATTAGGGTTTATTAAACTGAAGCCCATCCCAGTGAGGAGTTCATAAATAATCAAAAACTCAAGCTTCCCTCCTACACTTCAGCAATACTAAGTGTAGGTTTTTTGATTAAAATAAAGACATATTAACGGGTTATGTAACTTTTCAACCTAAATTAAGTAGTTTAATTTGGAGTCAAAGAAATCAATAGTCTATGCTTCTGGTCCATTAACTTTAATACCTTATTGATGTTGTCTTGACTTACCAAATTATTATGCTTTTAGTCCTCATTTAAGCCACACCCCAAATAAGGAAGCAATAAGGAATTCTTCGCAAGAAAGTTGTTGTTGTTGTATAACGTACACCATTATCATGCTGTTTCCAGAGCCTAGTCTGCTTTTCACTTTAAGATGCTGGGTTTCTAAAAAAGATAATTTCGAAAAATGCTAAAAAACCCCAAGCAAATTCATTATAAACAAGAATAAGTTTTGCTTCTTTTGAATTTATCACTTCCATAGCAAAATCTTTCAGCTCATATTTAGATGAAAATTCTAAACCAGCGAGCTTTGCTAATTCTTTTTGATTAGGTTTTATTCAACAGAGATTTTCCTTTTCTTTTTCTATCAAATCCTGACTTGACGTATCAATAATGATTTTTACGTTTTTACCGTCAAGCATTTTTAATAAGGTTGCATATAAGTTTGAAGGTGTTTTTTCGGATAAACTTCAACTTAATACCAAAATAGAATTGTCCTTTACTTCTTTAGTAAGTTCAGTTTTTATTAATTCTATCTCACTAGTATTTAAATCATTCCCAGGCATTCCAAAACGATATTGTAACTCTGTTTTGGTATCAACAATAGATAGGTTTTCTCTTGTCCATGAATTAATAGCAATGGATTTTATATCGATGTTTTCTTTCACCAAAAGATTTTTAAGATATAATCCTGTATCACCACCTGAGGTGAATATGCACTTGTTTTTAACTTGAAGTGTATTTAGTACTATAGAAATATTGACCCCTCCTCCACCAGCTTGATGGTGAATGGAATGGCATTTAAGCTTTTGCTCTGGTACAAATTGATCCACTTTTGCACTTTTATCTAAAGCAGGATTTAGAGTTAAGGTGGTTATATCCATCGGTTTAGAATTATTTTATTTTCTAAGTATTAATTTGTGAGCTTAAACATTCAATTTACGCATACAAATCTAAATTAGTTAAAAAACCCTTGTTATACCAATTTAATTGTAAACAAGAAAAAAAAACGGGATACAGAAATAATCAAAGACGATTCTCGTTAAGCAACTTCATAAGAAAGAACTTAAGAAAAAAAGTCTCAGATACTTTAAGTGTAAACTCAGTTGAGTTAAGAACCTGAAATTAAAGGGCTTACCTTCCATACTTCAGCTATGCTAAGTGCAGGATCGTCAGGTAAGCTCAGTGCAATCTATGTAAGGCTAGTTGATCGTCTAAACAGCTTCTTGCTCACGTTTAGACATTCTGAACGTGTAATTAGGATAAATGGAACGTTTAGCAAAACGATTAACTTTATTGCTATTTATCATTTTAATATAGATCGGTTTAGTCACACCAAAATACTCGTAAGTGGTACCATCCATAAACGTGATTTCTAACACCATACTCTTATGCTGAAAGTCGGCAATACCTGTGTTGACAGTTTGGGTGAATTGATCTGCATTGGCCTCAATAGTTTCAGGGGCAATACTGACTAAAAAATGATAACCATCAATAATTCTTCGGCTTTGGATCTCTGCTTCTTCTTGTAAAGCATCTCCCGCTTGGAATTTATCTGGATGCCATTCTTTTACCAAATTGCGATAGGCCTTTTTTAAAGACTTTAACTCAATCTTAGTCTCAACTCCAAAGAGCTTTTTATTCTCACTTATACGCTTCATTACTCATCTTATTTAAGTCTGCAAAATTACGTGTTAATAACATATGAATTACATCAAGTTTAAACTAATATTAGAAGTGTTTAAAACAGTGATTTGATGGCAATTTTGCTTTCTGCATATTCAACACCACTCACCTATTCTCGATACTTTAGAACTTAAAGTTCATAAATTTGGAATACACTCTAGTTTTGATTTTTATAAAATTTTAGACAATCCATTTGGCTTTAAAAGCTTAAATAAATCAGATTTATTTTTTAAAAGACCAAACTAAATACAGAACCTTCCCCTTCTATACTTTTTACAATGATCCTACCTTTATGTAGCAGCATGATTTGCTTACAGAGGCTTAAGCCAATTCCGCTTCCTGTGGCTTTACTAGTAAAGAAAGGTATAAAGATATTTTCTAAAATATCTTTTGGAATTCCAGAGCCATTATCAATGACTTTTAGAACAATTGCTCTATTCGTGTTTTGAGATGCAAATACTTTAATCTTTGCATCGTCTTTATTTTTGCAAGCGTCAACAGCATTCAAGATCAGGTTAATTAAAACTTGTTCAATAAGATGCGCATCTATATCCAATTCTAATTTTGAAGATGTGATCTTGAATTCTATTCCAATATGCTTAGCTTCTAGAGAAGGCTGCATAAGTAATTGAATGTTATTGAATAATTCAGAAACCCTAGTCCTTTGCAAATTAAGGTGAGTGACTTTGCTAAGACTGCGGTAGGTTTTTGCAAATTTTAAAAGGCCTTCACTTCGGTTTTTAATAGTTTTTATACCAGCACTGAGATCATCCAATTCTAAATGCGATTCTTTGGGTTTTTCAATAGCAACTTTTAAGTTCATTTGTAAGGTGTCTGCTAATGATGAAATTGGTGTAATGGAATTCATAATTTCGTGCGTCATTACACTCAATAATTTTTTCCACGATTCCGATTCATTTTTATTTAAAGTATCGTCAATATTCTGAATTACGATGAGTTTAAACGCATCAGCTTCCACTTGAAAAACAGTATCAGAAATTAAAATTTTTATGTTATCATTTTGTAAGGCTATGGAAAGTGAATCTGGTTCTCTGTGGTAAGTTTCAAAAATGGTAGTAAACAATTCTGGTTTTCTATTTTCAACAAATCGAATATTTTTAAAAGAGGGCATGTCTAATATTTCGCCAAAGGAATCGTTGCTCCAAAGCACATCACCAGATTCAAGATTATAAGCGATAATACCAATATCTACCATTTCTAAAATCTTTTGTAGATAGACGTATTGTGCTTGATTTTGAGAATTAATTTCTTTAATGGTTCTATTAATTTCATTGAACCCCGTATATAAAAACCGAATGTCTTTTGGTCCTCTATCCTCAGGAAACCATCTAGAAAAGTCACGATATTTAACAGCTTCAAAAAAATCGTCCATGGCTAAAAAACGGCGTTTTACGAAGGTGTACGTATTAATAATTAAATAAAATAAACCGATGCTTATCAAAATACTGTAAGCCGTTTTATCTATGTAGATGCTATACCCAAAGGCGAGTATGGTACAAACCAGAAGTAGGATTCTGAAAAATAGTTTTAAAATGTAAGCGTTATAGTTCATACTTCTCTAGTCGTCTGTATAAGGCTGCTCTGGTAATGCCAAGTTCTTTAGCAGATTTAGAAACATTTCCTTTGTGTTTCTCTAATACGGTTAGAATAGCATTTTTTTCCAAATCGTCTAGGTTTAAGCTTTTACTTTCTAGACTCGGTGTGGTTATAGGTCGCTCTATAGATGAAAATACCAAATCTTCCGCTTTTAAAAGGTGTCCATCAGTCATAATAATAGCACGCTCTAAAACATATTGAAGCTCCCTTACATTCCCAGGAAAGTCGTGTTTTTTCAATTTTGAAATAAATCCAGCATCAAAAGAAAATGGATTCTTGTTATATTTTTCAGCATATATGGAAATAAAATGACGCGACAATTCCATTATATCTGTACCTCGATCTCTTAAAGGTGGAACTACAATATCAACCGTATTGATTCTATAAATTAAATCTTTTCTGAATTTGCTTTCGTCAGCTAGTAATTTTGGATCACTATTGGTGGCACAGATCAATCTGATATCCAGGGGAATGGCTTCATTTGATCCTAAAGGAGTCACCTGTCTATTTTGAAGTACTGTTAAAAGCTTTGCTTGCTGACTTAAACTGATATTTCCTATTTCATCTAAAAATAAAGTGCCGCCGTTTGCTGCTTCAAAGCGACCTTTTCTATCTTCTCTGGCGTCTGTAAACGCTCCTTTTTTGTAACCAAATAATTCACTTTCAAAAAGAGATGCAGTTAAGGCACCTACATCAACTTTAATAAAAGCTTTGTCTCGTCTATGAGAATTATCGTGTAAAGCTCTAGTAATTAAATCTTTACCCGTACCATTTTCTCCAAGGACTAATACATTGGCATCTGTTGGAGCTACTTTTCTTAATTTGACATAGACGTCCTTCATAAGGATGCTATCACCAATAATTTCTACAGTGCTTGATTTAAGTTGACTCTTTTGAGTGCTTTTAGACTTCTTATGATTAAGAATTGTAGTTATAGTCTCAATGATCTTTTCATTCTTCCAAGGCTTCATTAAAAAGTCTGCAGCTCCCTCCTTTAATCCTCTTATGGCTAAATCAATTTCAGCATAGGCCGTCATTAAAATAACAGACGTTTCAGGTTTTTGTTTTCTGATTTCATTCAGCCAAAAAATACCTTCATTACCCGTATTTACTAACCCATTAAAATTCATGTCCAATATGATAATATCATAACTGACTTTATCAATTTGAGATAAAATATTATTAGGGTTCTTTTCGATAACCACCTCTTTTACGAAAGGCTTTAGAAGCAATCGCATTGCCATAAGCACATCGGCATCATCGTCTATGACTAGTATTTTTGAATTTTTTAAAACCATTATGACAATATTACGAATTTATATCTAGCTAATTAAACTTCAAAAACTAAAAGTCCAATAGGATTTGATAGTGTTCGTTTTCGGACATAACCTGTATCAAAATCGAACATATTTAGTTTCGCTTTAAATTTTAAATACTGATATACAGTGATTTATAGCTTTGGCATCATCTTCACTACTTATATAATTGAATTAAAAATTTAAAAATGGACGTACCTCTTAAAAAGAAAAAATTTTCAAACCAAAAGCTCGGGCTTATAGGTGGTGTTTTGGCCATCATCGCTTTAATACTATATGTGATTCTTCAAACTTCTGGAGGTTCCAAATTAAATGTAGAGACAGAACGGATTTCTATTCATACAGTGAATAAAGCTATTTTTCAAGAAAACATTCCTGTTAATGGTATTGTCTTGCCCATTACAACTATTTATTTGGATGCTCTAGAAGGTGGACGTGTAGAAGAGAAATTTGTAGAAGACGGTGCGATTTTAGAACAAGGGCAACCCATCTTAAGATTATCTAATACCGATTTGGAGTTAAGCTTGATCAATCAAGAAACATCGGTTTATAATTTATTAACGCAAATGCAGATTTCCCAGAATGCAGCGCGTCAAAACACCATTAATAGACAAAATCAATTTACGGATGTAGAAAACAGTTTAATTGAAGCAAAACGCGTCTATAATTTAAACAAACGTTTATACGATAATGGTGCTATTGGTAGAATGGATTACGAATCGTCTCACAATAATTTTGAATACCAAAAAGAACGTATGAAACTGGCTAAGCGTGTTTTATCTGAGGATACAATTTCTACGCAAGTCGAAAACAACCAAGCAAAAAACTCTTATATCAGAACACAAAGTGCGTTAGAATTAATGCGCAAAAAAGTAGGTGATTTAGTGGTCCGTGCTCCTATTGATGGTCAGTTGACATCGCTTGATGCAGAAATAGGCCAGTCTATAACTAAAGGCACTCGGCTTGGACAAGTAGATGTAACCATTGGATACAAAGTAAGAGTGGATATAGATGAACATTATATCTCTAGAATTTACAATGGCCAAACCGGAACATTCACATTGAATAATAAGAACTACACGTTAACCATTAAAAAAGTTTTTACTCAGGTTACCAATGGTCGTTTTCAGGTCGATATGAAGTTTGAAGGAGATGTACCAAAAGGTATTAGAAGAGGACAGAATCTACAGATTCGGGTAGCATTGAGCGCGGAGAAAGAAGCTTTGCTCGTTTCTAAAGGCGGATTCTTTCAAAAAACAGGAGGCAATTGGATTTTTAAAATTAGTGAAGAGGGGTCTACTGCTTACAAAGTTAATATTAGACTAGGAAGCCAGAATACAGAATATTATGAGGTGCTTGAAGGTTTAAATCCTGGAGATAAAGTGGTGACTTCAAGTTATGATTCCTTTGGAGATACAGAGGAGTTGATTTTGAAATAGAGTTTTTTAGAAGTGAGAAAATAGTGGTGAGAATATTGAATATCGAATATCGAATACAGAAGTTGGAATAAAGAAATGAGTGGTGAGAATGTTGAATATCGAATATTGAATACAGAAGTTAGAATAAAGAAATGAGGGGTGAGAATGTTGAATACAGAAGTTGGAATAAAGAAATGAGTGGTGAGTGGTGAGAATATCGAATATTGAATATCGAATACAGAAGTTAGAATAAAGAAATGAGGGGTGAGAATATTGAATACAGAAGTTGGAATAAAGAAATGAGTGGTGAGAATATCGAATATTGAATACAGAAGTTGGAATAAAGAAATGAGTGGTGAGTGGTGAGTGGTGAGTGGTGAGAATATCGAATACAGAAGTTGGAATAAAGAAATGAGTGGTGAGAATGTTGAATATCGAATACAGAAGTTAGAATAAAGAAATGAGGGGTGAGAATATCGAATACAGAAGTTGGAATAAAGAAATGAGTGGTGAGAATGTTGAATATCGGATATTGAATACAGAAGTTGGAACAAAGAAATGAGTGGTGAGTGGTGAGAATGTTGAATATCGAATATTGAATACAGAAGTTGGAACAAAGAAATGAGTGGTGAGTGGTGAGTGGTGAGTGGTGAGAAAAATACAATTACAGAATAAAGTAAATGCAAAATTGAATACTAATTATAATAAAAATTAACAGATTCTTGCTTTCGCTGGGATCATAAAAAAAGAAGTAAATGATACAAATTAAAGATTTAGAAAAGTATTATAAAACGGAAGAAGTGCAAACAATAGCTCTAAACAAATTGTCTTTTGGAGTGAAAGAAGGTGAGTTTGTAGCCATTATGGGACCTTCTGGTTGCGGTAAATCAACACTACTAAACATTCTTGGACTATTAGATGATCCCAATAGCGGAAGCTTTTTATTTAATGGTGTGGAAGTAGCCGGTTACAATGAACGCAAACGTTCTGAATTACGAAAGCACAATATCGGTTTTGTCTTTCAGAGTTTTAACCTCATCGATGAACTTACGGTTTTTGAAAATGTGGAATTGCCCTTGATTTATACCGGTGTAAAAACAGCTGAACGCAAAAAACAAGTGGAAGCGGTTTTAGAAAAAATGGGAATTATGCACCGTCGCAATCACTTTCCACAGCAATTATCTGGTGGTCAACAACAACGTGTTGCTGTGGCCCGAGCTGTAGTCAATAACCCGAAATTAATTTTGGCAGATGAACCAACAGGTAACTTAGATAGCACCAATGGGAACGAAGTCATGGACTTACTGATAGACCTCAACGAAGCTGGCACGACCATTATTATGGTAACACACAGTGAACACGATGCCAAATACAGTCACCGCATCATTAGAATGCTGGACGGACAGAAAGTGACAGAGAATATTTTGGCATAAGATGAAATCGAAATTGAACATGAGTTTTAAAAAAGGAACAAAAACAAACAGGAAATTAAAATAATTAACGTGGAACTGAAAATTGCATCGTTTAAATGATCAATGAACCAAGACCTTTCAGGTTTTGAAAACCTAAAAGGTCTGTTAAAACGCAGATAACATAATTGAAGTTGAAAATTAAAATAAAAAACGAACAAGAAATTGAATGAATCAATTAGGTGGAAAATGCTTCAGTATAAAATCAATTAATCAACTTATACCGAAGTGTTGAAGCCAAATCAATTAGATACTGAAATCAAAGATTCAAGGAAGTAAAATAAATTTAATAAAAACGAATAGTAAGCCATAGAAATTATGCTTAAAAATCACCTTAAAATATCTTTTCGAAATCTGTGGAAAAACAAATTGCTTTCTACACTTAACCTGTTAGGCTTAAGTATAGGGATTGGTAGTGTATTGACTCTTATTTTTTCTGTATATGCGTATTATGATGCGGATGCTAATATTGAGGATCAAGAGAATATCTTTTATTTAAAAACATATACTACAGGTGGAGATTCGTACACAGAAACGCCCTATCTACTCCTAAATGAAATCATTAAATCTTCCCCAGAAGTAGTCGCAGGTTCGCATTTACAAGGCTGGAATAATCCTTGGCTAGAATATGGCGAATTGGAATTTCAAGAACAAACTGATTATGTGGAGCCAGCATTTTTTGATGTTTTCTCTTTAGCCTTAAAACATGGTAATCGCGAAACGGCTTTAGATAAAAAGTATTCTATTGTCCTTACCCATAAAGTGAGTGAGAAAATATTTGGAAAAAAGAATCCTGTTGGAGAAATCCTAAAAGCAAATGACAGCTTAAACCTCACAATTACCGGAGTTTTAGAACCGATTAGTCCGTATTCTGCTTTTCGGATGGGTGTGGTGATGCCTGCCCAACTTTTAGAAAGTTATCCCAGTTTTAAAGGACGTTCGAATTGGAGTGATAGCTTTAGCTTGAATTATTTAAAATTAAGACCAAATACAGATATTGAAGCCTTTGAAAGCCGTGTGGAAGAATTGGTTCAAAAAAACTATACCGATCCAAGTATAGTTGCAGCCTTAAAAGCATTGCCTTTTTCAGGCATTAGAATAGAAAGTATTCCTGTGGTAGAAACCATTATTAATGGGTGTATAGCCGCATCGGTTTTTATATTACTCATTGCACTGATCAACCTGCTCAATCTAAATGCATCAACAATGTATCGCCGGACTAAAGATATAGCGGTACGAAAAATATTAGGGGGTAGTAAAAAACATATTATCATTCAGTTTTGCATGGAGAATGGCATATTGGTCTTTGCATCTATCTGCATTTCAGCGCTCCTTTTTCTAGGCTTTTTATTACCAAAATTAAATTCAGTTTATGGTGCTGACTTTGGAAAGATTTCCTTTTCAGTAGAAAAAGATTATCCCGTGATTTTATTTGTTGTGGCATTGGGGCTTCTAGTAACTTTGATAGTAGGTATACTTCCCACTTTACGGTTTATCTCCATACCTATTTCAACAGGAATAAAGGGTAAACTAAACGCTATTAAAAGTAATTTTCTTGTTCGTAACTCATTTATAGTACTGCAATTTAGTATTGCGATTCTATTTATCTGTGTCGCTGTTATCTTAAATAGTCAAATTGGTTTTATGAAAAATGCTCCTTTGGGTTTTAGCAAGGAGAATATTCTAGTGGGTAACATCAATCTAGAGTTCAAAAATGAAGAAACAGCTTCGTCAAATTTTAATGCCTTATTAGACAAACTCGAAGCGAATTCTTATGTGAAAAATGTTTCAGTAAGTGATGGAATTCCCTCCGACTATAATTTTAATTACACGCAACTGTATGATCCTAAAACAGATAATGAAGTTAGAATGCGTTACGCAAGATCAGATCAAGACTACCTCCAGACCTTCGAAATTCCATTGGTAATGGGACGAGATTTTGATAAAAACCTAGATCAAGCTGATGATTACCCAGTACTCATAAATAGAACAGCAATGAAAGCTTTAGGATGGGATGCTATTGAAGGCAAACAATTGAAAGCAAAAGGAAACACCTCATCTAGTTATCCTATTGTGGGAGTTATGGAAGATTTTCACTTTCAAGATATGCAAAATGCAGTAGAACCCCTTATCCATTTTTATCGTGATAAAGAGGATTTATCCTACCCTCGCTTTCTTTCCGTAAAGGTAGAGAAGGGACATGAAAAGACAGTAGAAGAACTTATCGTAAATGGATTTGGCACTATTGAATCTCGAAGAACCTATGAACAAGAATTTTTAACTGATAAAGTCAGTGCGCAATACCGTTTAATTGAAGGCATGTTGAAAACCGTAAATGTAGTAGCACTCTTAACCATCTTTATTTCGTGTTTAGGCATGTTCGGATTGATTTCTTTTATGGCCAAAAGACGTGTGAAAGAAATAGGCATCAGAAAAGTTTTGGGTTCTGGAGTGTTAAAGATTATCATTTTACTTTCTAAAGATTACATCCTTCTTGTAGGCATAGCGGCCATTTTAGCTATTCCTATAGCTTGGTATGTAATGAACGCGTGGTTATCTGGTTTTGCTCATAGCATTACTATTCAATGGTGGATGTTCGCAATAGGTGGATTAATGGCCTTGCTAATTACATCCTTTACGGTAGGCCTCCAAGCTGTGAAATCAGCGATAGCGAATCCGACGGAGAGTTTGAAGATTGAGTAGAGGGTGTTAGTTAGTCGGAAGTCTGTAGCTTTTAGCTTGTAGTGAGAGATGAGAACATAGAGAAAAGAAAATAGACTAATCTGGTTTATGAATAAATGGACACTAATTGCTAAAAGCTAAAGACTAAGAAATGAGAAATGAGAAATGAGAAATGAGAAATCTAAATAAAAACCTTTGCAGTTCTGCTGACAGTTAGATGTGACAGATATTTTTTTTAAATGGTGGGACAATTAATAAGCACCTAACGAATAATAACTAAAAAAGATGTTTAAAAATTATTTCAAAATAGCCTTTAGAAATCTTATTAAAAATAAGGTGTATTCCTTTATCAATATTTCTGGTTTAGCCATAGGCATGGCAGCGACCATCTTAATTGGCCTATGGATTGCAGATGAGCTTAATTTTAATAACCATTATAAAAATAAGGACAGTATTGCCCAGATTTATCAAAGTCAAACGACTAATGGTAATATTAGCACTGGTCCTTCAATTCCAAGACCCTTAGAATTTGCCCTACGTGAAAATTACAAGGCTAATTTTAAGCATATTGTTATGGCATCTTGGGAGCAATCACAGTACCTAAAATTTGGAGAAACCAACATTTACAAAACTGGAAATGCCATGCAAAAAGCTGCGCCAGACATGCTGGGTTTAGATATTATTGCAGGTCTTAAAAATGGTCTTAAAGAGAAAAATTCAATTATGCTAGCTGAATCTGCAGCCAGTACTTTATTTGGAAATGAAACTGCACTAGGAAAAGTCATAAAAATTAACAACAAAGACGACTTAATGGTCACTGCCATTTACAAAGATATTCCAGCAAATAATTCATTTAGCGAAATGAAGTACATCATCCCTTGGAAACAGTATGTAACCACACAAGAATGGTTAAAATGGTCCAAGGATAATTGGGGAAATAATTCATTTCAACTTTTTGTTCAAATTAATGAAAACACATCTATGGATGTTGTAACCTCAAAAATTAGTGATGTTAAGAAAAATGCAGATCCTGAGTTGGTTCAATATAATCCACAATTATTTTTATTTCCAATGGAAAAGTGGCATTTAAGAAGTGATTTTGAAAATGGAATTCAAAGTGGAGGGCGCATAGAAAACGTCTGGTTATTTGGAGTTATAGGTTTATTTATTTTGCTATTAGCGTGTATCAACTTTGTGAATCTAAGTACAGCACGTTCAGAAAAACGAGCAACTGAAGTTGGCATCAGAAAATCGATTGGTTCTCAACGTAGTCAGCTTGTTTTACAGTTTCTAAGTGAATCCTTTTTAATTGTTTTTATATCGTTTATTGGTGCACTTAGCCTGGTATTATTATTCTTAAATGGATTTAATCATCTGGCTAGTAAATCGATTATTTTTCCGTGGGCAAATAGTCAGTTCTGGTTAATTTCATTACTCTTTGTAATTATCACGTCAATTTTAGCAGGTAGTTACCCGGCCTTATACTTATCGGCTTTCAACCCAGTCGAAGTTTTAAAAGGCACATTTAAAGCAGGACGCTATTCAGCGTTACCTCGAAAAGTTTTAGTTGTGACTCAGTTTACCGTTTCTGTTGCTTTAATTATTGGAACGCTTGTGGTGATGAATCAGATTCAATTCAGTAAGGATAGACCCGTTGGTTATGATAAGGAAGGCTTAATTCAAATTCCCGTAATGAGTAGTGAATTTATTGGAAAACAAGATCTGTTGCGCGAACAATTTATTGCTTCAGGTGGTGCTGCAGAGATGGCTGGTACGAGCGGGCCAATGACAAATGTCTGGTCCAATCAGTCTGGCTTCACTTGGGATGGTAAATCCGCAGGTTTTCAAGAAGATTTTGCACATACTAGGGTGTCTTATGAATTTACAGAAACATTGGGTTTAAAGGTTGTACAAGGACGTGGATTTTCGAGAGAATTCGCTTCAGATTCAAATGCAGTTTTGATTAATGAAACCGCAGTAAAATATATGGGACTTATAGATCCTATCGGAAAGTATATCAGAGATTCAGATATCGAAAATCCAAATCCACCTTTGAAAATTGTTGGCGTTGTGGAAGATATGATCATACAATCGCCTTACAATCCTGTAAAACAAGCTTTGTATATTTTTGATAGTTATGATAATGTAGCTTTTTACAACCTTAGACTGAATCCAGAAAAAAGTACTAGCGAAAACTTAACACTTATTGAAGGGGTCTTTAAAAGAAATTTCCCAAACACCCCGTTCGATTATCAGTTTGTAGATGAAGAATATGGCGCGAAATTTAAATCTGAAGAACGTATCGCCAGTTTAGCAAGCGTATTTACAGCTTTAGCTATTTTTATTAGTTGTCTAGGTCTTTTCGGATTGGCATCCTTCGTTGCTGAGCAAAGAACAAAAGAGATCGGTGTTAGAAAAGTATTAGGAGCCTCTATCAGCCAGTTGTGGTTATTACTCTCCAAAGATTTCATCACCCTTGTCGTTATTGCCTTATTGATTGCGTCTCCATTGGCCTACTATATTATGAAAGAGTGGTTGCAAAAGTTCAACTATAGAACGCCTGTCGGTTGGGATGTGTTTGCGATTGCCTGTTTTGGCGCATTAATCATCACTTTAATTACTGTAAGTTTTCAGGCTATTAAAGCAGCGACCTCTAATCCTGTAGAATCATTACGAACAGAATAAAACGATGAGTGGTGAGTGGTGAGGGAAAAAATAAAATGGAATTACGAATCAAAAAAAAGACTGAGAAGAAGAGAGGCTTAATTTAAGTAGTGAATAAAAAAAAGAATAGATAAAAACCTTTGCGAGACTTTTTTTTGAATAAAGCGGCTTGCAACAATTAAAAAAAGAAACCAACTAATAATAACTAAGAACCATGTTTAAAAATTATTTCAAAATTGCCTTTAGGAACCTATGGCGACACAAAAGCTATTCTGCCATTAATATAGGCGGTCTTGCGGTAGGAATGACGGCAGGCTTTTTATTGCTATTGTACATCGGTTATGAGATGAGCTATGAGTCTTTTCACTCTAATAAGGATCAACTTTATAGAGTTGTAACAGACATTGAGACCCCTTCTAATACATATAAAACGCCTGTTGTAGACTGGAATATTTTAAGTGAGATTACTGCCGAATTTCCAGAAATTGAAAACAATACCAGATTAAATGATACGGAATTTGATGTGCGTCTAGATAATAACAATTACCATGAAAGCAAAGTATTGGGGGTAGATGAAAGTTTCTTTCAAATCTTTGATTATGAGTTATTGCAGGGAAATCCGATTGAAGCACTTAAAACACCCTTCAGTTTGGTGCTATCAGAAACTACTGCTAAAAAATATTTTGGAGATGAAAATGCGCTAGGTAAGACCCTGAAAATAATGGATGACAATAGAATAGCTACTGTTACAGGAGTGATGAAGGACAATCCAAAAAACACTCAAATTAAAAGTGATATACTTATCTCCATGTCCACCTATACAGAAGTTTTGGATCCAGATTTGAAGGAGTCTTGGGGTGATTTCACTAACCGTGGTTTTGTTTTGCTGAATAAAAATGTAAACCCGAAAGCGCTAGAAGCTAAAATTGCCTCATACAACGAACGCGCTCATGGTGAAATCATGAAAGAAGCCGAGTTGAAACTCACCTACTTTTTAGAACCTATTGAGGATATCTACTTGTATTCTGAACGTGGATCTTCTCCCCAAATAGGCAATGTTTATATTTTCCTTATCGTGGCTCTTTTCATTCTTTTAATTGCCGCTATCAATTTTATAAATTTAACGACTGCAAGATCTGTAGAACGCGCCAAGGAAGTCGGAATACGTAAGGTTATAGGCGCCAAAAAAGGGCAACTCTCCATTCAGTTTTTAAGTGAATCTATCGTCATCTGTTTGTTTGCCTTTTTGCTAGCCATAGGTTTTACATGGCTAGCACTCCCCTATTTTAATACACTTGCAGGCAAGGAAATCGCAAGCAGTATATGGGACCGTCCTATCTATCCCATAAGTCTATTTGGCATGGCGCTATTAATAGCGCTCGTAGCTGGATCCTATCCCGCGTTGGTTTTATCTTCATTTAAACCCATAAAAGTTTTAAAAGGAAAGTTATCCAGTAGTTCCTCCGGCTCCAAATTGCGAAAAGGACTAGTTATTAGTCAGTTTACTATCTCTGTTATAATGATTGTGAGTACGATCATAGTCTATAATCAGATTGATTATATGCGCAGTCAGGATTTAGGATTTGATATGAATCAGGTAATGATCGTAGAAACTGACGGCAGTGCAAAGCAAAAAATAATGATTGATGAACTTAGCAATATTCCCAATATTATTTCCATAACCACTGCAGCGACTGTACCTGGTGGTGGTGGGGATAACAGTACCGCCTTAACTAAAATTGTAAATCAACAAGGCAATGAGCAGACGCTCACTATTGACCGGTATAGAATAGACGATGATTATATCAATCAATTTGATCTCAAGCTACTAGCTGGTAGAAATTTTTCAAAAGACTTAGCTAGCGACAGTCTAGAATCTATGATCATAAATGAAAAAGCATTTGGACTATTGGGTTATTCAGATCCAGAACAAATCATAGGCAAAGGTTTTGATCAATGGGGCAGAAAAGGCAAGATTATCGGTGTCGTAAAAGACTTTCATATGACTTCGCTAAAAGAAGAAATCGTACCGCTGAGCATGGTCTACAACAGTTCAGGTAACACTTTAATCAATTTAAAAATGACGGGGAATGATGTCAGTGCTACGATTGCTATTATAGAGAATAGCTTTAAAAAAGCCTATCCCAATACCACTTTTGAATACGCTTTTGTAAATGAATTATTTAAAGAGCAGTATGAGGCAGAAAGACGCTTTGGTACACTTTTTCTGAGTTTTGCACTACTTGCCATTTTTATCTCTTGTTTGGGATTGCTAGGACTAGCGTCCTACAGCACGTTGCAACGTCGAAGAGAAATAGGAATACGCAAGGTTCTTGGGGCCTCTTCAATGGGAATTGTGAATCTGTTGAGTAAAGATTTCCTGAAATTGGTACTGATTTCCATAGTCATCGCTACTCCTATCTCTTGGTTCATCATGAACAAATGGTTACAGGATTTCGCCTACCGAATGGACATAAGCTGGTGGATATTTGCAGTTTCAGGTGGTCTGGCGCTAGGTATCGCTTTTCTAACAGTAAGTTTTCAAGCCATTAAAGCAGCGATGACAAATCCAGTAAATAGTCTGAAAACTGAATAAAATGAGTAGTGGTGAGTGGTGAGTGGTGGATAGTGAGTAGAAAGAAGAAAGTTGTAAATTAAAAACTTTGCGACCCATTCTGCCGATAGGTAGATTTGCGAGAGTTTTTTCACAGCAACAATTTAAAAGCAATTTAAAAGCAATTTAAAAATAATAACTAAAAATCATGATTTTAAATTATTTCAAAATAGCACTTAGAAATCTTTGGAAAAATAGAACGTTTACTGCGCTAAACATGGTTGGTCTAACTGCTGCATTTGGAGTGGCAATACTGTTAGCGATGTTTGCCTTTTTTCAACTATCTTATGATCGTTTCCATGACCATGGGGAGAATCTTTATCAAGTATATTCTGAAGACAGTGAACTAAACGGTATCAAAGCTAATATATCAAAATCTGAACCTTTTGCTTCGGCATTACGCGATGAAATTTCAGGAGTTGAGAAGATAACACGCTATAATGGATCTGGTGTGTTATTAAATTATGAAGACAAGCAATTGCAGATGAATGGTGCTTATGTCGATCCCGATTTTTTTTATATGTTCAGCTATCCAATCCTAAAAGGTGATAAAAAGAATCCAATAACTTCAGAATCTTCAGTCGCCATGACCGAACTCGCTGCAAATCGACTCTTTGGGGATAAAAATCCTATTGGGCAAACAGTCACTATTTTAAGAGACGAAAAAAACGTGCCATTTACGGTGACAGCCATTGTGGAAGATTTCCCTAATACAAGCTCTATGGGTTTTGATGTGATACTTAATTTTAAAAGTCAGCCGTTACATGCCTACGCCCTAGCAATAGGACGTTGGGACATTCAGAATCATGACGTTGGGACATTCAGAATCATGAGGTCTATATGCAACTTTCTGAAGGAATAAGGCCAAAACAGTTTGAAAAGAGTACCACAAATTTCACACAGCTACACTATAAAAACGAAATTGATAATGCGAAACGTGACGGAATTCAACCGAATGCGAATGGTGATTATAGACAAATTAAATTGTTGCCTTTGGCAGATGTACGATTTGCTAATTTTAATCAAGGCGCAGTAACGGTAAATCGTACGATGCCCTATCTCGTATTAGGTATTGCCTTTCTAATTTTATGTATTGCTTGCGTTAACTTTATTAATATGAGTATTGCTAAAAGTGCACAAAGGTTGCGTGAGATTGGAATGCGTAAAACTTTAGGTGCAAACCAAAAACAGTTATTTTTTCAGTTTTGGGGGGAAAGTATGCTCGTTTTTTTAGTATCAATAAGTATGGGTATTTTAATGGCGATGCTTTTATTAGACCCTTTCCAAACCCTATTTAGAACGCAAGCTTCATTTGCCATATTATTGAACCCTTCATTGCTACTCGTGCTAGGTTTGGGAGTGCTGTTGATTACGCTAATAGCAGGTGGCTATCCAGCGCTATTAATGAGTCGTCTTGGTACGTTGCAGAGTTTAAAGGGTAAATTGGATAGTAGCGGAAAAGATTACTTGCGCAATAGTTTAATGGTATTACAATTCGGTATTGCGATATTACTTATTAGTGGAACCCTAGTACTTTGGAATCAGGTAGAGTTTATGCGAACCAAAGATTTGGGCTTCAATAAAGATCAGGTCATTGCATTTCCTCTCAATGGCAAGCGTAATGATCAGCAAGCGATGCAATTAATTCGAGATGCACTTCAAGATAAACCGAATATTGTGAGTATAACCGCATCCAACAACATTTTAGGTCTTGGTAAAAATGGATCTCGGTCTACAAGTATTTTAGGTTTTGATTATAAAGGTCGTGGTGTAGATACACACATGGTCGTTGTTGATACCGATTATATTGAGACCTTAGATTTAGAGGTTATCCAAGGTCGGTCGTTCCGAAATAACCTCGCTAGTGATAGTCTATCGGTTATTATTAATGACGCTATGGCTAAACTTCTTAATGAGGATGATATACTGGCTTCTAAAATAAAACTTGATGAGGCATCTTACGATATTGTTGGCGTGGTTAAGGACTTTAATTTTCAGGAACTCGATCAAAATATTGCCCCAATGTCTTTATTTGCCCTTCCCAATTGGAACTTAAGCAATGTTTATGTGAAGGTGACACCGCAAAATTTAGAACAAGCTTATGATGATGTGAAAACAGCTTGGGAAACTATTGAGCCTAATGCAGAATTTGAAGGCTCATTTTTAAATGAAAATATAGATCGCACATTACGTAACGAGCGCACCATGATCACGATGATCGGGAGCGGTTCTATCCTTGCTATCATTTTGAGTTGTATTGGTTTATTCGCAATGTCTTTGCTTATTGTGGCGCAACGTCGAAAAGAAATAGGGGTTCGTAAAATTGTAGGTGCAAGTGTGTCTGCAATTACAATACTTCTTACTAGGGATTTTTTAAAGTTGGTTATTATTGCTTTTGTTATTGCAACACCAATCGCTTGGTATACACTGAGTAAATGGTTACAGAACTATGCTTATCGCATTGATCTTAATATTTGGATATTTCTTGCAGCTGGAGGGATTGCTATGTTTATAGCTATGGTAACAATAGCTAGCAAAACTATAAAAGCGGCTATATCTAATCCTGTTGAGTCACTTAGAACAGAATAAAACGAGTAGTAGTGAGTAGTGAGTGAAAAAATAGAATAGAATTACGAATTAAGAAAAAAGACTAAGAAGAAGAGAGACTATGTTTAAGTAGGGCTTGCTGATTTTCTTATAATTATCATCTATTAAATTAAGCATCAGTGTTTTACGCATGAAAATACACGTTTTTTTCTTGCGTAATTGCATGGTTTTTCGTATCTTTTACTCATAAACCTATGCAGTTATGATAAAATATACGCCTTCTAATCAGTTAAGTTTATCCGAGTTTTCACATCCCTTCGAACAAGAATTGTTATCTGATAATCGCTGGGTAAAATTAGCACAACTCATCCCTTGGGATGCTTTGGCAAAGGTATATTCCAATAAACTCAATGCACGTAATGGTAGAGAGAGTATTGATGTCCGCATGGTTATAGGTGCAATTATTGTAAAGCATAAGATAGGGCTAAACGATAGAGAGACCGTTGCGATGATTAGCGAAAACATCTACTTGCAATATTTCTGTGGATTAAAGTGTTTTCAAACCAAACCCCCTTTTCACCCCACTGTACTTGTAGCTATTCGTAAACGAATGGGGGCAGTAAATTTTGACTCTTGGAATACTCTAATCATTGAAAAAGCAGATAGCTTGAAGCCAAAAAGGGCAAGGAATATTCAAAAGAACACCGAGGAAGAGGCCCCTAATCAATCTGCCTCTGATAGTAAACACAAAGGCAAACTAAAGATTGATGCTAGTGTGGCTGATCAAAGAATAGTGTTCCCTACCGATGCTGGTCTGCTTAATACAGCACGCAAAGAAAGTGAGCGAATTATAGATTTGCTTTACGAGCAAACCCAAGGAGTTAATAAACCTCGAGATTACCGTCGAGTAGCAAGAACAGAATATCTTGTATTTTCTAAAAAACGCAGAAAGACAACCAAACAAATAAACAAGTTCATTCGAAAACAACTAGGATATACCAGGCGTAACCTATCTTATATTGAAAAACTGTTAGACCAAATAGAAGATCAAAAAAAGGAGGAACACTTGCCTGGCATGTTTACAGATCTTAGAACTGCTTATCCCTGTAAATTCCCTTTACCAAAACGGGACCAAAAGATTTACTGGGTGCTTCAACTCATCTATGAACAACAAAACTATATGTATCACGAAAAAGTTAATAGTGTAAAAAATAGAATAGTCAATATTTATCAACCTTACGTTCGCCCTATCCCAAGAGGAAAGGATAAAGTATCGACAGAATTTGGAGCAAAGATTAGTGCTAGTGAGATAGATGGAATGAGTAGAGTAGAACATATAAGTTGGGATCAATTTAATGAATCTAAAGATTTAGTATTACAAGTAGAATCCTACAGAATCACCTTTGGTCACTACCCAGAATTACTACTGGCAGACCAAATATACCTTAACAGAGAGAACAGAAAATGGCTCAAAGAAAAAGGGATTAGAATTGTAGGAAAACCATTAGGGAGACCGCCAAAACAAGAACTTTCTGCCTATCAAAAGCGAAAACTCAAAAAAGAGCGAAACCAAAGAAACCTAATAGAAGGAAAGTTTGGACAAGCAAAAAACGCATACGGACTTAGCAAAATAAAAGCTAAAAGGAAAGACACATCAGAAAGCTGGATTAGTGCCATTTTCTTCATAATGAACTTAATAAACTTATCAAAAATAGCAGATAAATATGCTATTTTTTGTGCCTTATTTGAAAATTGGATATACGCTAAGCTAAATCCCAAAATAAAAGGGTGTTTCTATAATACTGATGTCACTAAACCCTTTTTTATTCAAAATTACATACCTCTTGAACTAAAATAAGCTTGAGTAAATCAGCAAGCCCTAAGTAGTGAATGATTTAACTTCAAAGTAGCAGAGATAAAATCCTTTGAGAGACTTTGTAGCTTTATGAGGCTTTCTTTTGAATAGAGCAACTAACTAATAATAACAACTAATCATGATTTTAAATTATTTTAAAATAGCATGGAGACATATCTTAAAAAACAAAGTGATGTTTGGCATCAATATCCTGGGTTTGGCATTGGGTATTGCAAGTTGTGTGATCATCTCTTTGTTTGTTTTTGATGAATTGAGTTATGATAGATTCAATACCAAAGCAGAAAATATTGTTCGTGTTGTTCTAAAGGCGAATATAAATGGGGAAACTATAAATGAAGCTGTTGTTATGGCACCAGTAGCACAGACATTTAAAAATGATTTACCTGAAGTTATAGAAGCAACACGACTCACAAATTTATACAATCCTGAAATTAACTTTAAAAACACAACTTATAGAGATACTAAGTTTGCTTACGTAGATCCTAATTTCTTCTCGGTTTTTACCTTAGACATCATAGACGGAAATACTGTAAATCCATTAGACCAACCAAATACAGTAGTCATTTCTATTAAAGAAGCCAAAAAATATTTTGGCACAGAAAACGCCATCGGAAAAACACTAAAAATCGATAACTACAATCGTCAATATACGGTTACAGCTGTTATGGAAGAGGTGCCGAAAAATTCACATTTTCATTTTGATATGTTTGCCTCTACAGTAGGCTATTAACCTCGCACTTAAAGATCTTTAATTTTAGGCAGCATATTTGATGCTCTCATGTTTAAAATATTTTGCTACCCTTTCGCTATCATTTTGAAGCATTTTCATATGATTCTCTAAATTTTCTTTCATTTTTTCTTGTGTTTTTGGTGCCGGTTTATCCGAGAGTCCATACTTTAAATCGCAATTCAGATATTCATCTGGGTTTCGCTCAGGTGAGTATGATGGCAGGTAAAATAGTTCTATGGTTTCGCCATTTTCTTCCGCCCATTTCTTTACAACTTTACTATGATGGACTCGTAAATTATCAAGGATTAAGAATACTTTGGTTTCTTGCGATTTGATGAGCTGTTCTAAAAATTGAATAAATACATCTGAGTTCATATTTTCTTTATATATCATAAACTGAATTAAACCCTGATTTGTAACTGTAGAAATCATGTTGATTGAAAACCGCTTCGACATATGTTTTTTAACAGGAGTTTTTCCTTTTGGAGCATAGGAACGTCCATGATGATTATTGTTTTTTACACCCGTTTCATCCCCCCAATGAATAGTTGCCTTCTCTTGTTTTGCCTTCTCTTTTATTGCTGGATATTCTTCGTCTAACCATTTTTGAACTTTTTTGGAACATTGTTCATAAGCTCTCTTTTTTGGCTTTTGAGGCGTGAATCCCCAAGCGTTGAGATAATTACCGACAGCTCTTCTTCCGATTGTAATACTAAACTCTCTTGCTATCAAATCCCTTACTGCCCTTGTAGTCCACAAAGCATAATCTAACTTTAGTTGATCGGGCATTACATCAATAATCATTTTTTGGATTGCAGCTTCTTGATCTTTATTGAGTAGTTTTCGATCTTCTGATTTGACTCCTCGTTTTTGATATGACAAAGATTTATGACCTTCTTTATTGTAAAGCTTCCACCAATCTCTAACAGTATTTACATGAACACCGTAAAACAGAGCTATGTCTTTTTTTTTATCTCCACGTTTTATCATTTTTACAGCATCCCTTCGAATTATACCTCTTTCCTGATCAGAAACACTCCTTAAGTCTATTTTTTCCATCTATAAATATACGAAATATTTAACTATAAATAAAGAACTATTGATTCGAAGTTAATACGAGTCAGCGAATGGAACGTCTTGGGTAAATTCAGATTTTTTCACCTACCTCTTATTAAAAGACGGAACAAACCTGAAAGCACTCGAAGCAAAAATACCAGCACTTGTTAAAAAATACATGGCACCGCAAATTGACGGTGCGGTAGGAATGTCTTATTCAGAATTTATTAAAACCAATAAAATTGGATTATTTCTTCAACCCTTAACAGACATTCACCTAAAATCAGATTTTATAACTACTACGGTGTTAGAACCAGGTGGTGATATTAAATACGTGTATATTTTTAGTGCAGTCGCCCTTTTTATGTTATTGATTGCCTGTATTAACTTTATGAATCTTTCTACTGCATCTGCTTCAAAAAGAGCTAAAGAAGTAGGGATTCGAAAAGTTCTGGGATCGAATAAGAAACAATTGGTCGTTCAATTTTTAGCGGAATCTATCCTAGCAAGTTGCATAGCTATGCTGTTGGCAGTGTTGCTCGTGGTTGCTTTTTTACCTGTTTTTAATACCATTTCTGGTAAAGCATTACTTACAGCCAATTTTTTCAATCCTATTGCGCTCAGCATATTAGGATTACTCACACTAGTAGTTGGCGTTATAGCAGGTGGTTATCCCGCTTTTTTCTTGTCTTCTTTTACGCCCATTAAGGCTTTAAAAAATAAGTTCTCTGGTGTTGGGAAAAACAAAGGGATAAGAAGTGGATTGGTCGTCTTTCAATTTGTTATTTCTGCGGGGCTTATTTTATCGACGTTGGTTGTTTATCAGCAAATGGATTTTATTCAGCAAAAAGAATTGGGTTATAATAAGGATCAACTCCTTGTATTGCGCAACTCATATTTACTTAAGGAAAATAATTTAGCTTGGCTCTAGTTTAATACAGCTATTATATGTATATTTAGATTATGAACATAGATAATCTAAAAGAGGAAATACTATCACTATCCACTCTAGATCGTGATAATCTGTTAAAGGATATTACAGATTCACTTGAGCATAATCAATTGGTTGAGCGGGCTTCCCGTCGCCATATTTTAGATAATAAAATGGGCGGATGCCCACATTGTTTACATGAAAAATATGTTCGTTTTGGAGTTGACAAAGGCTCGCAGCGCTATAAGTGCAAGTCTTGCAATAGAAGCTTTACTGAATATACTGGCACTTGGATGGCGGGACTTCAAAGAAAGGATATGATTTCATCTTATTTAAGTCTTATGGTTCAAGAAAAAAGTTTAGATAAAATAAGTTCAGAATTAGGCATCAATAAAAAGACAGCCTTTGATTGGCGTCATAAGATATTAGCTTCATTCGATACTAAAAATGACGATGACCAAGACAACTTTACAGGTATTACAGAGAGTGACGAAACCTTTTTCCTAAGATCAGAAAAAGGTATGGAGGTAAAAGATAGGGAATCAAGAAAAAGAGGCGGTAAGTCTAAAAAGAGAGGTATAAGTAAAGATCAAGTTGCGGTAATTGTAACACAGGATAGAAAATCAACATTAGACCTTAGCGTGGCTAAACTCGGTCGAATAGGAAAAGTAGATATAGAAAATGCTATCGGTAAACGTGTTATAAAGGATATAACCATATTGTGTAGCGATGCCCATCACAGTTATAAAGGGTTTGCCAAAGATAGCGAAACAGAGTTCCACATCGTAAATGCATCAAAAGGAGAAAGAGTAAAAGGAAAGTATCACATACAACACGTTAATTCTACTCACAATAGAGTTAAAAAATGGATTGAAAATACCTTTTGGGGAGTATCAACAAAATATCTACAACAATATATGAATTGGTATCGAATAAAGGAAAATATAAAGTCTAGAAGCGATAGAGCCAACGCCTTTGTGGAAGAAACAATTGCTCTAGGTACATTGAAACGGTATAATCAAATCGAATCTAGATATGAAAACTTAATATCAACGCAGACCTAAACTAGAGCCTTTAGCTTTAAGAGATGAACTTCTAAAATCTCCAAGCGTCTTAAACATTGCTCAGTCTGCATATGTTCCCGCTGGCACTTCAGATGTAAGTATGTCTGGCGTTTTTCTGGAAGACAGGTACATGAGAAGAATGTTTACCTATAATATTGACGAACATTACCTGCCTACGATGGGAATGAATTTGATTTCAGGACGTAATTTTTCCAAGGATTTCGGTGATGAGATGAACAATGTTATTATAAATGAAGAAGCCTTAAAAATATTGGGTTTTGGAGAAAATGCTATCGGTAAACAATTTCAACGTGACACGGATGATGGCAAACAACTGCTCACTATTATTGGTGTGGTAAAGAATTTCAATTTTAAATCACTTCACAAAAGAATAGATCCGTTATTGATGTTACACAATCCGTATGGCGGTCTTATTGTTAGAACTAAAGTAGAAGATATGTCTAGTTTAATAGAAAAAGCCAATGCCATTTGGTTGACTTTTAAGCCTAAAGGAAATTTCAGCTATACCATTTTAGATGATTCGTATAACCAGCAATATCTCACCGAACAAAAAATGGGAACAATTCTATCCATCTTTGCCGTGCTCACCATTTTTGTAGCCTGTTTAGGTTTATTTGGCTTGGTGACGTACACAGCGGAACAACGCACTAAAGAGATAGGGATACGGAAAGTTTTAGGTTCAAATGTTTTACAAATAGTGAGTTTACTTACCAAGGATTTTTTAAAACTTATTATTATATCATTCTTAATTGCATTTCCATTGGGCTTTTATTTAATGAATAAGTGGCTGCAAGATTTTGCTTACCGCATTGAAATTTCAGTTTGGTCAATTTTTTTAGCAGCACTTTTAACCAGCATAGTTGCATTATTAACCATCAGCTTTAAAAGCATTAGAGCCGCTATAGCAAATCCTGTGGATAGTCTAAAAACGGAATAAAACAAGTAGTGGGAAGTGAACAGTGGGTAGTAAGTGAAGAAAGAGTAATAAATAAAAAATAATGAACTTACTTTATTTTAAAATAGCATTCAGATACTTGATTAAAAACAAGTTGTATTCCTTTATTAATATCATTGGTCTTTCTCTTGGTATTGCGGCCTTTATTATTATTTCGCTTTATGTAAGTTATGAAAAAAGCTATGATACTTTTAAAGGCTCTGATGAAGTTTATCGGGTTTACATGGATTATTTAGAAGGAGATCAATTTGAGGCTGGTGATGCGCAAACCTATAATTTAAGTGGGCCTACAATTAAAAAACAATTCCCTGAGGTTATTGATTATGTTAGACTTTTTAGATTAGAGAACGTAACCTTTGTAAATAAGGATAAGATTATTGAGCAACCAAGAGGGGCATTGGCTGATGCTTCCTATTTTGATATTTTTAATACAGCGCTATTAAAAGGAAGTATCGAAGAGTACAATAGACCAAATACTATCATTTTATCTGAAAGTTTAGCCAAAACGATATTTGGTGAAGAAGACCCCATAGCTAAAAAAATTTCCGCTTTTTATGAAGAAAATGTTCTTTTAGAAGTAGTTGGCATCATGCCAGATCAATCTGAAACAACACATATGAAACTTAATTATCTGGTGTCTTTTGAAACTATGAAAACTTGGTATCCCATGAGCAGTGGTTGGCAATTAAACTGGAATGCGAATAATTTTTTCACCTATTTAAAACTTCATAAAAACACTGATTTTGAAGAACTTCAGGACAAATTAATACATATTGACATCGAAAATAATCCAAATGAACGTCATAACATTGAGCCCTTAAGCGATATTCATTTATACTCGGACAAACCTTATGAAGCGGAAACAAATGGAAGCAGGAGTCGGATAAGGTTTTTATCAGTTATTGCAATCATCATTCTCATTCTATCCTGGTTAAACTATATTAATCTTTCTACCGTAAAATCTTTAGAGCGTTCTAAAGAAATAGGAATTAGAAAAGTAGCTGGTGCTCAACGTTCACAGTTAATAACACAATCTTTAATTGAATCTTTATGCTTGTTTGTTTTGGCTTTTATTATTGCGATAATTCTAGTTGCTTTTCTGTTACCCGTTTTCAATAATTTTGTTGAAAAATCTTTAGTTTTTAGAATTGCAAATTTTAAATCACTACTCCCATTTGCTGGCTTAATGTTGCTAGGCAGTCTTTTAGCAAGTTTTTATCCAGCACTTATTTTAAGTAATTTTTCACCAATTAAAGCTTTAAAAGGAAAAATTAGTGCCTCATCCAACAAACTGAATATTAGAAAAGGACTCATTACCCTTCAATTTTTTGCGACTATAACACTTATTATAGGCACTTTGGTTGTCTCAAAACAAATCCATTTTTTAAAAGAACAACCTATAGGTGTAGAACTGTCTCAAATTATCGCTTTAAAAGGAAAGGTTTTAGAATCTATGACGGATTCTTTAATACTAAAGAAAGTAGGTGTATTTGAGAGTGAATTAAAGAATTTGTCTTTTGTTGAAAGCGTAGCGACAGCTTCAACGTATCCAGGAGATGGTTATAATAATTTATCATCGACAGTCGGTATAGAATTTCCAAATGGTAAAACTGAGGAGCGACAACTATTCTATATTTATCAGGCTAGTCCAAACTATTTTAATGTCGTAAATATTCAGTTTGTCGCGGGGAAAGCTTTTATGAAAAGCTCAGAAAATAGTCCAAGAACCATCGTGCTTAACGAAAAATTCGCACGAGAAATGGGGTATTCAAATCCAAATGAGCTTGTTGATAAGCAGGTTATGTTTTGGGGTGAGAATTGGACGATATCTGGTGTTATGGAAGATTATCATCATTTTGGATTAAAGACAGGAATAGAACCTCTAATTATTTATAATGACCAAGTGTATGATCATGTTTTAGTGAAATTTAATTCGTCTTCAAATTCAGTAGCAGGCATGCAAAAGAGTTTAGATAAAGTGAAAACACTATACACCTCTATTTTTCCTAATAGCACTCTAAACTATACATTTTTAGATAAAAAATTCGAGGCACAATATACTGAAGATCGGAAGTTTGGTATTGCATTCCGTATTTTTACAAGTTTAGCCATCTTCATCGCAGCTTTAGGTCTATTTGGTCTAACATCCTATATGTGCATACAAAGACGAAAAGAAATAGGAATTAGAAAAGTCACGGGAGCAAGTATTTTTCAAATTGTCACACTGCTTAATAAAGATTTTATCCTATTGGTAATTATAGCATTTATTATGGCAGTACCAGTTGGCTGGTATATAATGAGCCAATGGCTTCAAGAATTTGCCTACAGAACAGATTTAAGTTGGTGGATTTTTGCATTATCTGCTTTAATCGCTGTTGTAATTGCACTTGTTACGGTAAGTTTTCAATCTGTAAAAGCAGCAACAGTAAACCCCGTAAAATCGCTTAAAATTGAATAAAACGAGTATTAGACAGTAGTGAGTGGTGAGAACATCGAGTACAGAAGTTAGAATATCGAATATAGAGGTAAGAAAATAGTGGTGAGTGGTGAGTGAAAAAATAGAATAGAATTACGAATTAATAAAAAAGACTAAGAAGAAGAGAAGCTATATCTAAGTAGTGAATAATTTTACTTTAAAATAGCATAGATAAAAACCTTTGCGACCCTGTCTGCCGATAGGTAGATTTGCGAGAATTTTTTTGAATAAAGCAACTAATAATAACTAACAATCATGATCTTAAATTATTTCAAAATAGCGTGGCGGAACCTCATGAAGCACAAGGTGTTTTCGCTCATCAATATTATTGGTCTCACAATTGGTTTAAGTGCTTCATTCGTCATTGGTTTATTGATTTATTACGATACTACATTTGATGACTTTCATAAAGACGGGGATCGAATTTACAGAGTGGTATCTAATTTTAGTAGCCCTGAAGGAAAGTTTTACAATTCTGGAATGACACTTGCGCTTGAAGATGCTATAAAAGAGAATTCAAATTTCGAAACGCTTAGTGGTTTTTATATCGAAAGACCTTCTAAAGTAGAAAATAGAGTGATTGGTTCTGAATTTAAATGGCCCGACTTTGTGATATTTACAGATGCCCATTACTTCGACATCTTCAAGTATAAATTTTTAGCTGGTGGTAACGCAGATGCGTTAGAAAGTCCAAATAAAGTCATCTTAACGAAAAAGCGAGCTAGAGATTATTTTCCAAATACTAGCCCAACCGACATTATAGGAAAAACGTTAGTTTATAACGACTCTTTACATATAACTGTTTCTGGTATTGTTGAAAATTTAGAAGGTCGAACCGACTTTATTTTTGAAGAGTTTATCTCTAGTCCTACCCTACTTCAAACCCGCTTAAGAGAGCAATTTCTAGAGAAAAACTGGAATAATACAAATTCCAACTCACAGCTTTATGTCAAAGTAAGTGAACAGGCAGATTTAGCAGCCATTCAAAGTCGATTTGATGTGCTAGCAAGTGAACATCAAGATGAAGAATCAAAAAAATATGGAGAAGAACAACAGTTTAGTCTTCAGCCGCTTCATGATATTCATTTTAATGAAAATTATGGAATTTATGACTGGAGTAAAGGCCAAGCCAGTAAATCCTTACTGACTAACCTAGCGCTAGTTGCATTATTCTTACTTCTCTTAGGTTGCATTAACTTTATTAATCTCAACACAGCTCAAGCCTCTCAACGTGCTAAAGAAATTGGTATACGTAAAACTTTAGGAAGTTCCAGAAAACAACTTATTGGGCAATTTATGGGTGAAACCTTTTTACTAGTGATGGTATCAGCCTTGTTATCCTTGTTACTTTCTAAATTTTTGCTAAATATATTTTCTGATTTTGTTCCATTTGGATTGAGTTTGGAACTATTTAAATCACCCTATGTTATTGGTGGAATCATTATCTTATTGTTAGTTATTACCTTTCTTTCAGGCTTTTATCCAGCCTTAATATTATCTAAGTTTAATACTGTATCTGTTTTAAAAAATCATTTAGGGACTGGAGGAAAGAAGCTAAAACTCAGAAAATTCTTGACGGTTTTTCAGTTTACAATCGCCCAAGTTTTTATTATCGCCACCTTACTTGTTGGCAAACAGATCAATTATTTACTCAGTAAGGACATGGGTTTTAAAACTGATGCCATCGTATCTGTATATAGTCCAAGAGGTGAAAGTGAATTATCAAAAAAAGAACTTTTTGCTGAAAAAATAGGAGCTCTACCCGAAATAAAAAGTGTCAGTTTAGGAGGTCGGCCTCCAGCATCAACATCAACTAATAGTACAAACGTGAGTTATACTAATGGCAAGACTGAAATGAAATCAGAATTACAATTCATTTTTGGGGACACCAACTATTCAGAATTATTTGAATTAGACATTATAGCTGGAAGAACCATAAGAAATAATACGATTAAGGAATTGGTTATTAATGAAACCTGCCTAAAAAATCTTGGGTTTACAAGTCCTGATGAAGCCATTGGGAAAATAGTCCAATTGGATGGCGATGCTGTTCCTGTTGTTGGAGTTATGGCAGATTTTCATCAACGTTCCTTAAGCTCTGAGATAAAACCAATGGCATTAACGGGTGATTGGTACCGACCAGAGTGGAGTCAGTTTCAAGCGATTCATATGGCATTTCAAAATGAATCGTCAAAAGAGTTAAAAGGCATCCTCACAAAAATTGAAGACACCTACAAATCGGTTTATACAGAAGTAGATGATTATAGAGTGGAGTTCTTAGATGAGACCATCGAAAAATTTTATAATCGTGAACAAAAAATTTCAAAACTTTTGAATTGGGCAACTGGCTTATCAATTCTAATCAGTTGTCTCGGCTTATTAGGTCTCGTGATTTACACCACCAATAGACGTGTCAAAGAAATAGGTGTTCGTAAAGTTTTGGGCGCTTCGTTATTACAAATTAACACCTTATTGTGTAAAGAATTTTTAATTCTAGTCGCTATAGCTTTTATCATAGCATCACCAATTGCTTACTATGGCATCAATAATTGGTTACAAGATTTCGCAAACAAAACAAGTATCAGTTTTTGGGTGTTTTTAGCAAGTGGAAGTGCTATGATTTTCTTTGCGTTAATAGTAATTAGTGTAAAGACTTTACAAGCGGCAAATGCAAATCCAGTGAATTCATTGCGTTCAGAGTAAATCAATCAGAAACCTATAGTGTAGTCATTCCCCTTTTAAAGTGTTCGGATATGAACAATTAGTGTATCAAAATCGAACACTTTTATTATAAGAAATAATTTCATTAACCTAGCTTATAGCTAGTTAGGTGTTTGGCATTATCTTCACCATATAATAAGTATGAGAATTTAGAGAGTTTATAGTGTCTTTAATTTTTAGCACTCAGAATGATTAACCCTCTGGTCAAAAATAGAAATCATGATTAAGAATTATTTTAAAATAGCATGGAGAAATCTTTGGAAACACAAATTGTTTTCGACAATAAACATCATCAGTTTAGCTATAGGTTTTAGTGCATCCTTCGTCATTGGACTCATGGTGTATTATGACCTTACATTTGATAAATTTCATCCAGATAGTGAACTTATTTATAGAGTGACCTCTACTTTTACTACTAACGATTCTGAAGGAACTAACGGTGGAATTCCGATGCCCTATATAAATGAGGTGAAAAACAATATTAGTGCTGTAGAATTTTCAAGTGGAATTCATGTTGCGAATCTTCAAAAAGTAAAGGAAGAGGCTACAAAGAAAACTTTTAAAAATCCCGATTATGTAATTTTCACTGATTCAGAATATTTTCAAATATTTAATTATAATTGGTTGGCTGGAAATTCAGAAATTGCTTTAAATGCCCCAAACCAAGTGGTATTGACTAATAAAAGAGCTCAAAAATACTTTCCATCATTACAACCTGATAAGGTAATTGGTCAGACTTTAGTATATAACGATTCTATACAAACTACGGTTTCAGGTATTGTAGCCAGTTTTGAGGAGCGTTCTGATTTAATATTCGAGGAATTTTTATCATTAGAAACGGCCAAAAAGACGAGTTCTAATGGTTATATTTTTGACCCACAATGGGATAACACAAGTTCTAGTAGTCAATTATTTGTTAAGGTGATAAACCCTTCAGCAAATTCTGTTATTAAAGAGAAAATGGATGCCTTGGCTGTTGAACATAGATCTGATTGGGCAATAAAATATAATATGAGTCAAAGTTTCAATCTTCAGCCACTTAGAGACTTGCATTTTAATACAGAAGTTGGGCTTTTCAATTTTAGTGAGGAACCTGCAGATAAATCGGTAATGGTTGGACTAGGACTAATCGCATTATTTTTACTCTTATTAGGTGTAATTAATTTTATAAACTTCAATACAGCCCAAGCCAATCAACGTGCTAAAGAAATAGGAATACGCAAAACACTTGGAAGTTCTAAAAAGCAACTTGTTTTTCAATTTATGGGTGAAACCCTATTACTAACTATTGCTTCTGCACTTATTTCTGTGGTGTTTGCATACTGGTTACTTCACGTATTTTCTGATTTCACACCAAAAGGGTTAGAGTTTTCACTGTTTAAAGACCCACTAATAATTGGTTTTGCCCTAGTTCTAATTGCATTGGTAACCTTTTTATCAGGAATTTATCCTGCATTAGTACTAACACAGTATAAGCCAATTTCAGTACTTAAAAATCAGGTAGTTAATAAAGCAGGTAAGCCAGCATTACGTCGCTTCCTAACCGTTTTTCAGTTTTCAATTGCACAAGTTTTTATCATTTCAACCATTTTAGTTGCTAAGCAAATTAATTTTATGATGAATAAAGATATGGGCTTTAAAACGGATGCTATTGCTAATGTTCGGACACCATGGTATAATAATACAGAAGAAAAGCAAGCGAGGTTTGAGCAAGAGCTTAAAAAATATCCTGAAATATCCAAACTTGCAAGAGGAGGGTCTACTCCAGCTTCATTTAGTGAAAATAGGACTCTCGTTACATATATTAAAGAAGATGGTACTGAGCTTCAAACACCTTTACAGTTACTTAGAGGCACTAAAGATTATATCGATCTTTATGGTATTGAGTTATTAGGTGGGAGAGCAACATTAAATGACTCTCTCCAAGAAATTATTATCAATGAGACCTATCTTAATATTCTTGGTTTTAAAGCCCCTAGCGATGCTCTTGGAATACAAATAAAAAGGGAAGATGAAACATTTCCAATTGTTGGTGTAGTTAAGAATTTTAATCAACGTTCATTAAAGGATCCAATTAATCCTCTTGCTTTAATTGGAAATTGGGGAGGTACAAGATTTGGAGTAATGCATTTTACTTTGGCAAATAATGAAGAAGTTAGTATGTCAAAAACAATTTCTAAAATTGAAACTGCTTATAAGTCAATTTATCCTGAAGCTGATTTCAAAGTGAATTTTATGGATGAAACTGTTGAGAAATTTTACAAACAAGAAAAAAGTCTATCTAAATTGCTTAATTGGGCGATGGGTTTATCTGTATTAATAAGTTGTCTTGGGCTTTTAGGTTTAGTGATTTTTACAACAGAGCGGAGAACAAAAGAAATTGGTATTCGTAAAGTTTTAGGCGCTACATTATCACAGCTTAATGTGTTGCTATGCAGGGAGTTTGTGTTGTTAGTTGGTATTGCTTTTATTATTGCAGCACCATTGGCCTATATAGGGCTTAACAGTTGGCTTGAGGATTTTGCATTTCAAACGAACTTGAGTTGGTGGATTTTTGTACTTAGCGGCTTAGGAATGGTAATTATAGCTGTTGCAATAATGAGTGCTAGAACAGTTTCAACTGCTTTAAAAAATCCGGTTCATAGTTTAAAAACTGAATAGGTAACACTATTATGATACGTAATTATATAAAAAGAGCATTCAGGACTTTATTAAAGCATAAAGGCTATAACTTCTTAAACATATTTGGCTTAGCCAAAGACATTACTTGCGCTAGCTTAATTTTTCTTTAGTTTGAAGATGAGGTGAGTTTTAATTCAACTTTTAAAAAATAGAAATCATGATTAAGAATTATTTTAAAATAGCATGGAGAAACCTTTTAAAGAATAAAGGTTTTACAGCCATTAATATTATTGGCTTATCCTTAGGGATTGGTTGCTTTATTATGATTTCCATGTTCGTGATAGATGAATTAAGTTATGATCGCTATCATGAGAAGGCAGATCGCATTTACCGAGTAAATTCGGATTTCATTTTTGCAGGTGCAGAAATGAGTATGGCTGTGAGTTCAGATCCTATGGGAGAAACGCTAAAGAGCGATTATCCAGAAGTTGAAGACTATGTGAGACTTTATGCTTCTCAAGGATCTAAGTTAATTAAAAATGGAAATGAATATATTAACGAATCAAAAGTAGTACATGCCGATTCTACTTTGTTTAATGTCTTTACATTACCGCCAATAATAGGCGATACGAGAACGGCACTTAAGGCACCCAACACCGTAGTTATAACAGAAATTGCAGCGAAACGTTATTTTGGGAGCGCAGAACTTGCTATGGGTGAAATGCTAGAGACCGGTGATGATAACAAAACATTATATAAAGTAACCGCTGTTATAGAAGACCTACCAAAAAATTCACATTTCAATTTTGATTTTTTCTTCTCCATGGCCAATGTCGATTATAATTTTGGTAATTATTTAAGTGCTAACTTTCATACGTATGTGCTCTTAAAAGAAGGAACAGATTATAAAATATTCAATAAAAACTTTAAAGAAGTTATTGAGAAGTACTTGCTGCCACAAGCAGCGGAATTCATGCAAATTAAAAGTATGGAGGAGTTTGAGGCAAATGGAAATAAAATAGAATATGCTTTAATGCCACTCACAGATATACATTTACATTCTTCAAGAGGAGTCGAATTAAGTGCAAATGGTAATATCCAATATGTTTATATTTTTTCTGCTGCTGCATTATTTATATTATTAATTGCTTGCATCAATTTCATGAATCTTACGACTGCAAAATCTTCAGGTAGAGCAAAAGAAGTAGGTATTCGTAAAGTTTTAGGTTCTAAAAAGAAAGCTCTAATTGGACAGTTCTTAACCGAGTCAACCTTAATTGCCTTTTTAGCGCTTTTTGTGGGTTTGTTGTTTGTATGGCTTTCTTTAGGATGGTTTAATGGCATTTCAGGAAAAGAAATGTTGATGTCTTCTTTATTAAGCCCAAAATTTATAATATTCATCTTTTTGCTTCCATTTATAGTTGGTGGATTAGCAGGTGCATATCCAGCATTCTTCTTGTCTTCATTTAAGCCCATTAAAGTATTAAAAGGGACATTATCAACAGGGCATAAAAGAAATACCCTACGTAATTTTTTAGTGGTGTTTCAATTTGCAACATCCATCATTTTAATTGTTGGTACAACAGTCATTTATAAACAAATAAACCACATTCAATCTGCAAATTTAGGGTTCAATAAAGAACAAGTGTTAGTGGTCAACAATTCGGGATTATCACGTGAAACCAGACAATCTCTGAAAAATGAGATTGAACAACTGACGGCAGTGAAATCAGCTTCGTTTGCAGGATTTTTACCAGTATCTAGTTCTTCGCGTTCAAGCACAATTTTTTCTACAGAAACTGTCATGACAGAATCTAACGGATTTAACATGCAGTATTGGGACGTAGATTATGCTTATGTGGAAACAATAGGGATGAAAATGAGTGAAGGTCGGAATTTCTCTCGAGATTTTGGTTCAGATTCAACAGCTATAATATTAAATGAGACGGCTGTTAAATTAGCTGGTTTTCAAAACCCTATTGGAAAAAAAATATATAGAGAAAAGAAGAATAGTGACCTTCAAGTCTATACGATTATTGGTGTGGTTGAAAATTTTAATTTTGCATCTCTACGTGAAAATGTTGGAGGATTAAGTTTAAAATTAGGAAATAATAGTTGGGAAACTGCCTATAGATTTAATACAGCTGATGTTAATGGTTTGCTGTCTACCATTGAGAATAAATACAAGGCTGCTGCTCCAGGAATGCCATTTAAATATGAATTCTTAGATGAAGCTTTTGAAAATATGTATCGCCAAGAGAGGCGTGTTGGGACCGTTGCTCTTGTTTTTGCATTGTTGGCAATAATTATTGCTTGTCTTGGCTTGTTTGGATTGGCAACTTACATTGCTGAACAGCGCACAAAAGAAATTGGCATACGCAAAGTACTAGGAGCTTCAGTAACTAATATTGTTAAAATGTTATCTACGGATTTTGTAAAACTAGTGATGCTTGCCTTTGTCATAGCAACACCTATAGCATGGTGGTTTATGAATAAGTGGCTACAGGAATTTGCTTTTAGAATAGATCTTCACTGGGGGGTTTTTGTAGTTACTGGATTAGTAGCCTTAGTAATAGCTTTAATAACATTGAGTTTCCAGGCTATTAGAGCCGCTATGGCTAATCCAGTAGTTAGTTTAAAAACAGAATAAATCCCCCAGCCCCAAAGGGGAGTAAAAAAACTGTAATATACAAATCAACTTCTACTAGCCTTTTGTGGTCTTTGCTAAGGGCTTAGCGTTCTTTAAGTGAAACTTTTTTAAAATTGAAAATCAGTTAATTATCAACTGAAATAGATTTTAAATTTATACCGATGAGCTACGAATTTTAAAAGTGTCCGATTATGTACAAAAAGTGTATCAAAATCGAACACTTTATTTGTTAAATATAGTTTTAAAGTATTGATATATAATTATTTAAACCTTTGGCATCATCTTCACTATATAAATAGTATGAGTATGGAATAAAATATAAACGAATACGCTTATTCCATCTAAAGAGAACAATTATGATCTTAAATTATATCAAAATAGCATCTAGAACTTTATTGAAAAATAAAGCCTACAGCTTTCTGAATATTTTTGGATTAGCCATTGGTATTACCTGTGCAAGTTTAATCTTTCTTTGGGTGGAAGATGAGGTGAGTTTTAATACGTCTTTTAAAAAACAAGACCAGGTATATTATGTGCCAACAAATCATAATTTCAGTGGTGAATGGCGTACCTTTTATTCAACACCAGGGCCCTTGGCTAAGGCACTTAAAGATGAGATTCCTGAGGTAATTAGATCAATAGTAACAATTGGAGCTAATTTGGTATTTCCTATACAAGATGATCATATAGGTAGTATAGGTAAGTATGCTGATGAAGATATTTTTGAAATTTTTAGTTTAGCTTTTATTGAAGGCAATGCAAAAGATGCATTTAAATCTCAAGAAGCCATAGTGCTTACGGAAGATATGGTGGTGCTACTTTATGGGGAAAATACAAAAGTTCTTGGAAAGACCATAAGGATGAGTAATGGAGATGACTATATGGTGACAGGTGTAATAGAGAACCTTCCTGCTAATGTCACTTTTGGATTTAATTGGTTAGCCCCTTTTGAAAGATATGCGAAAAGACAAAATGATATATTGGGATATGACAATAATTTTGCTGATACGTTTGTAGAATTGTCTCCCGAGGCAAATTTTGAAATCGCAGATAGTAAAGTCCGACAAATTCTTTTAAAAAAGAATGGTGATAGTCCTACAGGCACTTATGCTTTTTTGCACACCATGAAAGATTGGCACCTAAGATCAAAATTTGAAGATGGAAAAGTAGTTGGTGGCCGTATTGCTTATGTCCGTTTATTTTCAATAATAGCTATTATAATATTACTCATCGCGTGCATTAACTTTATGAATCTATCCACAGCACGTAGCGAAAAACGCGCTAATGAAATTGGAGTTAGAAAAGCGATGGGTTCTGGTCGATCTAGATTAATCATTCAATTTATATCAGAAGCTTTACTTCTTGCCTTTATAGCAACCTCAATTAGCATTGTGTTTCTATTTATTTTGTTGCCAGAGTTTAACTTACTTATTGAAAAAGATTTGGCACTAGGACTTGCAAAACCTATGCATATTCTATTCCTACTCGGAATCACCTTGGTTTGTGGCATTTTTGCAGGACTTTACCCTGCATTTTATTTATCGGCATTTAAACCTGTAGAAGTCTTAAAAGGTCTAAAAGTCACTCAAGGTTCAGCAACATTTATTAGAAAAGGTCTTGTCGTTGGTCAGTTTACCATGTCTATTGTATTTATTATAGCTACTATTTTGGTATATCAGCAAATTCAGCATGTTAAAAATAGAGATCTAGGCTATGATAAAAACCAATTACTCGTTATGAGAGCGAATGATAAGGTTATTCAAAAATTTTCAGTCATCAAGAAAGATTTAATAAATACTGGAGTTGTGAAAAATACAGCTTTATGTAATTCTGTAGTGCTTTCTGGAGGTAGCAACCGTACTGGGCTGAAATGGGATAGTGCTGAACCTACAGAGGATGTTTTGATTAGTTTGAGGCATGTGAGTTCTGAATTCATACAAACAATAGGAATGGAGATTGTTGAAGGAAGAAATTTTAGTACTATCATGATACAGGACAGTACTAATGTTTTAATCACACAATCATTTGCTGACTTAATGGGAAAAGGTAGCGCATTAGGAAAAAAAGTGACTATCGATGAAAAGGCATATCAAGTTAAAGGAGTCGTTAAGAATTATCTATATGGAGACATGTATGGAACGAGTGACCCAGTACTATTTTTTAATAATGCCAATTATGGGAATTTTTTATATGTTAAAATTGAAGATGAAATTTCTGCGGCTCTAGCTATTTCTAAAATAAAAGCAGTTATGAAAAAGCACAATCCAGTATTTCCTTTTGATTATAATTTTGTAGATAACATATTTGACGCTAGGTTTAAAAACGAACAGCTTATCAGTAAGCTTTCGCAACTCTTCGCCTTATTAGCCATTCTCATTTCATGTTTAGGCCTTTTTGGTTTAGCAGCTTACACAGTGGAAAGGCGCAGTAAAGAAATTGGAATTCGAAAAGTTTTGGGTGCAAGTGTTTCAGGCTTAGTGAAATTATTGTCCAAAGACTTTTTAAGGCTTGTTGGTATTTCCATTTTAATTGCCGTGCCAATAGCTTGGTATGCCATGGAAAATTGGCTTCAAGATTATGCCTATCGCATAGAAATCAATTTGTGGATTTTTATTATTTCGGGTGGTGTTGCCCTTTTAATCGCCATGCTTACCGTGAGTTTTCAAGCCATTAAAGCAGCCTTGGCAAATCCAGTAGACAGTTTAAGAACAGAGTGAATCCCCCAGCCCCAAAGGGGAGTAAAAAACTGTAAAATACAAATCAACTTCCACTAGCCTTTTGCGGCCCTTGCTAAGGGCTTAGCGTTCTTTAAGTGAAACGTTTTAAAAATTGAAATTCAGTTAATTATCAACTGAAATAGATTTTAAATTTATACTGATGAGTTACGGATTTGAAAAGTGTCCGATTACGTACAAAAAGTGTATCAAAACCGAACACTTTATTTATTAAATATAGTTTTAAAGTATTGATTTATAGATTCTTAGTCCTTTGGCATCATCTTCACCATATAAATAGTATAAGCATGGAATAAAATATAAACGAATACGCTTATTCCATCTAAAGAGAACAATTATGATCTTAAATTATATCAAAATAGCCTTCCGAACTTTATTGAAAAATAAAGGCTACAGCTTTCTAAATATTTTTGGATTAGCCATTGGTATGACTTGTGCGAGTTTCATCTTTCTTTGGGTGGAAGATGAGGTGAGTTTTAATTCAGATTTCGCAAAGCAAGATCAAGTTTATTATGTGCCAACACATCAGGAATATGATGGTGAATGGAGGACGTTTAATTCGACTCCAGGACCATTAGCAGAAGCGATGAAAACGGAAATTCCTGGAGTGATCAGAGCGGCAAGAACCAAGCACAGAGACTTTCTGTTTGCTGTTGACGACAATGCAATCAATAGTTCTGGACGTTATGTGGATGAAGATTTTATAAACATATTTAGTCTGTCATTTATTGAAGGAAATGCGAAAACGGCATTTAAAAATCCAGAAGCTATAGTAATTACTAAGAAAACAGCAGAACAGCTTTTTGGTAAAAATGTGAAAGCACTTGGGGAAGTTTTAAAAGTTAATAATACTGATAATTATTTGATCACTGGTGTTATTGAGAATCTTCCTAAAAATGTCACTTTTCCTTTTAATTGGATTGCCCCTTTTCAACGTTATAGTAATGGTCAAGACTGGATGACAGAATATGGTAGTTTCTTTGCAGATACTTTTTTGGAGTTATCTCCAGAGGCAGATTTTGCAGCTGTAGATGCACAAGTCCGAAGTTTAATTGAGAAAAAAACAGATGATAGTAATTCAAAAGCATTTTTACATTCCATAAAAGACTGGCACCTACGCGATAATTTTGAAAATGGTAAACAGGTTGATGGACGCATTACTTATGTGCGTTTATTTTCCTTTATCGCTTTAATAATATTACTTATCGCCTGTATAAATTTTATGAATTTATCTACGGCGCGGAGTGAGAAACGTGCTAATGAAGTTGGTGTGAGAAAAGCGATGGGCTCTGGTCGTTCTCGATTGATCATCCAATTTATTTCTGAAGCTTTGGTGCTTGCTTTTATAGCAACACTTGTCAGTATACTAGTGTTGTTTGTTTTATTACCTCAGTTTAATTTACTTGTTGAGAAAAATTTGTTGTTAGGGCTTGCAAAACCTTCACATATTATATTTCTATTGGGTGTTACCCTATTTTGTGGAATCTTTGCTGGATTATATCCTGCATTCTATTTATCGGCATTTAAACCTGTTGAGGTTCTAAAAGGTTTAAAAGCCACTCATGGTTCTGCCACATTTATTAGAAAGGGCCTTGTGGTTGGGCAGTTTACGATTTCCATTGTTTTTATCATCTGTACTATTTTAGTGTATCAACAGATTCAGCATGTAAAGAATAGGGATTTGGGTTTTGATAAAGACCAATTAATTTCATTAAAAGTCAATGGGACTATGATTGAGGAATTTTCAGTCATAAAACAAGATTTAATTAATACTGGGGCTGTTACAAGTATCGGTTTAAATAACTCAGGAGTTTTAGATGGAGGCAATAACGGTTCAGGATTAGAGTGGATGGGAGGCACAAATACAGAAGATGTTTTGATTTCCTTTAGATATATCAGTTCAGATTTTTTAGAAACCGCAGGAATTGAATTGGCCGAAGGTCATGGTTTTAGTGAAAATAGAGCAAAAGATAGCACCAGCGTTTTAATTACTGAATCCTTCGCTAAACTAATGGGCGATGGTAGTGCGATCGGAAAGAAAGTAATAAGATGGGAGGATACGTATACCGTTATTGGTGTTGTGAAAGATTATTTATATGAGGACATGTACGGGCAAAGTGACCCTGTGTTATTTTTTAATTATCATGGGGAAGCCAGTTTTATGTATTTAAAAATGAACCCTGAAATAACCACTAATGCCTTGCTATCTAAAGTTGAAGCTGTGCTGAAAAAGCATAATCCAGCCTATCCATTTGAATACACCTTTGTAGACGACACATTCAATGCTAAATTTAAAAGTGAACAGCTTATTGGTAAACTCTCGCAGCTCTTTGCTTTATTAGCCATACTCATCTCTTGCTTAGGTCTTTTTGGTTTGGCAGCTTACACAGCCGAACAGCGCAGTAAAGAAATTGGAATTCGAAAAGTTTTGGGTGCAAGTGTTTCAGGCTTAGTGAAATTATTGTCCAAAGACTTTTTAAAGCTTGTAGGTATTTCAATTTTAATAGCTATTCCTATGGCTTGGTATGGAATGGATAATTGGTTACAAGATTATGCGTATCGCATAGAAATCGACTGGTGGATTTTTGTTGTGGCTGGAGTCATAGCTATTTTGATCGCTTTATTAACTGTGAGTTTTCAAGCTATAAAAGCAGCCTTGGCTAATCCAGTAGATAGTTTAAAAACAGAATGAATCCCATAACTCTAAAAGGGGAGCGAAAAAATTAAATAGAAATACTAATGAAAAGATATTAAAATAAATTCAGCATAAAAAACATTTATTATGATACGCAGTTATATAAAAATTGCTTGGCGGAATTTGAAAACCAATCGGTTGTTTTCAATAGTGAATATAGTGGGTTTATCTATTGGTTTAGCTTCAACTTTGGTGCTGTTTTTATTCATTTTACAGGAGCGTAGTTTTGATAATATGTATGCTAACAAAGACCATATTTATCGTGTGCTTCTTAATACCACAGAAGATGATTTGGAGACTTGGGCAAATGTACCGTCAGCCTTAGCTCCAGAGCTTAAAGCAACTATTCCGACTATTGTTGAATCTGGACGATTTTTTCATCACGGCTTTGGAGAATCAGCCTCCATTAAAACGGATAATGATGTGTTTATAGAAGATAAGTTATTCTGGTCTGATGCCTCTATTCTAGATATATTTAATGTGGAAATTCTTAAGGGAACGGGATCAGAAAACCTGAACAATCCCAATACTATTTTGCTTTCAAAAAGCACGGCTAAACGGTATTTTGGTGATGAAAATCCATTAGGAAAAACACTAACTATTGACAATACAACTTCGTTTGAGGTTAAGGGTATCTTTAAAGATTTCTCTGATAACAGTTCATTAAATTTTAATGCGATCGCCCCTTTTATGATGCAAAACTTTGCAAAGAATCCGTCTTGGAATAATGCGAGTTTTGAAACCTTTGTGATGTTCGATTCAGCAACTCCTGTAATTAGAGATGTTGAACTTAAAATTCAGGATATTTTAAATAAAAATGTAGAAAAAGAAGCCCTTTGGTACACTTTTTCACTCCAACCCTTAGAGCGTATTCATTTGTATTCTTCGAATTATTCAGATAGTTATATAACTAATTATGGAGACATTAATCAAATTCGTAATCTTACTGCTTTAGCGCTTCTAATCCTACTCATTGCCTGCATCAATTACATGAATTTAATAACAGCACGTTCTCAAAAAAGAGCGACAGATGTTGGAATTAACAAAACACTGGGGGCGTCTGTAAAAGATATAATTATTCGGTTTTATATAGAAACAGGTTTAATTACAGCCATTGCAATGGTCTTAGGTGGACTTTTCGCTGTGATAACCTTACCTATTTTTAACGAATTAGCAGGGAAACATTTAGCGATCTCCTCTTTGTTTACAATTAAAATATTGGGGTTTTTGGTATTGATTTGGCTAGTCACTACTTTATTTTCTGGCTCCTATCCTGCCTTATACTTATCGCGTTTTTCACCAAAAGAAGTTATAAAACCAACTTCAAATAAGGGCGGCATAGCAAGTGTGATTAGAAAAGGCTTGGTTGTTGTTCAGTTTTCTGCTTCTGTGGTTTTAATTATTGGTGTGATCGTGATACATCAACAATTAGAATTTATTCAGAATATAAGCTTGGGCTATAATCCAGAAAATATCATTGCTATTTCAACATCTGGAATTCGCAACGAAGGGTCAGGTAGAGCTTTAGTAAACGCCTATGAACAATTACCAAACGTTTCGGCTGTTACAAGATCTCAAGGCTATCCAGGACTTGGGGTTAGTGGAAGAAGTATATATAAGCGTAGTACAGAACAAAGCATGGGTATACAAACCAACAGAGCTGAACAAAATATTGCAGATGTTTTGCAACTCAACTTAGTATCGGGTCAGTTATTGCCTAAAATTAAACAGCAAGGAGATACTTTAGTTGAAGTGCTTGTCAATAAAACCACCGTGGATTTCTTAGGTCTATCACCCGAGGAGGCCATAGGTGAAAAGGTGGCTATGCAACTTGGTAATAATGCATATATATGTGGGGTTGTAGACGATTTTAATTTTGCATCATTGCACAGTCCTATTGGAGCGTATGCGTTTCATAATGCACAACGTGAGCCAAAATCGTATTTATTAGTTCGGTTTGAAAATGAAATTTTAACGGAGACCATTTCAAGATTTGAAAATACGTTTAAAACGCTTGCACCAAATACAGCATTCAAATATACTTTCTTAGATAAGAATCTAGAATTACTTTATGAAAAGGAACAGCGCACAGCAAACGTAGGTTTACTTTTTTCCATATTGGCAATACTTGTCGCTTGTTTAGGATTATTTGGTTTAGCTGCATATATGTCTGAACAACGCAACAAAGAAATTGGAATCCGAAAAGTGTTTGGAGCAAGTGTAGCTGGAATTGTTCAGTTATTATCGCTAGACTTTATCAAACTCGTTTTGGTAGCATTGGTCATCAGTTTTCCATTGGCATTATATCTTATGAAGAGTTGGTTGCGAGACTTTGCCTACCGCATTGAAATTAGTTGGACAGTATTTTTAACAGCAGGCATTCTGGCTTTAGGCATTGCCATGTTAACAGTAAGTTTTCAAGCGATAAAAGCCGCCATTGCCAACCCGATAAAAAGTTTAAAAACAGAGTAAAGCCCACAGCTCCAAAGGGGGGGTCAAAAACAGAAATAACAATCATAATAAATAAGAAAACCATGAAAAATTTAATGCGTGTTGCAATGCTAAGCTTGATTTGCACGAGTCAAATGGTATTGGCTCAGACAAAAAAGACGGTTGAATCCTTTAGTAAAGTGACGATTAGTCCACATATCGAAACCACTTTTGTGCAAGGTGACGAAGAATCTGTAACAATACTAAAGAGTACTGAGCCAGAAGATAAAATAAATATCGAAGTGAAAGGAGATAATTTGAGAGTTTATCTTGAAGGGGCTAAGGAAACCACTAAGACTAAAAAAACCAACAAGAATGGAGCAAAAATGAATGTCCCTATTTATAAAGGTAAAGTACTAAGTATTCTCATTACTTATAAATACATCGAAGAGCTCTCAATAAGAGGTGAGCAACCAATACTTTGTGAAAGTTTAATTGATGTTGAAAAATTTAAACTCAGTATATATGGGGATTCTGAAGTGACTTTTAATGAAGTCAATATCCAAGAATTAGATGTGAATAGCTATGGAGAGAATAAATTAACTATTCATAAAGGGAGTATTTATGAACAAAAGTTAACCGCTTATGGTGAATCTTATTTCGATTTAATTGAAGTCAATAATACCACTTCAAAACTCACAGCTTATGGAGAAGCCAAGTTTTTGATCAATGCCTCAGAGCGCATTAAATTCACCGCCTATGGTGAAGCAGAATTGAGTTACAAAGGAACAGCAGATATAGTTACAGGGATAAGAATTGGAGATTCAAAAGTACAACGCATCGATTAATTAAAGTCAATCACTTGTAGTCTCCTCGTTTTTGGAGAGTACAAATAACCAAAAATAATATTATGGAAAATACACTATTAACTACAGAAGAAGCATTTAGAACCGTAAATTCTGGAAGAAAAACGGTCACCTTACTAGACAACATTAATCTAACCGTCAAAGAAGGAGAATTCATTTCACTCATGGGACCATCAGGTTCAGGGAAATCTACTTTACTGAACTGCATTGGAATGTTAGATGATTTTACAGAAGGAAGCTACACCTTTTTAGACGAGCCTGTCCACAGTTTGAAAGAGAGAAACCGATCTAAACTATACAAAGAGTATATAGGTTTTGTATTTCAGGCGTATCACCTTATCGACGAACTCACCGTATATGAAAATATCGAAACACCTTTGCTCTATAAAAGCGTAAAGTCATCTCAACGGAAAGCTATGGTTGCGGATATGCTAGACCGCTTCAATATTGTTGGGAAGAAAGATTTATTTCCTAGTCAATTAAGTGGTGGCCAGCAACAATTGGTAGGAATTGCAAGAGCTTTAATTGGAGAACCCAAACTCATTTTAGCGGATGAGCCAACAGGAAATTTAAACTCCAAGCAAAGTGAGGAAATTATGAAATTATTTTCAGAATTAAATAAAGAAGGGGTCACCATAATACAAGCCACACATTCCGAAAGCAATGCGGCTTATGGCTCACGAATAATTAATCTTCTCGATGGAAAAATCGTCTCTTAAAAATAAATGGAATTAGATGAATTCGAGAACTCTTTTTAAAACAACAAAACATCTCGATACATCCCGACGAAATAGTCGGAACACTCGATGAGACAAAACAAATTAAGATCAGCATTTTAAGACATACGTCAATGGGAAAGGGTTTGATTAATTATCAGTAAAAAAATCATTGAGATTGTATCTAGAACTTTCGTGGGTGCAAGAGAACATCTCGATACAATTTTCAATTCTACTCTTTGATTGAGCAAAAGCAAAAACCACTCGATGGGACAAAACAATTTAAGATCAGCATTTTATGACTTACGTCAACGAGAAAGTGTTTAATTGATTTTTAGTAAAAAATCATTGAAAGTATATTGAGAACTTTCATGGATACAAGAAAACATCTCGATACATCCCGACGAAAAAGTCGGAACACTCGATGTGACAAAATAAGTTAAAATCAGCATTTTACAAAACACATCAATCGTAACCAAACATTAGCCTATTAAAAAATGAATAATCAGTACCTCGGTCAAAGTCGAAGACTGCAATTGAATACAGGCTATTTATCATTCAAAATAAATAAAACATAAAATTATGAAATCTAAAATCATATTGTACACTATCCTATATATTATGGGACTGGCAGGATATACTCAAAATGAAACAAATACAAGTTATTCGTTAGATGAATGCATTTCTATAGCCTTAAAGAATAACCTCGATTTGAAATCTACTAATTTGGTAGCCAATTCTGAGAAAGTAAACTATCAACGATCAAAGGCAAATTTGTTACCTCGTCTGAATGGCGATTTTAATTTAGGGGTTAATGATGGTAGAAGTATAGATCCATTTACCAATGATTTTATAACTCAAGAATTAACATTTTCGAACGTGAGATTGAGTTTAGATGTTACCATTTTCAATGGCTTTCGATTATTGAATACAGCTAAACAAAATCGACTCAACAAAAAAGCTTCAGAACTTGAAATTGAAGCTGCCAAACAAGATCTAATCTTAAATGTCACCCTAGCCTATCTCCAAGTTTTAAATACCAGAGATGTATTACAATTAACTAAAGTAAGATTAGAAACGACTCAGCAACAGCTTGACATACAAGAAGGCTTTTATGAAAACGAATCTGGAAATCCCGCAGATTATGCAGATATAATAGGGCAAGTAGCTAGTGATGAAACCAGCATTTTAGTATCTGAGTCTAGTTTGAATAATGCAAAATTAAATTTAGTTCGATTATTGAATGTAGATGAAGCTATCCATTTTGACACAAAAGGCCTGATACTAGATTTTGAAGAATATGGCTTATCTGCTGATGAAGTATACACCCAAGCTATACAAAACTTAGCCATCTTTAAAGCAGGTGAATTGCGCATTGAAGCTTCAGAAAAAGGAGTAAGTATCGCTAAATCTCAGTTTACACCAGAAATTTCTCTTTTTGGAGGAATAAATACCAATTATTCTAGTGCAGCGCAGCTATTCAATTCTACGGGGACTAGTATTGCTGAAACAGGTGATTTTATAAGTTTAGATGGACAGAATTTAATGGTAATGTCAGAGCAAACCTCTTTTGCTGCTCAAAGCATCAATTTTAGGGATCAACTCGATAATAATTTAAATACAGTAGTTGGTGTTGCCGTCAATGTGCCGCTTTTCAATGGGTTTAGAGCAAAGAATAATATGGCTTTAGAAAAAATTAGAGTTGAAGAATCTTTGTTAGAATTAGAACGCACACACTTAGATATTAAGAATGCCATCGCTCAAGTTCATTTTGATATGGAAGCAGTTTACAAAAGATACAATAGCTTTTTAAGTCAAGTTGAAGCCTATAAAGAATCCTATCGGATAAACGACATCAGGTTTAAAAATGGGGTCTCTAATTTCTTAAACTACATCACCAGTAAAAATAATTTAGACAATGCAAAAGTAAACCTTGCAAATGCCAAGTACGACTATTTATTGCGCGTAAAGGTGTTGGATTATTACAGAGGAACGGAGGATCGTTTTAATTAAACTGTAGAAGGTGAAACGGAGTTCTTCAGATAAGTTAGATTGCAAACAAGAAACTCTGAGTGAGATGCTGAAATAAATTCAGCAGGACAAAATCATATTGAATTGTCACCCTGAATTTATTTCAGGGTCTCACAATTCCAAAATCCAAACCTTATCACCCTGAATTTATTTCAGGGCCTCACAGCCACAAGCCACCACAACTTATCACCCTGAATTTATTTCAGGGCCTCACAGCCACAAGCCACCACAACTTATCACCCTGAATTTATTTCAGGGTCTGACAGCCACAAACCACTGCAACTTGTCGCCCTGAATTCATTTCAGGGTCTCCATATGGTTAAACTGAATTGCTGAAATTTAATAAGGCGCTGATACTGAACCCCAGTTATTCAAATAAGTTAGATAGTAAACGAGAAACTTTGAATGAGATGCTGAAATAAATTCAGCAGGACAAAACCATATTGAATTGTCACCCTGAATTCATTTCAGGGTCTCACAACCACAAACCACCACAACTTGTCACCCTGAATTTATTTCAGGGTCTCAATATGGATAACCTATGTTGCTCTATGTTATCGATGAGGCGCAGATGCTGAAACTAGTTCTTCGGATAAGTTAGATAGCAAACGAGAAACTTTAAGTGAGATGCTGAAATAAATTCAGCATGTACAAAATCAAGTTGAATTGTTACCCTGAATTCATTTCAGGGTCTTACAACTCCAAAATTCAAACCTTGTCACTCTGAATTCATTTCAGGGTCTCACAGCCACAAGCCACCACAACTTGTCACCCTGAATTCATTTCAGGGTCTTACAACTCCAAAATTCAAACCTTGTCACTCTGAATTCATTTCAGGGTCTCACAGCCACAAGCCACCACAACTTATCACCCTGAATTTATTTCAGGGTCTCACAGCCACAAGCCACCACAACTTGTCACCCTGAATTCATTTTAGGGTCTCACAGCCACAAGCCACCACAACTTGTTACCCTGAAGTCATTCCAGGGTCTCCATATGGTTAACCTAAATTGATCAAATTTAAACAGACGCTAATACTGAAACTAGTTATTCAAATAAGTTAGATAGTAAACGAGAAACTTTACGTGAGATGCTGAAATAAATTCAGCAGGACAAAACCATATTGAATTGTCACCCTGAATTCATTTCAGGGTCTCAATATGGTTAACCTAAATTGCTCGACTTTAGCCAGGCGCTGATACTAAATCGCAGTTCTTCAGATAAGTTAGATTGCAAACAAAAAACTTTAAGTAAGATGCTGAAATAAATTCAGCAGGACAAAATCAGGTTGAATTGTGATCCTTAATAGTGTAAGAGAATCTATCCTAATTTAACCCATAAGTCTTTCCAATTAGGATTATCTTTCTCTATTAAATTTAATTTCCATTGCCGATGCCAACTTTTCAATTGCTTCTCCCTAGCAATAGCATCCTCTATATATTGAAACTCTTCTAGATATACCATTATTTTTAGATTATACTTTGAAGTAAATTTACTTCCTGTTCCAGTAGTGTGCCTCTCCATTCTATAGTCTATGCCACCAGTTACACCAATATATAAAATTCCATTTGGCTTGTTGGTTAGGATATAAACCCAATAGTTATGATACGCACGTTTAGGCATTTCTTTAATTTCCAAAATTAATATTGAGCTATAAATTAAGAAAAATAATTTATCGTTGATAGGTAAATGTCAAATTTGAAATAGTAATCTAAAGTTAGTTACGGAAAATGCTGAAACGAATCCTGATTGAGAGTTGGAAAATATATGAGTCACTCTACGTGAGATGCTGAAACGTAGTTCAGCATGACAAAATCTCGTTGATTTGTCACCCTGAATTCATTTCAGGGTCTCCAAAGGGTTAATCTATGTTGCTCCATGTTATCCAGGAGGCGCTGATACTAAATCGTAGTTCTTCAGACAGGTTAGCTAGTAAACGAGAAACTTTAAGTGAGATGCTGAAATAAATTTAGCAGGACAAAATCATATTGAATTGTCACTCTGAATTTATTTCAGGGCCTCACAGCCACAAGCCACCACAACTTGTCACCCTGAATTTATTTCAGGGTCTCCATATGGATAACCTATGTTGCTCTAAGCTACCTGGGAGTCGCTGATGCTAAATCGCAGTTTTTCAGATAAGTGAGATAGCAAACGAGAAACTCTGAGTGAGATGCTGAAATAAATTCAGCATGTACAAAATCATGTTGAATTGGTCAGTGCAACGAAGTTCACTACAATAAGCGAAATCCCTCTATTCCCTGTACCCCTCTGCTTGAAGTTCAAACAGTTCTGCATAAAGTTTAGGATTGGCCAATAATTCTTTGTGAGTTCCCAATTCTAAAATACTTCCGTTTTGAAGTACCAAAATGCGATTTGCCATTCTCACAGTTGAAAAGCGATGGGAAATGATAATGCTAGTTCGGTCTTTGGTCAAGCCAATAAACCGCTGAAAAACTTCCGATTCTGCTCGGGCATCCAAGGCAGAAGTAGGTTCATCCAAAATAATAATGGGTGCATCCGACATATAAGCTCTCGCCAAAGCAATTTTCTGCCATTGACCACCAGAGAGCTCTGCTCCTTTCTTAAAACGTCTGCCTAAACCTTGGTCATAACCCATAGGTAAACTTTCAATCACCTCGTTGGCGAGACTTTGAACTGCAGCGTCTTTGATTTTATCAATATTATGCTCTTCGTCAATGTTCCCGACCGCAATATTGATTTTAGCAGTTAAGTAATACTTCACAAAATCCTGAAAAATCGCTCCCAGCATTTTTTGATAGTCTTCTTTTCTATATTCACGAATCGGTACGCCATCCATTAAAATTTGACCACCAGTAGGCTCGTAAAGACGCAATAGAAGTTTTATTAGTGTCGTCTTTCCTGCTCCATTTTCCCCAACTAAAGCAAGTTTCTCTCCTTTTTTCAAGTCAAACGTCAGTGAGGACAATACCATTTTCTCTGACTGTGGATAGCTAAAGCTCACATTATCGAAATGTATGCTGTGGTTAAATTCTGAAGGGGCTGCACGATATTGCTCTGGATTATCACCACTAAAGTCCATATCCACAAATTCGAAATAATCCTGGAGATACATGGCGCTTTGGGTGATGTTTGAAAAACGAGAAAACACGGTTTGTAGCTGGTTTCGCAGCTGACTAAAGGAACCTGCCAAAAAGGTTAAGTCTCCAATGGTTACCAAGCCAGCAACTGCTTTTAAAACAATAAAGACATAAGCACCATAGTAGGCTAAATCACCTAAAATATGAAAAACACCCCCCCACAGACTTTTTTTAATGGAGAGCTTTTTATTGGCTTTGTAGTATTTATCGGAAATGCGTTTAAACGTAGAGCTTATAAAATCAGCCAAACCAAACAACTTGATCTCTTTAGCGGTGACATCACTCGCACCAATCATACGCATATAGTCAAGCTCACGACGTTCAGGAGTCCAACTCTTTTGAAGTGAATAACTAGACTGGCTATATTTCAGCTCATTAATAAACGACGGAATAATAGAGATGACCAATAACACAATCAAAATAGGATAAAAATAAATCAATCCAGAAACCAACGATATTATTGTGATAATATCTTGTATTTGTGCCAAGACGTTAGACATTAAAGACACTCGGCTAGAGGTTTGCTGTCTAGCACGCTCCAACTTATCGTAGAACTCCGAATCTTCGAGACTTGCCAGTTCAACTTTAGCGGTTTTTTGAATCAGTTCTATCGACGATGCATTGGAGTATAGATCACCCAAAAGTCCATCGGTTAGGGAAATAAGCCGATTAAATACGTCACTTAGTATAGCTAAGAGCAATTCTATCCCAATCAACCAATATAATCTGTTTAGATCGGACGTATCCAGATCGACTCGGAGAATCACCTCATCTATGATTTCCTTCCCTACCCAAAGTAAAGTTATAGGAATAAGGGATTTAAGCAATCTTAAAAATACATTCCCAATAAATAAACCAGGGTGAGTTTGGTAGACTCTACTTAAAAAACGGGGTATAAACCGCAGGGAAGCAAAATCATTTTTATTCTCAGATACACTAACCATACATATATATTATCTCAATAAAGTTAAACGTTTACGGTACTTAAATGAAACCACTACTAACCTTCTTTTCGCAAAACCTCCAAAGGTGAACTGCGTAAGACAGTTTGAATATTGCTCAAGCCAATCACTAAAACCAAAAGGGTAATGCCTGGTAAAAAGACTAAAAAGGGAATCAAGGAAGGCACAAAGGGTTCCTTGAAAACAAGTAGCGCTAAACAGAAGCTACTCACTAAAGCCAACAAAATTCCAACTAAACTCCCTAGCAATCCTAAAAACAGATATTCCAAAGCAGTTATTTTTAAGATCTGTGTGTTTTTTGCGCCCAAAGTTCGCAGTAAGACACTTTCTTTAATGCGTTGGTATTTACTGGTTCGTACAGAACCTATCAAAACGATAATGCCCGTAAGGATACTAAAGAAAGCCATAAAATTGATGATCCAAGAAATCTTATCTAGAATATCTTCCAAAATGGTGTACACCTGTCGCAAATCTATCACCGACACATTAGGGAATTTGGCCACCAAATTCCGCTGTAATTTTGCTGAAGCTTCCTCATCTGGCACAGCGGTGGTAATCACATTGAACTGTGGAGCTTTCTCTAAGACACCCTTGGGAAATACAATGCTAAAATTAAGCTGAATTTGTCCCCAGTCTACTTTACGAATACTGCCCACGGTAGTTTCCATAAGCACACCTTGCACATTAAAAACAACGGCATCGCCAACTCTTAACTTTGCATCTTCGGCAAGATTATCTGAAATAGAAATCTTTACCGGATCTCCAGACTCTAACTCTGGGATCCACTCCCCTTCTATAATTTCTTCTGAATCAATCAAGGTGTCGCGATAGGTAGTTCTAAACTCATGGTTTAAAATCCAACCGCGAATCTGGCTTGTCGAATCCTGTCGTATCTCATTCACTTGCTGATCTTTAATTTTTTGCATTCGCATAGTCACCAGCGAAATGTTATCAAGAGTGGGCAAATCATTCTCAATAAGTTGTTGTTCTACAGCATCACGCTGATCGGTTTGCAAATCTAAAATGATCATATTGGCAGTTTCTGCCGATTGCTCAATATCGGTTTTTGCCAATAAAATATCTTTGGTAAAGTATAAGGTACTGATCAAAAATGTCCCTAAACCGATGGCGACCACCAACACGACAGTCTGATTATTTGGCCTAAATAAATTTAGCAAACTTTGGCGCGAAATAAACCCCCAGCGTTTTGGGAAATAGGTTCTAATGAGTTTCATACTCAGCAAAGCAGTCCCAGCTAAAACAGCAAATGTAATTAGCGTAGCACCAACAAAACCGAATGCATAAAGTATATCCTCGAGTAACCACAATGAAAATAAAAACAGAAATATGAGGATCCCAGCGAATACGAAAAATCTTGCCTTTTTTGGACCCTGCGAAGCTTTTTCATTAATGCGTAACACTTCTAAAGGCGATACATACCAGGTTCTAAGCAATGGTAAAAGCGCAAATAAAACCGACATAAACAGCCCTAGAAAAACACCAATAAGTATGGGTTGGAAAGAGATACTTATTTCAACCGCAAACGGAAGAAACTCTTGTAAGATATAGGGAAATAAAACCTGAAGTCCTACCCCAATAAGCGAACCCACCAAGCCACCAGTAACTCCAATACCCGCAATTTGAATTAGGAAAATAAGAAAGCTTTGCTTTCTGGACGCTCCCATACATTTTAAAACGGCAATGGCTCTCAGTTTTTCTTTGATATAAATATGAACAGAACTAGCGATACCCACACAGCCTAAAAGCAAAGCTATAAATGCTGCTAGATATAAAAATTTTCCTACATTATCATAACGGTTTCCTAAACGTTCGCTAGTGCTGGTATGCGTGTCTAAATCTGAATTTTCTGCCTCCAGCATAGGGTTTATTTTCTCCTCAAACTGACTTAAATTTAAAGTATCTGATGCTTTGTAAAAGAATTGATATTCCTTGCGACTGCCAAATTGAAGGAGTTCCGTGCTTTCTACAAACCGATTTGGAATGATTACTGATGGAGCTACAGAGGTTGAAATTGCCGTAGTCCCAGGAATAGCCTTTAAAGCGCCTGCAATGGGGAGGGTGAGTTCTCCTACTTTTATAGAATCTCCCGGTTGGATGTCAAACTGAAGTAATAAAGTCGCATCAACCAATGCTCCACCCGAATCTTGATAAGTACTTGCTGCTGAGGCAGGTTCGGTATCAATCGTACCGTAAAAAGGAAAGTCTCCTTTTAAAGCACGAACCTTTACCAGTTTGGTACCTCCACTTTTGGGAAAGGCAATCATCGACACAAAGTTGACTTCAGAAGCATCAGGGTTTAGGGAGTCTATGATCGCTTGAGCACGTTCTGTAGGTTGTTTCCTACTATCGATAATATAATCGGCACCCATCAAGGCTTTAGACTGGAGTTGTATATTGTCTTTAAGATTAATGCTGAACAGTTGTATGGAGACCACTGCAGCAATACCTAAGATAATAGAGGCCATAAATAAAAGCAGACGCACTCTACTTGCCTTGGCATCACGCCATGCCATCTTAAAGAGCCATTTTGTATTTTGATTCATAGGAAAGGGGTGTGAATTTACAGCACTTCTGTGCGTTGATTGGTTAACACTTGTCCGCCTTTCAGACGCAATATTTGCTGGGTTCGGTTGGCCAACTCTAAATCATGCGAAATAATCACCAGCGTCGTTCCTGCTTCTTTGTTTAAATCGAATAATAGTTTGATTACTTTTTCTCCAGTTTCCTCATCTAAGTTTCCTGTAGGTTCATCAGCAAATAAAATAGAAGGTGCATTGGCAAAGGCTCTGGCTAAAGCAACACGTTGCTGTTCACCACCTGAAAGCTGAGATGGATAATGATCTGAACGGTCAGCTAAACCCACTTTTTCCAATAAAACCATACTTTTTTTGGCTGCGGCTTTATCTCCTTGTAATTCTAGAGGAACACTTACATTCTCAAGAGCAGTGAGCGTTGGCAGCAGTTGAAAGTTCTGGAAAATAAAACCCACTTCCTTATTCCGTAATTGGGCCCTTTGGTCTTCGTTTAAGTGACTTAAATCCTGACCACATAACTCCACACTTCCTGCATTTGGATTATCTAATCCTGCACACAAGCCTAGTAAGGTTGTTTTTCCACTTCCAGAAGGTCCCACAATAGAAAAGGTTTGTCCTTTTTCAACCTCAAAAGAGATGTTTTGCAAGACCGTTAATTCTTTGTGACCGCTGGAATAAGTCTTTTCTAGCCCAGTAATCTTCAATATCTTTGGCATATAATTTTAATTAAAATGACAATTATGTCAGAGGCTCAAAATAGACAAATGAATCTAATCTTACCAACTTCCGCTATGCAGAAACTCATAAGGCTTTGTTATATTATTCCCTTGATTTTAATCTTGGGTTGTGGTAGTGATAAAAAGAAAAAAACGACACAAGAAGAAACAGCAACGCAACAAACCAAACCATCCCAACTTGCTGAAGCTTCAGAAAATAATACTGAAACCATCTTATGCTTTGGAGATAGTATTACAGCTGGCTATGGATTGGAGGATAGCAATGATGCTTTCCCTGCTGTATTACAAGAAAAAATTGATTCTTTGAATTTAAAATATATAGTTGTTAATTCAGGCTTAAGCGGAGAAACAACAGCGGGTGGTAAAAGCCGAATTGACTGGGTCTTGAATCAAGATATCGATATTTTTCTATTGGAGCTTGGAGCAAATGATGGCTTACGGGGAGTTCCTTTATCTGAAACGCGGTCTAACCTTCAAGCGATTATAAGAACTGTAAAAGAAAAAAGTCCGAAGACAAAGGTTATTCTTGCTGGTATGCAACTGCCACCGAACATGGGGCAAAAGTACACTACCGAATTCAGAGAGCTGTTTTCTGAATTAGCCGAAGCCAATAATCTCGCCTTTATTCCTTTTATCTTAAAAGATGTTGGCGGTATCGCCGAACTCAATCAAAGTGATGGCATCCACCCAACAGTTGATGGTCATAAAATAGTAGCCCATACAGTCTGGGAAGTCTTAAAACCGATGTTGGAATAATTAGGAATTTTTAATTTGTTAGTGTTGATGATGAATTGAAGTTCAATTCTAAAAACGTTTCACGCAAAGGGCACTAAGTTAATCTCAAAGGCAGGAAAGAATCAGCTAAAGTTAATTTTCTCGTTTGAGATTCTTTGCGTTTTTCTCTTTGTTTGCTTTGCGTGAAATAACAAACAGATTTTAAATGATTTACCCTAATTTATTAGTGGATTAAAGTAAATTCTTTATTCTCAATATTTTTTTATTGATAATGAATTGAAGTCACGAATTAAAAAAGTTTCACACAAAGGGCGCTAAGTTTTTCGCAAAGGCAGTAAAAGTTTTGGTTTTCTAAAAAGCTATCCACGTTTGAGAAAAGTTTTTTTTATTTTGAATTGTCCCTTTAGGGACTAAACGTTGGTAAAAACTATCTTCTGTTAACAACAATGCCTTTAGGTATTGCATATAAAGTACCTAAAGGCACTTTTAAAATAAGTAGTGCTTGTTTATCCTATATTTAGTCCTTAACAGGACAAAATTAAACAGTATAAATTTAAATTCTATTTTTATTGATAATGAATTGAAGTCGCGAATTAAAGAAGCTTCACGCAAAGAGCGCTAAGTTTTCCGCAAAGGCCGCAAAATATTAAGAAAAGGGTAGTTTCTCCTTTGCGCTCCTTTGCTTTTTCTCTTTGTCTACTTTGCGTGAAATAGTAAACTGATTTAAGTGATCCACCCTAACTCATTAGTGACTTAAAGTGAATTCATTATTCCCAATCATTTTTTATTGATAATGAGCCAAATTTCAGTTTTTAAATAAATTTCACTAAGGCAGCAAAATATTAAGAAAATGGTAGTTTCTCCTTTGCGCTTCTTTGCTTTTTCTCTTTGTTTGCTTTGCGTGAAATAGTAAACTGATTTAAGTTAAATCGCCCTACTCATAATCTACATTGTTGTAAAACTTACTTTATATCAGACTTCGATTGAAATATTTACTTTTCCACCAAGTCCTTTCTCAACGATGTCAAATAAGGTTTTTAAAGTCAGATTACTACCATTATTTTCCACGCGTGAAATATAAGTTCGCTTTTTGTCAATTAGTTCACCAAGTTGCTCTTGAGTAAGATTTTTTTCTTCGCGTGCATTTCGTAATAGTAAACCAATTTTAAAAGATTCAAAATCTCTATCGAGTTCGTCTCTACGTTCAGTGCCTTTTTTTCCGTAAACTGTGTTCTTTATTTCTTTCCAACTTTTAGTTTCCATTCCCTTTGTTTTTTTCTTCATAATACTCTTTCATTAATCGGACTGCTTTGTCGATTTCTTTTTTCGGTGTTTTCTGCGTCTTTTTGGTAAACCCGTTTAAGAGTATAACTAACTTACCTTTGTCGAAGAAACAAAAAACTCGCCAAATATTTGAGCCTAATTTTATTCGGGCTTCAAATAGTCCTTTGTCAGTTTTCATTGGCGCCAAATATGTTTTCGGCACGTGCTGATAGGTTTCGATTATTTCAATAACCTTAAATATTTTGTCCTGAACCTTTTTCGGTTGAGCAAGTAGAAACTTCTCGAAATAATTTTTATATTGTATTACTTGCCTGACTTTTTCCATTACGTCAAAAGTAACTTAAAAGTTACTATTTTCAAAATTCTGGATGTCAAATTTGAAGTTCAAGTTTTTCTGGGTTTGTTTTAAAACTATATTTAAACCTTAACAGGACAAAAATTAAACTGTATAAATCTAAATTCTATTTTTACAAATAATGAATTGAAGTCGAATATTAAAAACACTCCACGCAAAAGCGCTAGATTAATCGCAAAGGCCTCAAAATATTAGTAAATGACAATTTCTTCTTTGCGTTTTTCTCTTTGTTTGCTTTGCGTGAAATAGTAAACTGATTTAAGTGATCCACCCTAACTTACTAGTCGCTTAAAGTGAATTCATTATTCCCAATCATTTTTTATTGATAATGAATTGAAGTCGCGTATTAAAAAAGTTTCACACAAAGGCCGCTAAGTTTTTCGCAAAGGCCACAAAGAATCAATTAAAGTTAATTTTCTCCTTTGCACTTCTTTGCATTTTTTTCTTTGTTTGCTTTTCGTGAAATAGCACACTCATTTTAAATGATTCACCTCAACTTATCTACTATATAAAATCAATTAAAAATTTATAATTAAAAATTATTCACCTTAAATTATTTATGGCTTAAAAATCAATTTAAAATTCTTAATTCTTAATTTAGAATTAACTTTCAAGCACTGAGATCCTCACCTTCTTTTTCTTTAGACGTGAATTGCTTAACTTTTCTACCAATTCATCAGCTAGACTTAGCGGGATAGCAACAAATGCACAATCTGGCTTAAGCTCGATGTTTCCCAATTGATCTTTGTTTAGACCGCCTTGTTTGAAGAACAATCCTGCAATATCCCCTTTGGAAATTTTATCTTTTCGCCCACCAGAAATAAACAAAGTCTCCCAATATTGGGGCTTCGACTGTATTTTTTGTGACGATTTCGAAGAGACATCAATACCTTTCACATCTTTAATAAATTCAGGTAAAGACTCCCGTTCCCATTTTAATATATAAGCTGTTCCTTTAGAGTTCACTCTGGCTGTTCTCCCATTTCTATGTATAAACTCTTCTTCATGACGTGGGAGTTCATAATGAATAATGAATTTCAGTTCTGGGATATCGATACCGCGAGCAGCTAAATCTGTAGCCACTAAGATCTGTGAGCTCCCATTTCTGAATTTTATCAAAGCCCGTTCTCTATCCTTTTGTTCCATCACCCCGGAAAAACAGGCATGACTGATGTTTTGTCGATTTAAATAAGAACTTACTTCATCTATGCTATCTCTTAAATTACAAAACACAATTCCAGGCGCATTGCCAAGATGATGTACTAAATCTACCAGTGTTTTTAACTTACTCTGACTTGGAGAAATCACTGTTTTAATGGTTAACTTGGATGGTGTTTTTTTGTTCAAATAGTTAACGATGCTAGGCTTATCCAATCTTACAAAACCAGGAATAGAAAGGCTCTGTGTTGCAGAGGTTAACACCCGTTTGTTAAGGTTTGGCAACTGACTGATAATAGCCTTCATTTCTTCCTCAAAACCGACTTCTAAAGATTTATCAAACTCATCTAAAATTAGAGTTTGGATGCTGGTCTTAGAAAAACGCTCACTATTGAAATGATCTAAGATTCTACCGGGGGTTCCGATTAAAATAGCAGGGTTATGTTTGATTTCAATTTTGTCTTTGGAGACAGGTCTGCCCCCGTACACCGCATTGACTTTATAACCAGATCCCATCGTGCGAATCACTTGCTCAATTTGAATCGCCAATTCTCTTGATGGCACCAATATTAAGACTTGGACATCTGGAGATTCAGGGTCTAAAATAGTTAATAAAGGCAATGAAAACGCCAAGGTTTTACCGGTTCCTGTTGGTGATAATAGAATGGTATTAGTGGTGTTTTCAATTAAAGGAATCGCTTCCTCCTGCATAGGATTCAAGACTTGGATATTTAATTTTCGCAAAATATCCTCTTGTGATTTTATATGATTTGCCATAATGCTTATTTCTTTTTAGAACGGTCAGACGTTGAGTGCTCAGTACTGGACTGAGCCAAGTGATGTGCTAGTACTTTATCGACGAGTTCTTCTTTGGTTAAATGATGGAATACCGTTTTGATCTTCGTTTTAAACTCTTCGGAAACCTCTCTATTTGGTTTGGTTTTAAATATTTTTTTGGCCCATAATAACGCATTGTTTTCTTCTATGCTTTGGGCATCCGCTTTTTTAAATTTATGAAAGACAATGCCCAATTCATTTTCAAAATCAGTAATCTCTGCAATTTCTTCGTGTTGCAAAATCGTTAATGAAAGTCCCTTTGCTCCTGCTCTAGCCGTACGCCCACTTCTATGGACATAAGCTTCATAAGTATCGGGCAAATGATAATTGACAACATAGGACACTTCCTTAACATCAATACCACGCGCAGCTAAATCGGTTGCCACTAGAATATCGATATGACCTTCTCTAAATTGACCCATAATACGGTCCCGAATACCTTGGGTTAAACTACCGTGTATAGCTCCTGAAGAGAATTTATTAATGGCCAATTTCTTAGCGAGTTTATTCACTGCTGCTTTGGTTTTACAAAATATAATACCACGCTCACCCCCTTTAGAATTTAAAAAATGCAGCAAAACGTCTAGCTTTTCAATCGGCTCTACAACCACATAATGATGGTCGATCCCCTGATGTCCTAGAGTGGTTGTATCCACTTCTATGGTAACAAGGTCTTTCGACATATAATTCTGTACCAATTGTTTAACCGTCCCTGACATAGTCGCCGTAAATAAGAGCGTTCTTCTGGTCTTTGGTATGGCTTTTATAATGGTATCCACTTCAAATTTTAGGGCACTTAACATTTCATCAGCCTCGTCCAATACAACATATTTTAAATGCTTTAAATCAATGGCCTCGCGTTTTATGAGATCAAGCAATCGCCCAGGTGTAGCCACCACAAGATGGGTTGTGCTGTTTAGGTTCTCGATTTGAGGTTTTATGGGTGTACCACCACATAAGGAGGCGATATGTATTTGGTCACTCCAACTAGCAAAAGAGATGAGATTATTATAAATCTGTTGACCTAATTCTCTAGTAGGCGCTAAGATAAGCGTCTGTATAGAGGTGTTTTCAGTATCGATCAATTGTAATAAAGGCAAGCCAAAAGCAGCGGTTTTTCCTGATCCTGTTTTTGACAAAACCACTAGATCTTCGTTTTGATTTAGGACAACAGGAATGGTCTTTTCTTGGACTTCAGTAGGAACAGAAATCTGCAAGTCGACTAAACTCCGCTGTAAGTGCTCATTAATTCCTAAATCTAAAAACTGTTTTGACATAAAAAAATATTTTTGCAAAGGTAACCTTTTATAAGCCCAAAAAAGCCCCAGTTCAAATTTTGAACTGGGGCTCTAGCTCTATAGGGTGTGATGTTCTACACGTTAAATCTAAAATTCATAATATCACCATCTTTCACGATGTACTCCTTACCTTCAACGCTAAGTTTACCAGCATCTCTTATTTTTGCTTCACTGCCAAAGTGCACAAAATCATCAAATTTGATAACCTCTGCTCGAATAAAGCCGTGCTCAAAGTCTGAGTGTATCACTCCAGCTGTTTGTGGTGCCGTTGCTCCTACTTTTACTGTCCATGCTATCACTTCTTTCTTTCCAACGGTAAAATAAGTCTGTTGATTTAACAATCTATAAGCCGAGCGAATCAATTTTCCAGCACCTGCCTCTTCTAAACCAATATCTTCAAGGAAAAGCTTACGTTCCTCATAGTCCTCCAATTCTGCAATATCGGCTTCAATACCGACAGCAAGAACCAAAACTTCCGCATCTTCGTCAGTTACCGATGCCATCACACGATCTACGTGCGCATTGCCATTCACGGCAGAGCCTTCATCAACATTACAGACATACATCACAGGCTTATCGGTAATGAGCTGCATGGGCTTTACAATATCCTCACGATCTTCTTCAGAAATTTCTAAAGCCCTCACCGACTTGCCAGTTTCCAAACCAATTATCACTACATCCTTTGGATCGTCTTTATTTTTAATACGAGCACTATCCGTTAAAGAAATATAGTCTTCCTCTTTTTTATTAAAAATAGATATATCACATTATTTAACTTCTAACGCAGTTATTTTTTTATTCACTCGCTGCGATATTAAATTTTTAAAAATACCGAATTTGGTGTGACTAAAATTTCACTTTCTTTTTTAAAGTGGGCAAACTTGACAGCTTTAAGATCTGGATTGTATAATTGTTCCTAGGTGCCTAAAAATTGAAGAGCAGTCCTCGCTCTAATTCAATTTTTAATAATGTTCGCTGCTCTGCTACTTCCGTCTTTGGTATTTACCATAATCTTAATTTAATTATAAGTTACCCTTCTTTATAGTAGGCCTTAGGATAAGCCTCTGTAAAGCTGCGTTTTGACTTAAAATATTTTTACAAGGGAGTATTTACTCTTTTGGCTGGGATGGAGCTTATAACATAATAGGTGTTTTAAGTTGGAATTTTAGGTTGAGATTTTGAAATTGTTGGAAAGTTTACTTAAGAACTTTAAAGTTGCAAACTTTGCGGAACAGGACTCAATTTTTTTTAAATTAAATAGGAAGCTAAAGCTATTAATCAATTTTCATTTGATGTAATAAGAGGGTTCAAAATAGACTCAACCCGTATGGTATTTAAATAACTTTTTTTCATTTTAAATTGTATTTTCTTTATAGAATCTGAGTCTTCTAAATGTAAGATTAATGAATTATTATCATAAAAACAAGTGTGAAAATCTATTTTGTAAGAACAAAAGGCATAAAAAAATTCTCTACCATAACTAAAAGCTAGGGAGTCTACACTTTTAAATCGAAGAATCAAACCTACGTAATTTGTAGACAATTCTTTTCGCTCCTTTATTAATTTACTTTGGTCTTTATAAGGATGATTAATCCGTTCATCAGGACTTCCAGAAAAAGAAGAAAACTGAAAAATAACATTTTCATTTAATTTTATACGGTTTTCACAATATATGACATCTTCTTTATTATATTTAAAATGAACAATTTTATTTAAATATTTATAGTTATATTCATTATCTAGATACGTTTTAACATTTTCTTTTGTAGTAGCAGTATTACAAGTCAAACAGATTAACCATATAATTATGCAAATAACAAAAAAAAATGCGTTTTTCATAAGTTGCAATATACTTTTTATTTCACTTGCATTTTCTCAAAATCAAATTGAAACTCTTTACAGCAAGCTTGAATCCAATACCTCTACAAATGCAAAAGTCAAACTACTTGATAGTATTTTAGAAGTAGGGTTTAACGACATGCGCTTATTACAACAAACTGAAAAAGGGCAAGAGATTCTAGATTTTATACTTACCGAAACAAAAAAAATAAACCAAACTGATAGTATTATTTCTGATTTAGTTCTACGTGCTAATTTTTTAAAAGGATCACTATTCATGATTACTCAAAATTATAAAGAAGCTATAGATTCTTTTAATGAAATGCATCAGTATACTCTTATGCAAATAAGGAAATAATCTGTAAGTCTCATAATAAAATCGCTAAAATATATGCTAAACAAGAAAAATTTTCATTATCAATAGAACATTTTATAAAAGCTAAAAAATGTGGTGCAAATTCGTTTTCCGAGAGCTATGCATTAGCATGCATAGGACTTGGAAATATATATAATGTACACTACGATACTTACGAAGCAGTAAACCATTTTAAAGAAGGTATCAATCATATGATTATACATAAAGTTACAATACCTGAACTTCAAATTGAACTTAAACATGGTATTGCCCAAACGCTTATAAATGAGGGTGAAATACCTTTTGCGATTGCTTTATTAACTGTTAGCCATACTGTCGCCACATATACTAATAATATTTTACTAAAAAGAGTTACTGCTCAGGATTTAATTTACACTCATTCATTGCAACAGAACAAACAAGAAACAGATGTTTATATTGAAAAATTAGCAACTCTCAAAAAACTATCTGATACAATTAATGTTGAAAATTTCACGAGAGCTCTTAGTAGTTTTAGCGATAAAGATTACGAGCAAGCAAAAATTGATATAGAAAACATAAAAGATTATGATAGTAAAACTAGAGAAAGAATTTTAAAATTGAAGCAGGAAATTGCTTTTAAATCAAATGACAAAAATGCTATTAAAACAAGTTTGTTAAACTGGGTTAAATTTAAGGATAGCATAAAAACTAATTTTTATAAAAATTTCACAGATAGCTTACAAGTGAGAAATCAAAAAAGAGCAGCAGATGAATTATTTTTTAATTCAAAAACAGAACAAGACCTCAATGAAAGTGAGATACAATCTAAAAAAAATACCTTATTGTTGACATCTATTTCTATAATAATTATATTAATTATTTGTATTATATTGTTTTTTACTCTTAAAAAAACAAAAAAACAAAAAGAGGTAATTGAGTCTTTACAAAAAGAGTTGCATCACCGTGTAAAAAACAATTTATCCATAATAGATACCTTTATAGAAGTGGCTAAAGAGGAATTTGCTGATGGTAAATTTTCAAAAAAACTAACTGAATTACAAAACAGGATAAATAGTATAAATGAGGTGCATCAGCAATTATACAAAAATGAGGATGTAACAAATCTCAACCTAAAGAAATACATTGACACTTTATCAAGCAATGTTGCTAACTCCTTTTCAAATGAAAACATTAGCATCGAAAAGTCGATACAAGGCAAACTTAATTTACATGCAGATAAATCCTTTCCCGTAGGCTTGATTATCAACGAATTTTTAACCAATTCCTACAAATACGCTTTTGATACTAATGCAGGAATAGTTAAAATTGAAATAAACGATAAAGGCAATACATACGAATTGGCACTTTCGGATAACGGAAAAGGTTTACCTGAAAATTTTGATATTGAAACTACAGAATCATTTGGTCTTCGCATTATCAAACTCCTAGCTGAACAACTTAATGGCAACTTTGCATTAACAAATAACAATGGGGTTGCTTTAACTATAAAATTTCCTAAATAAATATGAAAGCACATATACTTATTGTAGAAGACCAGTCAGCATTGTACGAACGATTGAGAAGAGCGCTTGTAAAGCAAAATTTTACCGTTGATAAATACACAAAAACCTTTGATGAAGCTATACTAAGAATTAAAGAAAATACTCCAGATATAGTGTTGTTGGATATTGATTTGCAAGGTATAAAAGACGGAATAGATTTAGGAAAAGTACTTCATTCTCAATATAAGATACCTTTTATTTACGTCACCGATTTAGAAGATGATTTTACTTTTGCGAAAGGCTTACATACTAATCACGAACAATTTATTGTAAAAACTAAACCTCGCTTAAATATAGAGGAGGTTACAAGAGCAATCCACACCGTTTTGCATAAAAAACAAAACAATTTATTTACTACAGAAAAAGATGCACTTATTGGCTTAGTAGGTTATTTAGATGAAGTAAAAGAGTACGGGAGAGGTGCGGTAACCAAAGTTCCAGTACCTTATAAGAAAATTGCTTTTTTTACGGTTACCCCTTATCTAAATGAAGATGAAGAGCTAGAAGACCTAAGGGTGAACTACCTCTGGTTTAAAACCCTAGATAAAGAATATTACTTTTTGAAATCTTCTTTAAAAGAACTCTTAAAACACATTCCACCTTACTTTGTAAGAATAAACGAAAGCTATATTGTCAATATTTCACCAGAAATACTAGAAGGTAGAATTAATGGATCAAGAATTTCCATAATGGGTCAAGAATTGAGAATAAAAAGAACTTACGCCAAGGCCTTTGAAAAAAGATTAGTGTCTCTTTATCATTCATAAATGTTTTATTTTCATTGGTTTTTGTACTAGTTGTCCTAATTGGTATTGTAGTTTGTTTGCTATTATTTAACTTTTGGTAATTAAATACTACGGTTATTGGTAATTATCTAGTTAATAATATCTCACAATTTATTTAAGATAAGGTTTTGTTATCGAAAGCAAAATTAAGAGGAGAGCTAAAAACCAAAACACCCTGTAACTTATTTTCGTAATATTTAAAAACGTTAGTCATTATTCGAGACCATTTCCACGACTTAAAGACAAACTTTCATCAAAATCTATCCGAATATCATTTTTTTTTTATCGATAACATAATAAATACGAACGTTGTTACTTAAATAGAACTATTTTATTTGATAAATACATAATGTTGGGAATAAACCGAAAAGCCAACTGAATTTTGAAGTAGGTGTTGTAATATAAATAAATCTAATTATTATGAAAAAAATTCTTTTTTTAATTGCATTTCTAGGAATTATAAGTCTAAATTCATGTAAAACTTCTTCTGTTATGCGTACTTCTGATGTGAAATATGAACAGACAGACTCAAATTCTATTGAAATATTTTTAAGCAAAAAACCCAATAAAGAATATGATGAAATAGGAAGAGTAAGTGCCGATAAATATAGTAATATGGCTATAAAAAGGGCTGAAAATAAAATACAACAAGCATTAAAAGAAAAAGCAGCATCAATTGGAGGTAATGCAATTATAAATGTTACGGAAGATATTGGAAGTATTTCAGGTATTGTAATTAGATACAAATAACTGAAAATAATTTACAATGAGAAAGTCTAAGACTTTAATAGCACTTATTTCAATTTGACAGTTATCTTATACTTTTTACGACCATAGAATATAAAAATAATCCATATACTATAATGGGAGTAATTGAATTATAATAAGTCTTAATGTCACTTCAGATAAGCAATTTGAAGATATATTAATTAAGTCTGATTTTCAAATCTTGTCATAAAGATAATATTAAAGCAAATAATAGGTGAGCCAGTAAAAAACGATGGAAAATCTGTTTCAATTAAAATCTCATTCCTATTGACAATAACTAATAAATAAATACCAAATGAAAACAAAAATATTATTATTTATTACCTTCTCAATTACGCTAAGTTGTAAAAATAGCAATACTAAATCCTGTGATGAATTTATTGGAAAATGGGCAAATACTGAAAGTGGATATTTTGGAAAAGGAAATTTAGTAAGAGATTTCAAAAAAAAAGGGGATAAAATAATACTAATTAAAAAAACTTTATCTAGAGATAAAAATAGTTCTACCCATATTTGCGAATGTCAAGATGGCTTTCTAACCATTGACTATGGATTTGAAAAGGAAACTCTAATAATTGACAGTAATGGAACATTTAAATCCTTAAACAGGATTTACGCAAAAAAATAACATTAAACCTTTAAGTAACTGTGTTTAATTGTATAAAATGCGTTGGGAATAAGCCTAAAAGCCAACTAAATTTTGAAGTAGGTAAATGAAAATGAAATGAAAAATTAATTTACAAATACCGATATGCTGTTATTCAAAATTTTAAATAACAGCATATTGTCATTAGAATACTTCACCTATAAATTCAACATTATGAAAAAATTACTTTACCTACTTGTGTTATTAATTTTTATTAGCGGATGTGAGAAGGATGATGACGTGACAGTACTTGAACCAATTAAAGAGGTCGAAATTATTAATGAAAATAATTTCACAAAATTAACAGAAGGCACAGTCATTGTAGATATTACTGAAGATATTAACAGTGTAACTGCAAACCAAATAGTGATAAATACCACTACAGAAAAAATACACAACCTACAAATTGGTCAATTTTTTGTTAGTGGGAAATCACAAAATGCACCTAATGGATTTGCAAGAGAAATTACAGATATTTCTAAAGAAGGTGATGTAATTACTTTTCAAATAAAACAAGCAAGGTTTGATGAAATTTATGAAGAAGTATCTATTGATGTAAAAGCAGAAATTGATTATGATAATTTTATACCCGTAAATAAATCTAAATCTTTAAAATCTACACAAAGACCAATAAGTGTTTCTTACAGTGATGACTTGCAGGCGTTTGAAATAAATACGGTATTATATGACGATGATGGTAACTATGAAACAACCAACGACCAACTTATTTGGGATGGCACATTTGAAATAGAAGAAAATAATTCTATATTTATTTTTAGTTCAGTACCTTTTACTCCAAAAATATTCAATTTATCAATGTACTTAAAGCTCAAAGCAGTTAATACGTTGAGCAATACGCAAGAATTTGATATCTCTAGTGAACCTTTTGAATTAGCAAAAGTACCTTTAACATTGGGTTTGCCAACCTCAATTGCTGTTAATGCTTTCCTAGTGCTAAGAATGGGTGCAGATGGTAATATTACAGCTGCAGTTTCTGTTTCAAACGAAACAAATATTACAGCATTCTCTACCATTAATTATGATAATGCAAATGACCAATGGCAACTTATTCAGGCTTCACCACCAGTAAGTATAACTACCGAAAACTCATTTAATGGTTCTATCGAATTATCAGTATCTCCATACATAGGAGTAGGACTAACCTTAGCATTTACCTCCTACGATACAGCGAATGCTGGTATTTTTCTAGATTCCAATCTTCGTTTTAATGCTAATGTAAATACTGAATTACCACAGATCAATTGGGATTATGGGTATTTTTTTGAGTTAAATGCAGAAGCAAATGTAAATGTAATGGGCACTTTTATGGATGTAGATTACGATTCTACTTTATGGGATTCAGATTACATACAACTTGGTCAAGGAACTTATTATTTATCAAGTCTTGAAAATATAAGTCCTTTAGATAATGAAGTACTCAATACCAGTCCTATTGTTTTTGAATGGTCATCTACTATTTCTGAACCTGTAACCTATGAGGTATTTATGGGTACTTCGGAAACAAATTTAGATGTTGTTGGCACTTCAAGTAGTCTCACCTATACATTAACAGATACACCTGCTAACGGCACTTATTTTTGGAAAGTATTTGCTAAAAATAATGATGATGTAATAATTTCAAAAAGTTCTATTTTTAGTTTTGAGTTTAACGATTCACCATCAGTACTTACACTTACAACAAATTCAATAACTGGCATAACACAAAACTCTGCCACAAGTGGCGGAAATGTTACAGATGACGGTGGAAATGCCGTAACAGTAAAAGGTATCTGTTACAGTACAACACCAAATCCAACAACAGCAGACATTACATCAAATGATGGAACTGGAACAGGTGTATTTACAAGTAATATGACTGGTTTAACGGCAAACACAACTTACTACGTAAAAGCTTATGCCACAAATAGTGAAGGAACTGCTTATGGTAATGAAATAAGTTTTACAACATTAAATAGTTCTAGCACTACAGAACCTGCGTATAATCCAATACCAAACGACAATTCTACCAATATAAGCCTAAACGGCAATCTATCTTTTACAGAAGGAAACAACACGCCAACTGATGCAACATTTAAAGTATATTTCGATACAAATTCAAATCCAAACACCGTATTTAACCTTGATGCAAACGTAAATACATTAAATTACTCCAACTTACAAGAGGCAACACCCTATTACTGGAAAGTTCAAACAATAAGCAGTAGCAATGATATTTTGGCGGAAAGTCCTATTTGGTCATTTACAACAACAGACAGCAGTATTACAGTTACTGATATTGATGGAAATGTTTATCAAACTGTTCAAATAGGAAATCAAGTTTGGATGGCAGAAAATTTGAAAGTAACTCAATATTCTGATGGTACTCCTCTGACACTTGTAACTTCAGATACAGATTGGGGAAATCAATTAAATGATAATACTAATACTTCATTTTGTTGGTACAACGATGATGTATCAAATAAAAACATCTATGGAGCATTATATACATTTGGTGCTGTAATAAGAGGCGATGTATCTGACAATAATGTACAGGGTATTTGTCCAGTCGGATGGCACGTACCAAGTTCAGCAGAAAAAGCGGAACTTGGTAACTATTTGAATGCAAATTATGGTGTTAATTTTACAGGTGGAAGTTTAAAACAAGTTGGAACCACATTATGGCAACCACCAAACGAAAATGCGACTAATGAAACAGAGTTTAATGCATTACCAAGCGGTGGGCGCAATGGAAGTAATGGTACATTTTTTAATTTAGGAATATCCGCAAGTTTTCATATTAGTAGAGAATTAAACACACAAAATTCTCAAAAGTTCTTTGTTAGAACTGATAGTGGTCAACTTGGTAATAGTAATTCTCCAAAAAATGGCGGATCATCATGTCGTTGCATTGAAAATTGAGCAGAATAAACTTTTGCCAATAACTTAACATATGGCTTGCCGATAGACAAAAACTTCGACAGGCCTGCCTGAAAACTGTAACCCTTTACAGGGAGGGTTTGTTCTACAAATGTTACAATGAAGATGCGATGGTTTTTTTGAAAAATTTAAAATGGTTTTCATGAAGAAAATACTACCTTTTATTATTTTATTGTTTACTTGTATTTATGCATATTCACAAAACAGTATTACAGGCACATTTCCTGGCCTTGCCAGGCAACAAATTAAACTTGTAGGTTTTGAGGGTTTTGACACTTATCTTATTGACAGCATTCAAGCCAATGGAAAAGGACAATTTCAGTTGTCTTTCGGCACTACCGACTTTGGCATGGCTTATCTTTCGTCAGAAGACAATAAAAGCTTTGTTGTAATTTTATCAGGAAAAAAGGAGAAAGGTAAAGGTTTAAAGGTAAAAGGAGAAAGTTTTGCTTTTGCTGAGAGCATTGAAATAGTTGAGAGTGACGAAAATAAACTGTTTGAGCAATACGCCTTAGAACATCCACGAAGAGAACAAACTTTGAGTGCATGGGATTACCTCTCAAAAATTTACAGAAAAGATTCGCTTTTTGTCGTTCATAAGGTTACCAAACAGGCAATAACAAATGAAAAACAACGCATTATAAGTGAAGACCGTTTGTTTTTGGCAGGTTTACCCGAAGGTTCTTACGTAAGTTATTATTTGCCCCTTCGCAAATTGGTGAGTTCGGTGTCTACTATTGCCCAATATCGCACAAAAGAAATACCCCAAACCATTACAGCATTCCGAGAGTTGGATTATACAGACGACCGTTTATATAAAAGTGGATTGCTCAAAGAAACCATCAAAAGCCATTTCTGGCTCATAGAAAGCAGCAGTCGTTCTTTAGATTCAGTTTATATTGCAATGAATAAATCTATTGATCATTTGATAAAGAACCTTTTATCAGATGATCAAAAGCTGAATGGAATTACAGAGTATTTATTTAAACTGCTGGAGGAACGCAGCCTGTTTACATCATCGGAATACTTAGCAATAAAGGTATTGAATGAAGTAAACTGCACCATTGATGATAACCTTGCCATGCAGCTAGAGAGCTACCGTGCCATGAAAATAGGAAATATGGCACCTAATATTCAGTTAAGCGGAGACCTTGTGGCTCCAGGTTACAATAAAGATGCTTTGCCCAAAAAATTGTCAGATCTCAAAAGTAAATACGTGGCGGTGGTATTTGGAGCCAGTTGGTGCCCCAAATGCGTGGAAGAACTTCCGAAAATAGCAAAATCGTATGCAAAATGGAAAGCACAAGGCGTTGAAGTGGTCTTTGTGTCATTAGACGAAGACGAGAAAATATTTAAAAATTTTGCCAAAGTTTTTCCATTTATCAGCATCTGTGATTATAAAAAATGGAAAGGTTCTATTGTGAAAAATTACCATGTATTTGCCACTCCAACTATCTATTTATTGGATGACAAAAGAGAGATCATACTTCGTCCAAATTCAGTGCAACAATTAGACTCCTGGGTGGATTGGTATTTGGTGCAGGGAAATAAATAAGATATCCAACACTAAAAAAATGGTAGTTGCCTAGAATAAGCTAATTATTCTTGTAATCGGTAAGATAAGACCTTATTGAAAAAGCTATTTGTTTTAGCACTCATAAAAACAAAAACCTATAATCAGGGTAATATTAGCTGAGGAATAGACTAAAAAACTAAATCTTAAATAAAACGAATATTTTAATAGTTTTAGAAATGAAAAGACTCATAACACTTTCGATCCTGTTTTTAACTATTATTTCCCGTAGTAGCGATGATGATGAAGCCAGTCAAAATGAAAGCAAACTATTTGCTTTTAATATCTAATGTAGATTTAGTCTTTAAATAAACTGGATATCAATTTTCAATATCAGTAGTCGGTAAAGTTAAAGGCACATACATACAACCAACCAAGTCCATATTCTTTTGATTATCCTTTAAATCTAAATTCAAAAAGCAATACTTACAAAAATAACATGAGTGAAGCTGAGTCTTTTAATGAAGCACTAAAAGACTTTAGAAAAGCAGTAGTAAGAATTGTTTTTAAATACGAACCTATACAAATTAATTTTGTGCGGTTAGAAATAACTAAAAAAGGCAAATTAGATAAAATTGTATTTAAAAAACCAGAGCAATTTATTAATGCGAAGAAAATGAAATTCCTTTTAATGTCATCAGATAACTTATTAGTAGAAGATGGGAAGTTCAAAATCACAGGGAAAATAGGAGAATGTATCTTCAAGGGAGATATTGTTAGTGACGAAATAATATGTGACGTAAACGGCCGTAAAAACAAAAAAGCAATTGCTGCATATTTATATACAAGTGAAGAGCTTATTGGGCTTTCATTCTACTAATAAATTTTAGTTCCTCTTATAAAATAATAACCTTAAAAATCAATTATTTTTTGCCCATTGGATTGATGTTTTTTAAGAAGCTATATTTTGTTTCAAATTTTAAAAAATATTTAGTTACCACAAATTTGAGTTAAGTTGTTTTTATTAACATTAGGATTAACATCCCAATTAGTAGATTTTCACTAGAAAACATTTACTTACCACTATTGCAATGCTCGTTATGTTTTTTTATGCTTTTTTTAATGGATAAATGAAAATATATAGATAGAATTTAGAAAAGGTAAAAGCATTGTAAGAAATTTAATTAAACTCAAAAACAATTATTATGAACAAACATTATTTAATGTCAAAAATGAAATCGACAGGAACAGCTTATTTATGTTGGATATTTCTAGGATGTCACTACGCCTATTTAGGAAAATGGGGATTACAGATACTATATTGGGTAACTTTTGGAGGATTTGGTATCTGGGCAATAATTGATTTATTTCATATTCCATCAAAAATTAGCAGTCATAATTTAAAAATTTCTTTGCAAATTGAAGATATTGATAAAAAAGAAAAGGAAGAAAGTCAAGCTCAAAATATGGCGATGATGGCTGCTGCAACAGGAAATAAAAATAATCCTGAATTATCATAAATATCAACCTGCAAAAACTAGGTATATGGCATGCTTTTAAACTAAAGCTACATAATATGTAAACTAATCTTGAATTTTTAAATAAATATATCGTGGAATTTAAAATAGATAGTAGAATACGTAGCTATTTTTTATGAATTAATCTGAAACATTAATTGTGTCAAAAACAAATTAAAAGTGATAACAATCTTAAAGTGATAATTTAAAGTGAAATTAATTAATGAAAATGCAAAATTTCAGGAAACTGCTTAGAACCCGAAAATAAATAGCAGTCCTATAAGTGATGGAATCAATCAAGGATACTGGATTAAAAATAGAAATCTTACATCAAAAGGGTTTAACTACTTTAATCAGGTTTCTTATTATAGTTTATCATTAAAAACATCAGTTCGAAGTATAGTAATTTCAATCGAGGGTATTGCCAACAGTAAGAATTTTTTAGATAATGATAATAGTGGATATAAAGAAGCACAAATTATTTGGAAGTTTTCTAACGTAAATAGCATCGTGAAAAGATTTATTGTAAAGGAAGGAAAAGGCGTTGCACTTTTTAGAAAATTTGATGATAGTTGGCGTATTGATAAGATATCAATGGATTATTAAAATACCAAATTCATTTTAAAGATGAGAAAGAAGCGACAAATTTTTATTTAAACCTAATATCTGCAATTGAGGATTGAAGCAGAAAATATCCAACACAAAAAAAATGGCAGTTGCCTAGAATAAGCTAATTATTCTTGTAATCGGTAAGATAAGACCTTATTGAAAAAGCTATTTGTTTTAGCACTCATAAAAACAAAAACCTATAATCTGGGTAATATTAACTCGGCAATAGACTAAAAAACTAAATCTTAAATAAAATAAATATTTAAATAATTCTAGAAATGAAAAAACTCATAACATTTTCAATCCTGTTTTTAACTATTATTTCCTGTAGTAGCGATGATGATGATGATGTAGCCATTCAAAATGAAAGTAACTTTATCAATCCACCAGAATGGATTATTGGAACTTGGCTAGATGAATCAGAACCTGTTTCTGCTCAAATTGGTGGTTTTCAATTTACAACTAACAATTTAATTGATCTAGCTGCAGATGGTAACGTGTTATATAATCTAAAAGAAAGTTTGCAGGAAAGCGTTGACTTAAGTGTTATCACAACAAATGAAACGATAACAGACACCTACTATAAACTAGAAATTGTTTTAAGTGGTACCGTAACCAGTACCTTCGAGTTTACAAAAGGTACTGGAGACACAACCATAATTTACGATTTATCAGTAACCTTTGATGTGATTCTTACAAAGCAATAGCTTAGAATTAACTCAAAAAAGCTCAATTAAAGCAAATTTAATACAACAAGACACAATTTCTTCTTAATTCCGTTAACTCAATCAAGTTAGATAACTCAGAAGTATGCGTCAACAAGTTTATGTTGGCTATGAAATGTTTAAAATTTCAATAACAATCATCTCACTAAGTTAATCACAACGTATATCAAACCTTGAAGGTTTTAAAAGCTATTCAAAAGTAAATATTTCATTATAAATCTTTTCGTAATCACCTTTTCAGATTTCGAAGATTTGATTTCGCTTATTATTTCGTCTAAAATCTTTTCATCTTCCTAAAAAAAAATAGAAAGTGTAACCTTTTATAAGCCCAAAAAAGCCCCAGTTCAAAATTTGAACTGGGGCTTTAGCTCTATAGGGTGTGGTGTTCTACACATTAAATCTAAAATTCATTATATCACCGTCCTTGACGATGTACTCCTTACCTTCAACGCTAAGTTTACCAGCATCTCTTATTTTTGCTTCACTGCCAAAGTGAACAAAATCATCAAATTTGATAACCTCTGCTCGAATAAAGCCGTGCTCAAAGTCTGAGTGTATCACTCCAGCCGCTTGTGGTGCCGTTGCTCCTACTTTTACTGTCCATGCTCTCACTTCTTTCTTACCAACGGTAAAATAAGTTTGTTGATTTAATAATCTATAAGCCGAGCGGATCAATTTTCCAGCACCTGCTTCTTCTAGACCAATATCTTCAAGGAAAAGCTTACGCTCCTCATAGTCTTCCAATTCTGCAATATCGGCTTCAATACCGACAGCAAGAACCAAAACTTCCGCATCTTCGTCAGTTACCGATGCCATCACACGATCTACGTGCGCATTGCCATTCACGGCAGAGCCTTCATCAACATTACAGACATACATCACAGGTTTATCGGTAATGAGCTGCATGGGCTTTACAATATCCTCACGGTCTTCTTCAGAAATTTCTAGAGCCCTCACCGACTTGCCAGTTTCCAAACCAGTCTTCAATTTCTCTAGAACGGACATTTCTCGTTGTGCCTCTTTGTTTCCCGTTTTGGCAGCGCGCTTGGTTTTTTCTAGCTTTTTATCAACAGCCTCTAAGTCTTTAAGCTGCAATTCGATATCGATGGTTTCCTTATCGCGAATAGGATCTATATTCCCATCAACGTGTATAATATTATCATCATCAAAACATCGCAACACATGCAAAATCGCATCGGTTTCTCTTATGTTTCCCAAAAATTGGTTGCCTAGACCTTCGCCTTTACTCGCGCCTTTTACCAAACCTGCAATATCTACAATCTCTACCGTTGCTGGTACGACCCGTTCTGGATCGACTAGTGATTCCAGTTGCTCAAGACGAGGATCGGGAACATTCACCACGCCAATATTAGGTTCTATCGTACAAAACGGAAAATTAGCGCTTTGCGCTTTCGCATTGGACAGCGAGTTAAATAAAGTGGATTTTCCTACGTTGGGTAAGCCTACAATTCCTGCTTTCATAAAATTAAGTCTTCAAATTTCAAGTTTGCAAAGATAAGGTTTTTTTGCGCGTTGCCTACCTATGCGAGATATCAAATTTATAGAGAAATCTATGTGTTTTTTAGGTTGATTTTGTACCTGCTCCACTTGGACATCTTCACCAATTAGTTTAATTCTTTTATGTTCACCTCTAGCCTTTTGCCAAAGATGAAGGAACCACTGAAGGTTTTGCGTTAGCTTTTGTTCTCATCACCAACATTCACTTCTATAATACTTCCTAGATTGGTCGTATAGGCTTGAGACAAGTGCTCTCTGCGCATTTTCCATACCTTTCCTAAATCTTGACTTCCAAAACGTACCGCTCCTGTCCCATAAGCACCATTCAGCCGATCTATTTTTTGCATCAATTGCTTGTGTTTAGGATTCTCTGCCGTAAAAAAAGCCAACTGACGTTGGTCCTCAGGAACCAAGCCCATAACAATCACACCTGCCTTTTTGTAGTAATAATCGGGATGATAAATTTTTTTAAGTCCTTCCACGGCAAACTTGATTAAATCTATACTAGAATTTGTAGGATAGCCTGTCTGCACCACTATGCTGTTTTGATACTGCGGTAGATCCTGCCGGAATTTATTGGTTTTTAAAAACACATAGATCATCTGGCAGCAACTCCCCTGTCGACGCAGTTTCTCTGCCGATTTGATGGCAAAACTACTCACACGCTCCTGGATATAGTCGAACTCTTTATACTGCTTATCGAAAGACCGCGTAGTCGCAATAGCTTTTTTATGAGCAGGCGTTTCCAGCTCCAGAGTCCGTCGACCTTGGAGTTCGTTCTTAAGGCGCAAGCCTACCACACTCATTTGCTTTCTCACCCATTCATCTGGTAATTCAGAAAAGGCATAAGCGGTGTGAATGTTATGTTTTTTTAGCCGTAACGCATGCTGCCGACCTATACCCCATACATCTTCTATCTTCAACCATTTTAAAGCTTTTATTCTGGCAGCATCATCTTTCATAATAAACACACCTTTGGTCTGTTCCGGGAATTTTTTGGCAATTCTGTTGGCGACTTTACTCAAGGCCTTGGTTGGCGCAAGGCCTATGCTTATTGGAATTCCCGTTCCTTTTTCCACCACATATTTTATCTTTTCACAATAGGCCTGCATATTGTAATTACCAAAACCGCTAAATTCTAAAAAAGACTCATCGATACTATAAATTTCCACATCTGGGGTAAAGTTGCTTAAGATGTTCATCACTCGTGAACTCATATCCCCATAAAGCGCATAATTGGAGGAGAAGACTTGAATATTATGCTGCTTAAATATTTTTTCAAACTTATAGGTGGGAGCGCCCATCGGGATGCCCAAAGCTTTTGCTTCATTGCTTCTCGCGATAACACAGCCATCGTTGTTAGATAAAATAACCACAGGCTTATCGCGCAGATTGGGATTGAACACACGCTCACAAGACGCGTAGAAATTATTGCAATCGACTAGTCCAAACATTACTCTACGTTTTTAATTACAGTTGTCACCATACCCCAAATTACAAACTCGTTATCGGCTGTAACTTTTATAGGCGGATACTCTTTGTTTTCTGGGATGAGCCAAACGGTGTCTTTCTCTTTTTTGATACGCTTTACTGTGAATTCTCCATCGACAAAACACACCGCTATTTTATCATCTTTAGGCTCTAGGCTTCTATCGATAATAAGCAGATCTCCATCGTTAAGCCCAGCTCCTACCATACTTCGTCCTCGGACACGAGCATAAAAAGTGGAGTTAGGGTTTTTAATAAACTCCCGATTCAGATCGATTTTGATGTCTAAGAAATCATCTGCAGGACTGGGAAATCCTGCACTAATACCTTGGTTTACAAAAGGTAAATTCAGATGTCTGGATAGATCTGGAGGAAAAATTTCAAGGGCAGGATGCCCGTGGTAGTGGACCACATGTAACATAGGCTTTTCTTACAAATTTAGGATATATTCCGAATATTTGGAATATATCCGTATTAATTAACGTTTATCAATTTTATAAAGACTTATAAGCGATTTTAAGTCAGAATAAAACATTGATAATCAGATGATAAACTATTTCATACTTATGCTATCCATAATTTTCTGGTGTTTTGTTTGCCTCATGCACATGGTTTACCTCGCTGTGCTTGTGGATAGTTGAAGTTTTGTTCAAAATAAGTTTAACATGTTATAAGCAAAGCACTTTGTAACTATCCAATCCATTCAGGGAGATGATGATTTTCATCAAAGGCCTTCAGACTATTTGGTTGACTTATGACTAATACCAATTTAGTTTTTAAATGTTGCATTAAAAATTTGAATTATACTACGACGTAGCTCAGCACAGGTTTTTTACTTAGTTGAGAAAAAAAAATATAAACATAGCAATAGTTACGGTTCTATTTTATGACGATTAGTAAGTGAAAAAGAAACTGATTTTATACGGCATTATAAATATAATTTGGTATTAGAGTGAACTATTTTATGGAAAAAATTAAAAACATATTCAATTTCACTTACTTTTAAATACTCTTTATAAAAAACTCATGTATAAAAAATACCATATCACTTTAGGATTATTTTTCCTTTTAAGTTTACCGTCCAAAGCGCAGCAATTTATTGAAAATTGGGACGGTACACCCAACTTAGAAAGACACCAAGTCACCTTTAATTTCTTTGTTCCAGGAATACGATATGAATTAGGCTTGTTTAAGAATGTTAGCATATCTAATAGTTTTTCTCCCGGACTCGCCTATTACCAAGAAGGATATACTTTTGGGTTTGTCTGGCACACTCGAGTGAGGTATTATCATAATTTTAAAACACGTTATGATATGAATAAAAAAGTAATAGGTAATTCTGCTAATTACATCGCCCCAGCAAGAAGTGTATTTTGGCAACCTTTACAAATTAGCAATAACTTAGATGGGCAAAAAAATTTCTCGCTTGCTTTTTATGGTTTATTGTACGGGTTACAAAGAACCAACGAAAAGGGATTTAATACAACCTTAGAATTTGGATTTGGCTATTACGACGGTTTTGGGGTCCCTAGTGGTTATGGACCCTTATTCAATTTTACTTTTGGCTGGGTGGCTACGAATAGAAAGTCGAGGAAAGCAGTTGGGAAACCCGTTCTATTAGATTGAATAGTGATCATGGCTTCCATAAGCCGAATCATCGCGGAAGGACTTCCTTTTGAAAATTGACAGATTTGTAAAAAGCAGCATCCAGAACACCTTGATAAGTTAAAGGCCTGTTCTAGTCATATCGGTTGATTTTTGCTCCAATAGCTTTTAGCCTCCCATCGATATCTTCATATCCTCGATCAATCTGTTCTATATTGTGGATAGTAGAGGTACCTTTTGCAGACAAGGCCGCAATTAAAAGGGAAATACCAGCTCTTATATCTGGGCTAGTCATCGTTGTCGCTTTTAGCTCTGACTCAAAATCGTGACCTATAACTGTCGCCCGGTGTGGATCACAAAGTATGATCTTAGCACCCATATCAATTAATTTATCCACGAAAAAAAGTCGACTTTCAAACATTTTTTGATGAATCAAAACACTTCCTCTAGCTTGAGTGGCTACTACCAAAATGATACTGAGCAAGTCTGGTGTAAATCCTGGCCATGGCGCATCACTAATGTTCATGATGGACCCATCTATAAATGAAGCGATTTCATAACCATTTGTATGCGCAGGAATATAAATATCGTCTCCTCTTTTTTCTAATTGAATTCCTAGTTTCTTAAAAGTGACAGGGATAATACCTAAGTTATCCCAGCTCACATTTTTGATAGTGATTTCACTCTTGGTCATCGCAGCCAGACCGATCCAAGATCCAATTTCAATCATATCTGGTAGAACGCGATGCGTACATCCCGATAAACTTTCAACGCCTTCAATTTTTAATAAGTTAGAACCAATGCCTTTAACTTTTGCGCCCATAGACACCAACATTTTGCACAATTGCTGGATGTAGGGCTCGCAAGCAGCATTGTAGATACTTGTTTTACCTTCAGCAAGAATAGCTGCCATCAAAATATTGGCAGTTCCAGTGACCGAAGCTTCCTCCAAAAGCATGTCGGCTCCCTTTAACCCTTTTGTGGCCTCTACCCCATAAAAACGTTCTTCTCTGTTGTACCTAAATTTTGCACCGAGTTTTACAAACCCACCAAAGTGAGTATCTAAACGTCGTCTTCCAATTTTATCGCCTCCTGGTCTGGGAATATACCCTTTACCAAAACGGCCCAAAAGCGGTCCAACAATCATGATAGACCCTCTTAAACTAGTACCTTCGTCCTTAAATTTCTTACTTTCTAAGTAATCCAAATTTAGCTCATCCGACCTAAATGAATAACTTCCTTTGCCTAATTTCTGTATTTTCACTCCCAAGTTTCCAAGTATTTCGATGAGTTTACTTACATCTCTAATATCTGGAATGTTATGGATTCTGATTTCATCTGGAGTTAATAAGACAGCACAAAGAATCTGCAAAGCTTCATTTTTCGCCCCTTGAGGTTGGATTTCACCTTTAAGTTGATGTCCTCCTTCGATTTGGAAAGTTGCCATTTAGTATTTGCGTTTTCTATTGTGGTTGTTGTTCTTGAAGTTTTTCTTTTGTGGCTTTGAGCGCTTGTTGGCTTGGCGGACCAAAGCATTGGCATCACTAAGCTCTTCGTCGTCACTTTTCAAATCGAGCTGACCTTCACTTAAATCCCTTAAATGATCGAAAATAATTTTATCAGACACGGTATCTTTATTCCAGTTCAAATAGCATTTTTTCATGTGATTGGCGATGTTGAACATCAAACCATCTTTCATTTCACCATCCTCAATTTTAATAGCTTCATCAATCATACGTTTGATGTTATTACCGTAAAATCTATATTTAGGAAAGTTTTGTGGATATGGCAATGGTTCTGGTCGAGCATATAGCTCTTCTCGAGAAGGCATGGGGAACGGAGACTCTACATCCAACTCAAAGTTGCTGATGATAAAAAGTTGATCCCAAAGTTTATGTTGAAAATCTGGAACATCTCTTAAGTGAGGGTTCATATTTCCCATCACATCTATTATGCCTCTTGCGGTCCTGTTCCGCTTCTCATCATCTTCGATAGTTTTGGCGTATTCTACCATTTTCTGAATATGTCTTCCATATTCTGGTATCTTTAGTTCGTTTCTTTCGGAATTATACTCTAAGTAATTTATCAATGGTCTGTGTGTTTTAATATTAATGCAAAATAAGCATTTAATTTTATTTCTATTTAAAGGGAGATCACATTTTCAATCTCCTCCCCGACTTGTTTGTATTTTTCAATGACAATATCTGGAGATTTTAGGGTAACATTTATAGAAACGCTGGTATATTTGCCCTTTGAAGATTGTTTAGTTGAAATTACAGCGCCAAGATTATCAAAAATGGAAATCAATTTATCCAAATTAGCTTGATCTGATGAGGGGACAATGAATTTATACAAGTACTCAGAAGGCCAATCGCTGGTTTTCTTGAGTCTTTTTCGCAACTTTGTATAAAATTCATCTGAAGAATTATCGGATGTCATTTTATTTTTTAGGCAAATATACTGTTATTCGTCGTTTTTATAAATCATAGCCTTATAAATCCCCAATGAAAATAAAGTCCGTCAAAAATTTACTCATAGGTGGCCCAAGTACTGGAAAATCTACAGTTATAGAAGCGCTGTCCGACTTAGGTTATTTTTGTTTCCCCGAAATATCAAGAGAAGTCACCTTGGAAGCAAGACAGTTAGGGATAGAGCATTTGTTTTTGGACGACCCTTTGCGCTTTAGTGAAATGCTCTTAAAAGGGCGCATAAAGCAATTTGAAGAAGCTGAAACTCTAGATACGCGTCATGTTTTTATGGATAGGGGCATCCCCGATGTGACCGCTTATATGGATCATTTTCAAGAGGATTATCCTAAGGAATTCCAAAAGGCAAACAAAACTCATGTGTATGACAATGTCTTTCTATTTCCCATCTGGAATGATATTTACACCCAAGACAATGAGCGTTTTGAAGATTTAGATCTTGCTGAGAGTCTACAAGATTCACTAGTGAAGACTTATCGAGACTTAGGCTATCCCTTGATAGAAGTACCCAAAACCAGAATCCATGTGCGCATGAACTTTATTCTTAACAGCATAAAAACCAAATGAAACCGATTCCTCTAGATATACTAAAGACCTATTGGGGATATGATCAGTTCAAACCTTCACAGGAACTTGCAGTAGATTCTATTTTAGAACAAAAAGATACTTGTGTGTTTTTACCTACTGGTGGAGGAAAGTCTATCTGTTTTCAGGTGCCTGCACTAGTAGAACCGGGCATTTGTATTGTGATATCGCCATTGGTCGCTTTAATGCAAGATCAAGTTGAAAATTTAAAATCTAGAGGAATAAAAGCACAACTGCTTAAAAGTGGCATGTCCCATGTCGAGGTAGACCAAAGACTAGATAATTGCATTTATGGCAACTATAAATTTCTATACCTTTCTCCAGAGCGACTTCAGCAGGAATTGGTTAGGGAGCGCATCAGAAAAATGAATGTTAATTTTATAGCTGTCGATGAAGCACATTGTATTTCACAATGGGGTCACGATTTTAGACCTGCTTACAGAAAAATTCATTTATTGAAGGAGTTACAGCCTAGTATTTCCATCATCGCTCTTACGGCCACAGCCACAGAGAAAGTTAAACAAGATATCATCACAGAACTTGAGCTTGAAGACCCTGCGATTATTTTGGAAAGTTTTCGGCGACCTAATATTGCTCTTCTTACTGATTTTACGGCAGATAAAATGAATGCCTTGTATTCACAACTTAACATCGCCACAGAAAACAGCATTGTCTATGTTAGAAATCGATCTGCCTGTGTAGAGTTATCTGAGTTTTTAAATAAGAAGGGACTCCGCTCGACTTATTTTCATGGTGGTATTTCACAAACAGACAAACAAAAAAAATTAGCGAACTGGTTGAAAGAAGACTATCCTATTATGATAGCGACCAATGCTTTTGGAATGGGAATCGACAAAGCCAACGTAAGACAAGTGATCCATTACCATCTGCCTGAAAGTTTAGAAAGTTATTATCAGGAAGCAGGAAGAGCAGGTCGGGATGGAAAGCCTGCTAAAGCTATCGTCTTGTTCAACGAAAGTGACAAGCAGAGGCTCAAAAATCAGTTTATCAAAACCATCCCTAGTTTCGAAGCCATAAAAAATGTCTATAAAGCTTTAATGAGCAACTTCAGAATAGCATACGGAGAGGGAGAAAATGAAGTTTTCGATTTCAATTTTTACGAGTTCTGCTCCCATTATAAGCTACATACGGTATTAACCTATAATACACTGAATCTTTTAGACAGACTAAGTGTCATCAGTTTGGACAAATCTTTTCAGAAAAAAGCAAAATTGAAATTTTTAGTAACCAGTAAGGCCGTGATAGACTTTATAGATAGTCACACGCGATTTGCCTTGTTAATCAGAACTATTTTACGAACCTATGGAGGAGTGTTTGACAATGAGTTGACCTTAAACATGCAACTCATAAAAAAGAAAACAGGTTATAATGACAAAGAGGTTTATGACCAACTTGAAGCTTTAAAAAAACATGGCATCCTGTCAGCGGAATTTATCAAGCAAGATTTGAGCATTACTTTCATTCTCCCTCGTGAAGATAAATACACTTTGAATCCTTTAAGAAAGTATGTAAATGATTATCAAAATAACAAGCTTCAAAAAGCAGAAATGGTTTTGCTATACATCGAGGAAAAGACGCTGTGTTTACAAGGTTTTATTTTGAAGTATTTTGGAGAAAAAGAGTCCAAGCCTTGCGGAAAATGTTCTGTTTGTTTAGCAGTTCAAGCCAAAAGAAATCCACAATTATCTTCCAAATATCAAGACTTAAATGGTTATATTTTGGAAGAATTAAAGCTGTCCAACTTAAGTTCAAAAGAACTTTCTCTGAAGATCAAATATCCCAAAGAAGCGCTACTGGAGTCGTTACAACAACTTCTGGAAAGCGGGAAAATAACATTAGAATCTAATAACACCTATAGTTTTAACCTATGAGAACCTTACGAATACTATTTATGGGAACGCCAGAATTTGCTGTTGGCATTTTAGATCGTTTACAAACGTCCAGTTTTAATATTGTTGGAGTGGTCACTGCACCAGATAAGCCTGCTGGACGTGGTAAGCAATTGAAATCTTCTGCGGTGAAGACTTATGCGCTTCATCACGATTTGGAAGTCTTACAGCCTACAAATTTAAAATCTGAAGATTTCCAAGATGATTTAAAACGCTTAGATCCCAACTTGATTGTAGTGGTGGCTTTTAGAATGCTCCCAAAAGCGGTCTGGGATTTCCCCGATTATGGCACTTTTAATCTTCATGCCTCTTTACTTCCTCAGTACCGTGGTGCTGCACCAATCAACTGGGCTATTATTAATGGAGAAAAAAAGACAGGTGTCACTACATTTTTTATCGATGAAGAAATCGACACTGGAAAGATTATTGACTCTAAGTCTATTTCTATAGCTGAAAAAGACAATGTAGAGACCTTACACGACAAATTGATGACTCTAGGAGCAGATGTCGTTATAGAAACCGTCAAGGCCATTGAACAAGCTAAAGTTGAGCCTCAAGCTCAAGCCAATATTTCTGAATTAAAAGCAGCTCCCAAGCTAACGAAAGAGAATACCAAAATCGATTGGAAACAATCCGGGAATGCTATTGTTGACTTTATAAGAGGCTTATCCCCCTTTCCTGTGGCTTGGACTGAACTTACTATAGAAGATGAAATAAAAAAGATTAAAGTGTATAAGGCTAGCTTTGAGATATCAGACCATCAAAAGGAAATTGGATCAACAGGCTTAAATACTGAAATAAAAACAATTGATGTTGCTGTAAAAAATGGATACGTACACCTTGAAGAACTCCAATTTCCAGGGAAAAAGAAGATGGAAGTGAAGGCCTTGCTCAACGGAATGGAATGGAAAAGTGATTACCGATTTTGTTAAAATCAATTTCAATCTTGGATTATTTTATAGATATAGGAGAAAAAAGCCCATTTTTCGGCTATTCAGCAAGGATTTTACCCGCAATCTCTTGCACAGTAATATTTTCCATATAAATTTGTAACGTGTTAATACGATGTTTAATCAACAAAATCTAAAATTTTAATTATGAACAAAACAAATTTAATTGATGCCATGGCAGAAGATGCTGGTGTTACAAAAGCAGAAGCTAAAAAAGCATTGGAGTCTTTTCTTGAAAATGTAGAAGGTGCTCTTAAAAAAGGAGATCGTGTATCTTTAGTTGGATTTGGATCTTGGTCGGTATCTAAAAGAGCTGCTCGTGAAGGTAGAAACCCACAGACTGGGAAGACTATTAAAATTGCTGCTAAAAATGTAGTGAAATTTAAAGCTGGATCTGATTTGCAAAAAGCAGTTAACTAAAGTTATAAAACTTACATTTCTTCAAAAATTAAAGACCTTTCTTCCAAAAGGTCTTTTTTTATTGATAAATTTTTATACTTTTAATTAAATTGTTAAATCTTACACGTTCACTATGGAAAAACTTCAACCCCACCGAGGAGATATTTTAGTATCAGAACCTTCTACGATTGGCGATTTAACTTTCAATCGCTCTGTTATACTCTTAGCCCATCTGGATGCTGAAGGTGTAGTAGGCTTTATCCTGAACAAACCCCTAGATATTAATCTTGAAGAATTGATTCCTGAAATAGAGGAAAATTTTAAAATTTTTAATGGAGGACCTGTTGAACAGGAAAATTTATACTTTATTCATAATGTTCCTCACCTCATTTTAGAAAGCGTGGAAATTAAAGAGGGCATTTACTGGGGAGGCTCATTTGAAACTATTGTAGAATTGATCAATACTAGACAAATTACTTCGGCTAACATTAAATTCTTCTTGGGCTATTCCGGCTGGGATCCTTCTCAATTAGAAACTGAAATCGATATGAATACTTGGGTCATAGACTATGAGACTAAGGCGAATGACATTCTCAACTCATTGAAATACGGTCAATTCTGGCAAGAAAAAATGAAAAAACTTGGTGGAGATTATCTTATTTGGTCCAATGCGCCTGAAAACCCTAATTACAATTAAATATCTACCAATCTTGCTTTAGCATTTAGCTTTCCAACTAGGTTTCTAGCCACTGTATTGGTATACGTCTTCTTTCTATATTTAGTAATCGATTGAATACCTTGTATGGCATTGGTAAAGAATATTTCATCTGCCTTTTGAAGTTCAAAAGGAGAAACAGACTCCTCTTTTAAAGTGAAGTCTTCAGATTTATTGAGTATTTCTATAAGCTGTTTTCTGATAATTCCATTCAAACATCCATCAGATAATGGCGGTGTTTTTATGTCTTTCCCCTTAATAATGAATACATTACCATTGGTCATTTCAAGTACTGATTTATTTTGATTGATTAAGAAACAATTATCAAATCCATTTTCTTTAGCATAGATCCCTGCTAAAATATTTACCAACTTATTGTTAGACTTAATCGTCGAAAGCATCCCAGAAAGCACATAATGATCTTTGAATAACTCCACTTCATAAGGATCATCACTAATTGTAAAAAAAGCACCATCTAAAGGTTTTACACTTATAAAATAACCAATAGAATTTCTTTCGGGTGTATAATAACCCCCTGCTTCTCTATGGATATTAATTTTAACGCGAACAGGTGAAGACCCTAAATCATTAGCTTTAATAAGCTCTATGATTTTTTCTTCAAGAAATTCTGGGGAAAAGTCCATCGGAATAGACATTCTTAAGATTCTCATAGACGACATTAATCTAAAGTAATGGGATTCCCAAAACATAATTTTAGAATTAATCACTCTCATGGTCTCAAAGAGACTATCGCCATAATTATAACCTCTGTTATTGAGATTTAGTGTTGCTTCATCAGATGGTAAAAGATCACCATTAAAACTTACTTTCATAACGTGTTTGATTTTAAGAGGATCCTAGAATTTGTTTTAAATCTGATACCATGTTATCCCAAAGCATCTTGCCCTCATCTTCTTCACCTTCTTCAGCAAAATCTGTGATCATCAAAGAGACGTCTTTAGTGATCTCATCTACTTGAATTTTCATTTCAAAGAAATAATTTAAGCTCTCTTCTTCATCTTCAGTCCATCTTAATTTGATTCTATCGTCTGCTTTTTTAGAGAGAAGTTTTGCTTCCTCTTCGCTCCCTTCCCACATAAATGTGAATAACTCGCCTCTAGAATTCACATTATCCGCAAACCACTCGCTTAATCCAGAAGGTGTTGAAATATATTGGTATAGCAAAGATGGGGAAACCTGTATAGGAAATTCCATCTCGTATTTTACTTTATCACTCATTGCACTAAATTTTATTTTGAAAAGCAATATATGGATAATTGCGTGAAGTATAAAAACTTTATTTAAAATTATTGTACAATCAAATTTGTTAAAGCAAAAGATAATATTATCTTTGCAAAACTTAAATGGCGTGGTAGCTCAGTTGGTTAGAGCGTCGGATTCATAACTCGGAGGTCACGAGTTCAATTCTCGTCCACGCTACATTTAAAAACCTCACTATTAGTGAGGTTTTTTTATATATAAACTTTTCGAAAAAAGGACTTTTAAGGCATTTAAATAAACTCTTCATATTGTTAATAAATCACTTAAAATCAGAGTTTTAAATATAATCGAACTTACTATTTAAGTGTTATTCATGTCTATAAAGATTAAACTGCATCGTTTTTTATAGGATATAAAAGAAATAAATTTAAACCTTTGAGTCTAAAAAAGCTTTGTAGTTAACAGGCCTTGAGACCGTTCTAATTTTTACTCTTATTTTGAGCTTCTATGTCTTTATCAGATTGTTCTTTAAGCTTTGCTTTTGCTAAAAGTTCTCTATCAAAATGAACACCATCACCATGCATATCAGCTAAATGCAATTCATTTTCAGCTTTTCCTCCATCTTTCTTAGGTCTAATGCCGTTATATTTATCAGTTGATCCCATAATTTTTCATTAAATATAGATATAAATTCACATTTAAATTATCTAATGAAGCGTTAAAAGTTAAGATCATTACTAATTTGATAGTTTATTTATTAATTCTTCTAGATTAAATGATTCTTGTTCTCCAGAGTTCATGTCTTTAAAATTATAAACTTCAGATTCCATTTCAGTACTTCCCGCTAAAACCACATAAGGAATATTTCGTTTATCAGCATAAGTCATTTGTTTTTTCATTTTAGCAGCATCGGGATATAATTCAGCCGCTACAGAAGAAGTTCTTAGAGCGTTAACCGCCTTTAAAGCATACAAAGCTTCTTCTTCACCAAAGTTTATAAACAAGACTTTTGTTGATTCCTCTATAGCCTTTGGAAATAAATCCAACTCCTCCAAGACTAGATAAATCCTATCTAGTCCAAATGAAACTCCTACTCCACTCATCTTATTCTTCAGCCCAAAAATACCGGTGAGATCGTCGTATCTTCCACCGCCACCTATCGATCCCATTTTGACCTTTTCTGGGGCAGAAATTTCAAAAATAGCTCCCGTGTAGTAATTGAGTCCGCGAGCTAAAGTCACATCCAAGTCCAATTTAGCCATCTTGAGAGGCAGGGACTGAAGGGCCTTTTCTATAAATTCAAGTTCTTGAATTCCCTTTTGCCCTACTTCAGAATTAGAAAGTAAAGATTTTAAAAGCTTAATCCTTGTTGAAAAATCACCTTCAAGGCTAAAAATAGGCTGAATGTTTTTAAGAGCGTTTTCAGAAATTCCTTTGTCAAGCATTTCCTTTTTCACGCCCTCCTCCCCTATTTTATCCAACTTGTCAAGAGCTACCGTAAAATCTACCAATTTGTCACTTTCTTCAATGACTTCTGCTAGTCCTGAAAGGATTTTTCTGTTATTCATTTTAATAGTCACCCCTTCTAAGCCTAAACTTGAAAATACAGCATCATAAAGCTGAATAAATTCCACTTCTTGCCATAGACTATCACTCCCAATTACATCGGCATCGCATTGTAAAAACTCTCTAAATCTTCCTTTCTGAGGTCGATCTGCTCTAAATACAGATTGAATTTGATAGCGTTTAAACGGAAAGTCGATTTCGTTTTGGTGTTGTACCACATACCGTGCAAAGGGAACAGTAAGGTCGTACTTAAGGGCCTTTTCTGAGATTTGAGTCGATAGTTTCAGGCTATCTTGAGAACTATAAACATCTGAATTTAATTTTCTTAAAAAGTCCCCAGAATTCAATATCTTAAAAATAAGACGATCTCCTTCATCACCATATTTTCCCATCAAGGTTTCAGAATTCTCGAATGTTGGAGTTTCTATAGGTTGAAAGCCAAAGGTTTTAAAATGCTTTTCAATTGCAGAGATAATATAGTGTCTTCTGCTCACTTCAAGTGGAGAAAAATCACGAGTCCCTTTTGGTATTGAAGCCTTGCTTGCCATGTGTTGTTCTAAAAATTATAAAAAAGCTAAAATATAGTTACTTTTCAACCATACCACTAAAATAGTGATAAAGTTTGCCTTTGGTAATGTGTGCTCCTTGTTTAATCAGTGCAAAAATATCCTTATTTCTGTCCTCACTTAAAGCTTTTCTAGACGTGTAGATATGTACATCCTCATTCAATAAGTTATCCCTAAGCCATTGGAAACCTTGTTTAGTATTGATATCGACAGTTTCGTTTTGAATTTTAATGCCTATAAGATCTATATGCTGATCTGTAAATTCAAAAAGAAACAACTGCTGTGGAGAGAAATGTTCTAGGTAGTTAACGTTGTTCAACACCCCTTCCCAAACCAAATCGCTAAATACATCCAATTCATCTTCTGCCACCTGCGGTTTGTTGGTTTTGATATCCTCCCATTCTTCATTGGTGATAGATTGGCTTGCCAAGAAATTAATAAATTCTTTGTTCATTTCCTTAAGCTGTTCCTGTGTAAGTCTTTCGTATTTCATAATTGCAAAAATAAAAAAAGATCGGTAGTTGGTCTACCGATCTTCCTTTTGTTCATTGTTTTATTTTAAAAAATGTAACGCAACCCAACTTGCATTCTCCATCTAGAGAGTAAACTTGTGTTAACGGCAAAGGTATCTACTCTATTCTCATTGTAAGTATATACAGGTTCATTGGTCGCAGGATCCACAACCACCCCTATAGGCTGTTGATTAAATGGTTCTTGAACGACACCCCAATCTGAATTCAATAAATTTCCAAAGTTCAAAATGTCAAGACTTATCTGGATTGTGTTGAATTTTGTATCGTTAACTTTAAAATTATAATCTTGAAGTATTTTAATATCCACTGTACTTCTCCATGGGGCTTTAGCACCATAACGTCCAAAATAACTTCCTCTATTATCACTCATATAATCGTTATTTTCAATAAGAGTATTAAAAGCCTCAGCTTGTCCAAGACCAGAAAAAGTCATTTGATCTAACTCCTGAACCGTAGGGATATAAAGCAAATCATTTCTATCTGACCCATCATTATTAATATCTCCTCCGTAGGTAAAATTATAACGTCCACCTTGAGCATACTCTATAAAACTAGATACTGTTGTTTCCCATTGATTACTCTTCCCGTATTGCCAATTTTTGGAAATAACAGCTATAAACCTATGCGTATCTCCATATTTAGAAAAGCCTAACGCATCATTATTAGCATTTCCTACTGTTGGGTTAAAGGTAAAAGCATCTCCTGTAATTTCAGCTTCTATAGAGTTTACATCTTTAGCATTCAAATAGCTATAAGATGTGCTAACATAGAGACCATTATCAAAATACTTTTTCAAAGTTCCTACTGCATTAAAAATGCGTCCTTTATTGGAATTTGTAAAGACATACGCATCATTTTCGCCCTTATCTGCTGCTCTATAGATAGCTCTGCTGTCTACGCCTTCCAAAGTTCCTGTTGGCTCTTTGAGTCCCCAGTTTTGAACATGTGCAGCATTGATGTCTTCCGTATAAGAAATATCTGTACTTGCAATAAGTCCATTTTCAAATTTATAATCTAATCCAATATTAGTTCTCCAAACTTGTGGAAATTTAAAATCTGGATCTACGATTTGGAAAAATCCCTGATCGGCTCCACTTACTTGATTACCGATCCAAACAAAAGGTAATCTACCAGTGAACACTCCTGTTCCACCACGGATTTGAAGGGTTTTATCATTTCTAACATCCCAGTTGAAACCCATTCTAGGAGATATTAAGAATTGATCTGTAGGTAATTGAGTTGAATTTAAAGTCGTTTCTGCATTGGTTTCAGGATCAAAATAGACCGTTGTTGGATCCACTGAAGCGCCATTATCGATATCTATATATTCTTGAATCTTCTCATCGGTGTCAAAATATAAGGGTTTGTCTAAACGCAAACCAAAAGTGAGCTTGAAATTGTCGGTCATACTCCATTCATCTTGAGCATAAAAAGACAGCTGACCTACATTGGTTTCAGAGAGTCTCCAACCTCCGTCGTTTCCAACTCCATTGGCATTTCTAGAATCGAAAGTGGATTGAGCAAAAGCTAGATTTTGAGCAATTGCACTTTGAGCTCCTGCACTCGCATCTGTTAGAAATGCATTGACCGAAGGATATTCTCCTCCTAGAAATGTTCCATAATATCCATTAGGATTACCGAAATTATCATAGCCCCCTAAATTAAAGGAGTTATCAAATTCAAATCTTTCGAAAGATCCACCAATAGTTATGGAGTGGTCCCCCACAAAAATATTGACATTATTGGTCACTTGAAAAACCTTTTGTTGCAATTCATTATTGATAGAAAAAGGTTCGTGTCCAGCAATGATGTAGTTGGATCCGTTCCCATCTTGTATGGTAATAGGAGGTGCTGGAGTGGAAAATGGACTTCTAAAGTCATCAAAATAAGTATAACCGGCTTGAAATTTATTAGAAACATTCCCAAACGTTGAATTCAATTCAAATTGAAAAGAATCGAGGTTATTATTGATTTCATAGGCTGAATTCTCAAATTGAATAACCGAAGGACTAGGACCTCTAAAGCCTAAAGCTGTTCTATTGGCTGGAGTATCTTTTGATGCTTTTAAGAAATTATAGATAAAAGCAGCTTTGTGATTTTGATTGATATTCCAATCCAATTTAATAATTCCCTTGGTAGATTCTGAATTGAAATTAAAGTTCTCAAAACGTCCTGTATCGTAGCCTAAATCTGACAAAGCTTGAGAAACCGCAATCATATCTGAAGCTAAAACTCTAGACTCATTAATAGCTCCTGTACCTCTATTTGGAGAAAATGGAGATCCAAGATCAGTACGATCATCTTTTTCAAAATTGGCAAAGAAAAATAATTTATTTTCAACAATTGGCCCTCCAATACTCACACCATATTGTAGTTGCTCTAGATCTGCCTTGGGAACGTCCTGACCTTCAATTTTACCACCGGTTAAATTTTCATTTCTAAAAAAAGAATATACCGTTCCTTTAAAGGTATTATCACCACTCTTTGTCACTGCGTTCACAGAAGCTCCTGTAAAACCAGAAAGTGTAACATCATAAGGTGCTGTGGTTACCTTTATTTGCTCAATAGCATCTAAGGAGACAGGCTGAGCGCCTGTTTGACCACCAGGAGTTGGTGAATCCAATCCGAAAGGATTATTGAAAACAGCTCCATCTAACGTGAAATTGTTGAATTGATCATTTCTACCTCCAAAAGAGTTTCCACTTGCTGTAGGCTCTAGCCTTGTGAAATCTTGAGCTGATCTGGAAATGGTAGGCAGGCCTTTTAAATCTCTACTAGTGACTTGAGTTGCAGCTCCAGTTCTTTGACTTGAGAACGTAGGATTTTCAGATACGGTAATGGTGACTTCATCTAAGGCATTAGAAGAAATAAGTAAGGTCGCTTCAATATTGAAAGTTTCGCCAAGATCAAGGTTGATATTTTCTAAGATCCTAGTTTCAAAACCAACATAAGAAATAGCCACTGTATAAGGCCCACCTATTCTCATGTTATTGATTCTAAATCTTCCATCGAGATTGGTCATTGCTCCGTATACAGATCCTGTGGGAACATGAGTAGCAACGATGTTTGCTCCGGGAAGCGTAAGGCCAGTATCGTCTTTTACTAAACCTGACATGGTAGAGGTCGTCACTTGAGCAGTACTTGCAAAACCGATTAAAAATAAAATAATTAAAAAGTAATTTTTCTTCATTGTAAATTGTGTTTGAAATTTAAGTTATGGAAATAAAAAAAGCTGACTCGTTTGGGAGTCAGCTTTTTTTATTAGAATCTTTTTAAAAACATTAGCTTTCAGTGATTACTTCGAATGAAAAATCTAATATAACATCTCTGTGGAATCTTAGTTTAGCGTCATATTGACCTAAACGCTTAATGTTTCCACCAAGAATAGTAATGAATTTCTTATCGATATCTACTTCGTGTTTCGCTAGGTAATCTTTAAGGTCTGAAGTAGTAATACTACCAAACAGTTTATCTCCAGCTCCAGTTTTTGAAGTGATTTTAAGGTCAAGCTCTTTTGCTTTGTTAGCACGAGTTTTAGCCTCATCAATAACTTTTTTCTCTTTATAAGCGCGCTGCTTTATATTTTCTGCCAACACTTTTTTCGCAGAAGGAGTCGCTAATACAGCAACACCTTGAGGAATTAAAAAGTTACGTCCGTATCCGTTTTTCACAGATACAAGATCGTCGGTAAAACCAACATTGTCAACGTCTTTTTTTAGTATAATTTCCATTTTTCTGCCTTTTTATTTTAATAAATCACCTACATATGGCATCAAAGCTAAATGACGCGAACGTTTGATAGCTTGAGAAACCTTTCTTTGGTATTTTAAAGATGTACCTGTTAAACGTCTTGGTAAAATTTTACCCTGTTCGTTTACAAATTCCATCAAGAAGTCGGCATTTTTGTAATCTACATACTTAATACCTGCTCTTTTAAAACGACAAAAACGCGTTTTACTTTTTGTTTCAATATCTAACGGGGTAAGATACCTAATCTCACCATCGTTTTTTCCTTTTGATTGTTCTTCAATTGTTGCCATAATTACGCGCCGGTTTTAATTCGTTTAACTCGTTCTTTAGCCCAATCGATAGCATGTTTATCTAGCTTAACAGTTAGATAACGCATCATACGCTCGTCTCGTCTAAACATGACTTCTAAAGGCTCGATAGTAGGTCCTACTACCTCGTACTCAAACATGTGGTAAAATCCACTCTTTTTGTGTTGAATTGGGTACGCTAATTTTTTTAGCCCCCAATCTTCTTTGTTCACCATCTTGGCACCTTCAGAAACAAGAAAATCTTCGTATTTCTTCACTGTTTCCTTTATCTGGTCTTCAGATAAAACGGGATTCAAGATGAAAACAGTTTCATAATGATTCATAATTTTACATTTTAATTTAATGGGTGCAAAAGTACACTATATTTTGAATACTGCAAACTTGGTTTAAAGTTATATTATCAGGCACTTCTGTTTATTAAAATAAATTCATTCTCTTACCTTTACTCAAATTTTTCATTTATGATAAACACCTATATAGACCATACCTTATTGCATGCTGAAGCCACTTTAGCACAAATTCATAAGTTATGTGAAGAAGCCATTGCTTATAAGTTTGCAACGGTCTGCATCAACTCAAGTTATGTGAGTGCCGCCGCAAAGATCTTAGAAAAGTCCGACGTTAAAGTGTGCACCGTTGTAGGATTCCCCCTAGGAGCGACCTCTACAAAATCTAAAGTTGAAGAAGCCAAACAAGCCATTAAGGATGGTGCCTCAGAAATTGATATGGTTCTCCATCAAGGGCAGTTGAAGAGTAAAGAATTTCAATATGTTGAAAACGATATACAAGCTGTCAAAAATTGTATAGGAACTCATATCTTAAAAGTGATCTTAGAGATCTGCAATCTTACAGATGAAGAAATTGCTGAAGCTTGCCTGATAGCTGAACAAGCAGGCGCTGACTTTGTGAAGACTTCTACTGGATTTGGCAGTCATGGGGCTACGCTAAAGGCTGTCCAAATCATGAAGGAAAACATCTCAAGTCGAGTTCAGATTAAAGCGTCTGGAGGCATTAGGGATTCTAAAACCGCTCAACACTACATAAATATAGGTGTAACACGAATTGGAGCTTCTTCAGGAATTGCTATAGTAGAAGGAACGTCTTCATCCACTAATTACTAAAAATCAAAAAAATGAGTGTACATATTAATGCCAAAAAAGGAGAGATCGCAGAAACGATACTCCTACCTGGTGACCCTTTAAGGGCAAAATGGATTGCAGAAACTTATCTAGAAAATATCAGTTGTTATAACGAAGTTAGGGGGATGCTTGGGTATACTGGTACTTATAAGGGTCGTAAAATTTCAGTACAAGGAACTGGTATGGGTATTCCGTCTATAAGTATTTATGCCCATGAATTAATTTCGGAATTTGGAGTAAAAAACCTCATACGTGTAGGAAGTGCTGGAGCCATAAAACAGGACGTGAAAATGGGAGATGTTATTATTGCTATGGCGGCGTCTAGTTCGTCTTCTTTAAATAGAAATCGGTTTAATGGTGGAGATTTTGCTCCAACCGCAAGTTTTAATTTATTTGATAAAGCGATAAAGACTGCTAGAGATCAAAAAATCTCATTTAAAGCAGGAAATGTTTTGTCATCAGACTTTTTCTATACGGACGATCCTTTGGATTATGAAAAATGGGCTGCCTACAACGTACTTTGTGTGGAGATGGAAGCCGCTGGCTTATATTCTATCGCCGCCAAACACAACGTCGATGCATTAGCTATTTTAACCATCTCTGATTCTTTGATTACTGGAGAACAAAGTACAGCACAAGAACGAGAATCAACATTTAATAACATGATAAAAATAGCCCTAGAGCTTGGATAGTAAAGATTCGGATTCACAAATTCTAAAGCAATACCAAGGATTTTTGAAAACTGGATTGATGGTAAATCAACTTCCAGAGACAAAGATCCTTGCAATGCAACCCATTCTAAATCCAAAGGCTACACCCTTAGGAAATTTTCCTTTTGAAAAGGCTAGAGCCTTCAGCTTTTTAGGAAAGCGCGCTGAAGTATTTTTTCAATTATATCTGAAACAGTCCAGACGCTATAGAGAGATCGCTTATAGTCTTCAAATCATAAAAGACAAAACAACTCTTGGCGAGTTCGATTTTATCTGTTTTGATAATGACACTGGTAAAGTTGTCCATATAGAATTAGTGAATAAGATTTATTTATTTGATGATGGCCTTCACGAAGATCCAGATTTTTGCTGGATAGGTCCTAATAGACGCGACCGATTTATCGATAAGGCAGAGAAATTAAAAACTAAACAATTTCCATTATTATACCATCCAGATGCTGAAGCCACTTTGCATAAGCTTGAATTAGACCCATGGAAAATTCAGCAAAAACTTTGCTTTAAAGCCATATTGTTTCTACCCGAAAATAGTCATGTAAGGTTCCATAAGACGAATCTCAGTTGCATTTCTGGCTATTATTATACCTTGGATGAATTTTTAGACAAGCCCTGGAAAGATCATAAATTTTATATACCCAAAAAAATCAATTGGTTTACAGATGAAAGTCAGCATACCCTTTGGCGCTCTTATTCCAAAATTTTAATACAGCTTCATTACTTGGTGGAGCAAAACCAATCTCCCATGCTGCTTAGAAAAGACGAAAAGGAAAACACGTTTAAATGTTTTGTGGTCTGGTGGTAAATTATGGGTGCATTTCGATCACTTCTTCTGCTTGCATTTGTTCAATGGTTTGCTCTCCTATTCGATAGCGAACTAGTCTAAGAGTTGGAAGACCAATTTTGGCAGTCATTTTTCTTACTTGTCTAAATTTACCTTCAGTAAGCGTGATAGACAACCAAGAGGTTACTCCATGATCGTTTTCATTTCGAATATCTTTAGCGCGTTTTGGTAAATCTTGAGGTGGTTCCATCAGTTTAACTTGACAAGCCAATGTCTGGTAAGGTTTACCATAGATACTAATCTTTAAGCCTTTAGACAATTTTTCAACATGCTCTTTTTTTGCTATACCATCCACCTGCACCCAATATTCCTTTTCCATTCCAGAGGAAGTAATATGATGGCTAAATTTACCATCTGTTGTCAAAAACAATAAACCTTCAGAGTCTTGATCCAATCGACCCACCGACATTATTCCTTCAGGAAAATCGCTAAGCTCACCTAATAATCTCTTATTTTTGCGTCGCTTTTGGTTATAAACAAATTGACTTAACATGCCGTATGGTTTAAAAATTTTATAATAAGCCATTAATAAAAGTTTCAATAATTATATTTTAGCAAAAATACATTAAGAAGTATGACAGATCAAGTAAAAAGGAACTACGGACATATATTTGAGGAGAAGTTGATTCAAGAAATCAATGAGGTTGGAATTATAAAATCTATCGAAGCTGGAGGAGAATTGATTCGCCCTGGACAGTACATGAAGGCTATGCCATTATTACTAGACGGTGTTATAAAAGTGATGCGTGAAGACAAAGATGGTTTTGAACTTATGCTATATTTTTTAGAAAAAGGAGAAACCTGTGCTATGACTCTCTCTTGCTGTACTGGTTCTGCCATTAGTGAAATAAAAGCTGTAGCAGAAACCGATTCGGATTTATTGATGATTCCTATTGAAAAGATGGAAGAATGGTTGGGAAAATACAAATCTTGGAGAAACTTTATTTTTAATAGCTACCATGAACGTTTAATGGAGGTTCTTGAAACCATAGATAATATAGCCTTTAAAAGAATGGATGAGCGTTTGTTAGACTATCTTAGAAACAAATCCAAATACTATGTTGATTCAGAGATTAAAATAACCCACCAAGATATTGCCTACGACCTACATACAAGTCGTGTTGTTATTTCAAGACTTTTAAAACAACTAGAAAAGATCAACAAAATCAAACTTAACAGGAATTCTATTAAATTATTAAACATTGGATAGTGAGTAACTTTTGTTACTGTCTTTTTTGTTTAGATGCTGTTTATTTGTTTAAAATTTAGTGAGTCTTTTAAAATACTATTCAATATATTTAAAATAGAAATGTTTACTATTGAATTTATTATGAAGAGATTAAAATTAAAAAATTAGATAAAATCATGACAACTACAGTGGTAATCCAGAATTTGAAATGCGGTGGCTGTGCCCATACAATTACAAAAAATTTACAAACTTTAGAAGATGTTTCTCAACTAGAAATAGATGTTGAAAACGACAGGATTTCTTATAATTTCAACAATCGATCTACAGTAGGCCAAGTCAAAGAAAAGCTGAAAGTTTTAGGATACCCTATAATGGGAGAGACTAATACTTATTTTAATAAAGCTAAGTCTTTTATAAGTTGTGCTACTGGAAAATTAAATCAATAATTTAAAAAAGCAGCTATGACCATTAAACAATATAACGACAAACCCTTATCACATTTATCTTACGCTATTATAAGCGATGGAAAAATGGCACTTGTAGATCCCGCGCGAGATCCACAAGCTTATTATGACTATGCAGAAGAGCAAAAAGCAAAAATAGTTGCTGTCTTTGAGACGCATCCTCATGCTGATTTTGTGAGTAGTCACCTGCAAATACATCAAGAAACTGGTGCTGCGATTTATGTGAGTAAATTGGTGGGGGCAGATTATCCTCACCAAAGTTTTGATGAAGGTGAAGAACTTAAAATGAATGGCATCACTTTTAAATGTATCCACACGCCAGGACATTCTCCAGATGGAATAACAGTTCATGCTGTGGACAAAGCCACTACTAAAGAAGCTATTTTTACAGGAGACACTCTCTTTATTGGGGATGTAGGCCGACCAGATTTAAGAGAAAAAGCAGGAAATATGACTGCAAAGCGAAAAGAACTGGCGCAGGCTATGTATAAAACAATGACTACCAAATACAATCACCTATCCGATAATGTATGGGTCTATCCTGCCCATGGAGCTGGAAGTTTATGTGGTAAAAACATGAGTTCAGATACCACAAGTACATTAGGTAATGAGCGTATAGGTAACTGGGCTTTTCAAAAGCAAACCGAAGAAGAGTTTGTAAGTGAAATCTTAGATGGACAACCATTTATTCCTTCTTACTTTGGGCATAATGTAGATATCAATAAAACAGGGGCTGCTGTATTTAGGAAGTCTATTTCTGATATTCCTGTTCACCTGAACGTGGAATCTTTTGATGCAGACGCACCAGTCATAGATACTCGTCCCCAAGCAGTTTATAAAGCCAACCATTTGGCAAAAAGTTTCAATATAATGGCCAGGTCTGAAAATGATAAAATTGAAACTTGGATTGGAGCAATAATTCAACCTAACGAACAATTCTACCTAGTATTAGACTCTATTTCAGATTACGATGAAATTCTATCTAGAATTGCTAAAATAGGATACGAATCCCAAGTAAAAGCGGTCTTAACGCTTGGCCAGGCAAGTTTCAGGTCTTCTATTGATTTAGATTACACAGATTTTAAACAACATCCAGATCACTATACCATTATTGATATCCGGAATGTAAACGAGTTTCAAGACTCTCAAAAATTTGATTCTGCCAAGAATTACCCTCTTAACGAATTGAGAGCTTCGGCTAAAAATATTCCTACAGATAAACCTATTATGGTCCATTGTGCTGGGGGGTATAGAAGTGCTACGGGAAGTAGTATTATAGAATCTATCTTGCCAAAAGCTAAAGTTTACGACTTAAGTGAACACATTAACGATTTTGACTAAATAGATTTATAATTCATTTATTTTAAAGGTTGGTGAGTTCTCAGCAACCTTTTTTTTATAGTATTTTTGCTATTATGAATAAAAATATACTTTACCTCGGTTTTGCGTTAGCTTTAATTGGCTGTATGCAACCTCTAAAAAAAACCAGCAATAAACAAACTTTTTTAGTTCAAGGGAGTATCAATGGGGATTTTGAAGACTACATTTATATCCGTTTTGATGGTGCTCTAGACAGTGCTAAAGTGATTAATAATAGCTTTCAGCTTATAGGAGAAGTATCTTCTCCTAAGGCCTTTCAATTCAAATTTGATTCGATCTCTACCTCAGATGTTTTTTATTTAGAAAACGATACACTTCTTTTTGACATTCTTATTGATGAAGAAACCATAGACGGACAAAATTTTAAGCTCTACGAAACTAAGCAAGTGAGCGGAGGTAAAACTCCAACTCTAAAAAAAGAAATAGAAACCTATTTCAAATCTTTTTCCAAATCCAAGAAAAGCAGAGATGCTCTCTACTCAAAGATGGACAGTTTAATTAAAAAGTATCCAAATCATGACTATTTAGGAAAGGTACTTTCACAAATAGCAATGGAGCAAAATTTATTATTTAATGACATTAGAGGCTTATATTCTAACTTGGATGTTGATGAGCTGAACCCAAATGATGTCGCTATTTTAGAAAATTACCAAAACAAACGAAAAGTTTTTCAGATAGGAAATGAAATTCCTAACTATGAATTAATATCTATAGACTCTAAAGCAGTTGAATTCAAATCCCATTTAGCTCAGTATACTCTAATTCAATTTTGGAACAGTTGGTGTGAAAAATGCAGACTTCAGAACAATAAATTGAAGGAAATCTATGAAAAATATAATTTTAAGAACTTTGAAATTATAAGCATATCTTTAGATACTAATCAACAGGATTGGACATCTTCGGTTATGGAGGACTCTTTGCCTTGGGAGTCCTATAGGATTGAAAAAGGATTTACAGGTAAAATGTCTTCTGATATGGGGATTATTCATCTCCCTCAATATTATCTAATCGATGAGAAAGGTAGAATTATTGAAATTAATTTAAGTACAGATGAGTTGGATACAATTTTATCTGCTTTGTTAAACTAAACTAAATTTAAAACCGTTGTTATAAAAACTTTTAATTATGAAAAATGTTATAAAAAGTGTTGTCCTAGTATTTGTTTTCTTTTGTTCATTTCAGCTTAGTGCTCAAAGTTTAGATTTGGGAATAAAAGGAGGTGTTAATTATGCATCTATATCAAATCTAGATTCTGACGGAAGATTAGGCTTTACAGGAGGTGTTTTTGTTGGAGCTCGGTTCAACACCCTAGGACTTCAGGCAGAAGTTCTTTTTTCTCAACAAGGGGGTCGTTTTAATCAAAATGATATTGAAACGGACTACGTTTTGGTTCCTGTTCTCGCCAAATTGCACTTTTTAAGAATTTTTAATATACAGTTTGGTCCACAATTTAGCTATCTTTTAAACGAGAAAGATATCTTAGGATCAGAAAAGGTAGACATTTCTGGAGCCGTTGGACTGGGTTTGAGCTTGGGTTCTGGACTTCGTGTAGATGCTAGGTATAATTTTGGATTTACAGATGCCGTTGCTTTCAATGGTGCATCAGGGGAAAATAGATTTATTTCTCTAGCTCTGGGCTATTCTTTTTTATGAGTTTAGCTTGAATAACCTCTTGATTTTCGTCTATTGTTAATCTGAGCATCTCATAAGTGGGATGCGTAAAAATAAGCTCGTCTCCCCTATTTTTGGTATTTATTCTAAAAGAGCCATTAGAATTTGTTTTGGAATTTAGATCGGTACCCATAACCTGTACCAAGACATTTTCCAAAGGTTCGTCAGTTTGAGTTGTGACTTTACCATCGACGAGTTGACTATCGCTTCCACAGGATAAAAATGCAAAGGATAGCAGAATAAAAGTAATTTTTTTCATAGTATTATTGTAATAAATCTGATATTAAATTTCTTATGAAACGAATATACATTTTCCTTTTCATCTTCTGTTTCCCCTTAACAATGCACTCACAAATAGTGAATGCTGATCAAGAACTATTTAGCAGAGCAGATACTTTAAGAGGAGGTTTACGCGCAGAACGCACAAGTTTTGATGTACTCTCTTATACCTTGGACATTAAAGTAAATCCAGAGAAAAGATATATTCAGGGTTTTAATGAAATTGAATTTGAAGTCAGAGCTTCGACCAAGCGCATACAATTGGATTTATTTCAAAATATGAAGATTGACTCTGTTATTTTTGAAAGTAAATCTCTAAATTATGAGAGAGAGTTCAATGCGGTTTTTATCAATTTCGATAAGTCACTTCAAAAGAATTCTGTCCAAAACCTCAAATTTTATTATTCAGGATATCCAAAGGTTGCGAAAAATGCTCCTTGGGATGGTGGTTTTGTTTTTTCTAAAGATAGTAATGATAAGCCCTTTATAGGCGTAGCTGTTCAAGGAACAGGGGCGAGTTTATGGTATCCTAATAAAGACCACCAAAGCGATGAACCAGAGTCTGTTGATATAAAAGTGAGTGTTCCCAATGGACTTATGAATGTTTCCAACGGAAGATTAATTGCTGAAACAGCCATAGAAGATGGTTATACACAGTGGCACTGGAGAGTAGAACACCCTATTAACAACTATAATATCACGTTGAATATTGCTGATTATGTTCATTTTAAAGACCAGTATAACGAGTTGTCTTTAGATTATTATGTTCTAAAAGAAAATTTGGACAAAGCAAAGCAACAGTTCCAACAAGTTCACCCTATGATGGATTGTTTTTATGAAAAATTTGGAGACTATCCATTTCAAAAGGACGGCTTCAAACTAGTGGAAACTCCTTATTTAGGGATGGAACATCAAAGTGCTGTAGCTTATGGAAATGGCTACCAAAATGGGTATTTGGGCACTGACCTCTCCAAAACTGGAATTGGTCTTAAATGGGACTTTATTATCATCCACGAATCTGCTCACGAGTGGTTTGGAAATAGCGTCTCTGCAGCAGATATAGCGGATATGTGGATACATGAAAGCTTTACAGCCTATGCAGAATCTGTTTTTGTTGAATGTGAGTTTGGTAAAAAAGAAGCGATAAGGTATTTATACGGCCTTAGAGATATTATAGCGAACGATAGGCCTATAATAGGTAAATATGGAGTAAATCATGAAGGTTCTGGAGATATGTACTACAAAGGAGCTAATATGCTCAATACACTGAGAAGCGTCATTGATAACGATGAAAAATGGTGGAGTCTGTTAAAAGAATTTCATAAAACGTTTAAGTATCAAACCATCCAAGCAAACGATGTTATCAATTTCTACAACAGCAGGACCGAACTTAATCTCAAACCTATTTTCGACCAATACCTCAAATACAGTTCTATTCCTGAATTGCAACTTAAATTTGATAAGAATAAAACACTATATCTACGTTGGAAAACAGATGTTGAAAATTTTAAAATGCCTATTGATTTTCAGAATGTTGAAGAAGGTCAATTATCAAGAGCAGTTATAGACAACAATTGGAAAAAGATTGAAGTAGAATTGGAAGATCTTGGAGATTTGGCCATCAATAAATATGGATACTATATAACTATTATCCAAGTCAAATAAAATGGGCATTTACCCCATCAATTTTTTTAAGGTCTTTTGACGATGAATTTTACCAGAAGGAGTTTCTTCAAACTTTTCTATGAGATAAACATTTTTAGGCCTTTCATATTTATCAAATGTCTTTAGTTTTTTGACGACCTCTTTTAAATCGCTTAAGAACTTTTCGTTTTGGGGAGCTTCTACAAACAAAACCACTTGTTCACCTAAAGAATCATCTGCTAAACCAGCTATAAAAAAACGTTGAGTAATACGTTTTTGAAGTTTTTCTTCAACAGATTCTGGAAATATTTTAACGCCCCCAGAATTGATGATGTTATCCAACCTTCCTTTCCAATAGAATTTTTTAAAAGTTAAAACCTCAACGATGTCGTTCGTCTGAAGCTCTTCTTCTAAAATTTTTGGTGCTTTTATAATAAGACAATTATCCTCGTTTTTTGAAATACTTACATTAGGTAAAGCTTTAAAAGGACGCTTTTCTTTATTATCCTTTTTAGGATTTAGCCTTCTGGCTGCAATATGAGAAATGGTTTCTGTCATCCCATAAACTTCAAAAACTTTGGCGGGTATACCTTGGATTAAACCAATAAGATGTTCAGAAACGGTGCCACCGCCAACAATTAATTTTTTAATTAAATGCAATCTCCCTAAAGAATAGTCCATTTGAAAGGGAGTCATAGCACAGACATCATAGGTTTTAAAAAGATTATCTAGGGGGTTGGATTTAGGCTCTACAATGTCCAAATCCCATCCTAAAATCATTGCTCGAACCAGCATCATTCTGCCACCAATATAATCTGCAGGTAAGCAGAGTAAAGCTTTGGTGCCCTCTTTTACTTTGAAGAATTTACCTGTAGCTAAGGCACTATTAACCATCTTTTGTTTGTCTATAAAGTAGACTTTAGGATCTCCAGTAGACCCAGAAGTTCTTACTTTAATTGTATCATAATCATCATTAAGCCAATCGATTAAAAAATCTCCAATTTTTTCTTCATAAGCCTCACCTTCTTTTACATAACTATAGGCAACTGAATACAATTCATTTCTATCAAAATGAATCCCATTAATTTTGAAATTAGGATGTATTGCAAAAGGAGTACTGACCATCATTGTTTTATTTTGTCATACCAATACTAGATATTATAAATACAATAATCAATATTAAAATGTTAAATTTACATTATCGTGTTGATTCAGGCAAAATCACCTTTCCAAAAAGTTTAGATTTCCAGTTTTTCCATTTATAAACTTTAGCCATTACCAATAAATAAATAGGATAAACGATAAGAACTGGAAAAAAGACATCAAAACCTACCATGGGTTCTTCCGTATAAATCAAAATTGACTCTGTCTGAAAAGCAGTCCAGTCTGCGGTAACCAGCAAAGCTGTAATTAAATTATTCCCGGCGTGATAACCAATTGATAGTTCTAAACCTTCATCCATTAGCGCCATAATTCCCAAAAGAAAACCCGTACCAATATAACTTACCATAATGATATACCCGAGTTTTCCAACTTCTGGATTTCCAAGATGTAGAAGTCCAAACCCCAGTGAGGTTGCTATAAGAGGCAACCATCGGTTTTTAAAAATAACGCCTAAACCTTGCATAAAATACCCTCTGAAATAAAGCTCTTCAAAAGTGGCTTGAATAGGCACCATTATAATACCAATGATGGCTAGAATGATAAATTGATCCCATTTAAAGTTCCATAAATAGTCATCTGGATTAATCACATAGTCCAAAATAGTCATAATTACTATAAAAAAACCAACGATGCTAAACCCGAATGCAACGCGCTTCCAGTCAAATTTAGCTCTGGTGGTTAAGAGGTCTTTAAATTTCTGGTTGTGTAAAAATCTTACTATAAGCCAAACTCCAAAAAAACCAACAGCAAAAGAAAACAACATCAAGAAAAAAGTGAGGTTGGAGTCTAACGTACCCATTTGTACTTCATAATTACCAATTTCAGAAATACCATTTCCTTCTGCCATCAATTTATATGTAACAGCAGCTAAAAAAGGGATTGACCCCACTTGCCAAATTATGAATATTAAAAACGCACCTACTAGATATCTCCACCATTCATGATATCCTTTTGATGCTAATGCGATGTAATCTTTCATAAATTGAATTTATTTTCCCAAGGGTATTCTGGTTTGTACTTGATCTTTTCTCCCTCTACCGTTAAGGGACTTTGCATATTATTTGTATAAAGGCTTCCGGTTCCTAAGCCTTGAGGCATTTCATTGTGTTGCATAAATGTAAATTGCGAAATCGCATTTAGTCCAATATTGCTTTCTAAGGCGCTAGTCATCCACCATTTTATATGGTGTTTATTTGCCAAATCTATCCATTCCTGTGAGCCTTTAAAGCCACCAATAAGACTTGGTTTTAAAATAATAAACTGAGGTTGTATAGTTAGTAAAGCTTTTTCCTTTTTTGTTACATCTTTAAGGCCAATTAATTCTTCGTCTAAAGCAATTGGTAGAGGTGTTTGTCTACAAAAGTCCGCCATAGATTCCCATTGTCCTGCGGCAATAGGCTGTTCGATACTATGTAAATTAAATTCACTGAGTTGCTTTAATTTTTCTAAAGCAGAATCTTTAGAAAATGCCCCATTAGCATCTACTCTCAATTCGACTTCTGACGCTGAAAATTCACTTCGGATGTACCTCAACAAGTCTAATTCTGATGTAAAGTCGATAGCCCCAATTTTAAGCTTAATACAACTGAAACCTTGTTTGATTTTCTCTTGAATTTGAGATTTCATAAAAGACTTCTCGCCCATCCAAATCAATCCGTTAATGACCATTCCCTTTTTTCCTTCGGTAAATTCTGAAGGAAAAAGAACATAAGGGTTTGAAGAAGAAAAAGAGTTGAACGCCATTTCTAAACCAAATTGAATAGAAGGATAATCTGCTAATTTAAGATATAAGACATCTAAGCCTAAATGGATATTTTCACACACCCAATGAAGAGTTGCTTCATACTCTTCTATAGGATCAATACTCAATCCTTTTAGAAGTCCACACTCACCTATTCCATACTTAACATCGTCCTCAAATTTGATAAACCAAGAGTCTTTTGTTTTCAAAACTCCTCTTGAGGTTCCACTTGGTTGTTTGAAATTCAATGTATGTTTAAAGTAAGTTGCTTTCATTTTCAAAATTTGCATAAAAATAAAAAAAAGCCATCGTCTTCATAACGGCTTTTTTATAATAATTAAGAAACATGAATTAATTGATGATAAGTTTTTTGGTCATCACTTTGGAATTACACATAACTCTTACGAGGTAAACACCAGCACTCAACTCCAATGCTATCCGATCTCCAGAGTTTACTTTAGTCTCCAAAACTTTTTTACCTGTCATTGAATACATTTGAATAAGAGAGTCTTTTAAAATTCCTTGAAGCTGAATATAATTTGAAGCAGGATTAGGATAAATCAACATCTCTTCTGTCATGTTTTGAGTTACTGAAAGGGACTGGTTCCAAACTTCTCCTTGATTATTTCCCCAGAGATAACTTGCTAGCTCTGGATAATCTATAAAGGGATTTCTATTGTTTTGCCAAGTATACGCTATATTATTCCTGTTCATTTCAAAATCATCCACTGGATCGTCTAGATGCCATTGCAATAAGGTTTGCAAATCGCCAAGCTGACCAGTGCTATCTGGAAAACCATCTACGACCGAAAGATCATTAAAGCGTATAGATAAATAAAATACAGCTCGTGCTACGTCCCCTCTAAAACTACCTAGAGTTCCTTCGGGTCCTATATATTCTCCAAAATGTTGGTTACCTCTTGAACTATTCTCATTAGCATCTGTGGCTCTTAGGCCATGAGCATCAGAATTTGCATGTCTTAAGGAATCTGCATTGGTCACCCACCATTCATTAATTCCTGTAGCAATCTCATCGTCTTCTATACTAAAAAAACCACCTCTGGACCTAGGATAAACATGCTCCCTGTTCCAAAATCCAGTTCCAGATGAACTAAGTTGATAGAGGTATTTGGGTCTAGACTCCTCTCTGTAGGCTAACCAGACTTCGTTGCTATTCATCGGGCTTTGATCAGCAGATTTAAGAATATCAATAATATCTGAATAGGTATGAATTTTAACCACTCCTTCTTCAGCAATGATATCTTGTATAGCCTGACTTAGATTAGGACCAGATTCTCCATTCAAGCTTTCGAAATAATCAGATGGTCCCGTGGGCTCGACTTTATCGAAAGTTGGATGAATAGGAGTGCCCCAATCGGCAATAGTAAAATCATCATCAATGGCAATAACTTGAATAAAATTACTATTCAAAATATAGGGCTCACCAAGAATATCAACTGCTATGGAGATAAACTCATCGCCTTCGTCTACCTCATCATCAACTAGATTAATAGCTACAGAACCTGAGTTTGTACCTGCGGAAAGAGTGACAGAGGTCTGTCCTGTATAATCCTCTTCAGTAAACCCTCCGTTGATCAAACTGAAAGTAATCATGATCTCCTCCATCAACGGTTCTGAAGTTTCAAAATCAATGGTAAAGCTATCACCTTCGTTGACAAGATTGGAACTTGTTGTGACGTCTATAAAAACAGGAGTTATTCCACTTCCATCATTTGGTATTCTAGGAGTTGGTGCGCTGACAAACCAAGATCCATCAAAGTTTCTTTGCATGGATTCTGAGTCCGAATTACCATTCACATCCTCGTCTATTTGTTCGGTTTGTAAAAGGAGATTTAATAAGTTTTGATCTTCTGGATCACTTGTCCCATAAACTAGGGCGTCTACAAGATTATCTATAGTGGCGAGAGTTCCTTCTTCAAAATCTTCCACACTGCCCTTGTAGACAGCAACAGCATCTGCTCCATTTTGAATGAAATTTCTAAGCAATCGATAGTTAGGACTTGGAGTAAGTTCAGGTCCACCTACTACAAATAATCCGTTAAAGTCAGTCACAAAACCGTCAAGACTCATAGCAAAGTAACTGGAGTCTGCTCCAGAACTGGAACCATTAAAAAAAACGAGAACATACCCATCCAATGGTGACTCTACAACTTGAGTTCTCAACTCTATAAATTCTTGAGTATCTACGCCAGGGGTATCAGAATCTACTTCGTTTATTATAACTTTTTGAGAAAAGATAAACTGACTTAATAAACAGAATACTAAAAAAGTAATTTTGTTCATCACATGTTTTTACAAAGATAATTAAGTTTCTCCTTATCAACTGAAATTCAGATAACTATATGATTAATACAAAAGCTCTCTACAAAATAGTAGAGAGCTTTTGTATTAAAAAAAATCGCTTAATATTATCTAACCAATTTTTTATATTTAATTCGTTTTGGCATTAAATCACCGCCCAAACGTTTTTTCTTATTTTCCTCATATTCACTAAAGCTACCTTCGAAAAAATAAACTTCAGAATTCCCTTCAAAAGCAAGAATATGAGTACAAATTCTATCTAGAAACCATCTGTCGTGAGAAATAACTACAGCACACCCTGCAAAGCTTTCTAAACCTTCTTCCAAGGCTCTAAGTGTGTTAACATCTAGATCATTGGTTGGCTCATCCAAAAGCAAAACATTACCTTCTTCTTTCAACGTCATTGCTAAATGAAGTCTGTTGCGTTCTCCACCAGACAATTTGTTAACTTTCTTATTTTGTTCGCTACCATTAAAATTAAAACGACTTAAATAAGCTCTAGAATTAACTTTTTTACCGCCCATCATGACTAGATCTTGTCCTTCACTAAAGTTTTCCCAGATGGATTTATCTGGATCAATATTAGAGTGAGCTTGATCTACGTAAGCAATTTTAGCAGTCTCACCAACTACAAATTCACCCTTATCAGGTTGAATTTCATCCATTATCATTTTAAAAATAGTCGTTTTACCAGCACCATTAGGGCCAATTACTCCAACAATACCAGCTTGAGGAAGTTTGAAATTTAAGTTGTCGTACAATAACTTCTCATCAAACCCTTTGCTTACTCCACTGGCATCAATCACGTTGTTACCTAAACGCGGTCCATTAGGAATATAAATTTCAAGTTTTTCATCTAGCTTTTCTTGGTCTTGACTCATCAACTTATCATAATTATTCAATCTAGCTTTTTGTTTAGATTGTCTTCCTTTTGGAGCCATTTTAACCCATTCTAGCTCACGCTCCAATGTTTTTTGACGTTTGCTAGCTTGCTTATTTTCTTTAGCCATTCGCTTAGATTTTTGATCTAACCAAGACGAATAGTTTCCCTTCCAAGGAATCCCTTCTCCTCTATCTAGTTCCAAAATCCAACCTGCTACATTATCCAGAAAATATCTATCGTGAGTTACTGCAATAACAGTTCCCTTGTATTGTTGCAAATGATGCTCAAGCCAATGCACAGATTCTGCATCTAAGTGGTTGGTTGGCTCATCGAGAAGAAGAACATCTGGTTCTTGAAGAAGTAAACGACATAAAGCTACACGCCGCTTTTCTCCACCTGATAGATTTTCGATTTTTTGATCGGAAGCGGGTGTTCTTAAAGCATCCATAGCTACTTCAAGCTTATTATCGAGTTCCCAAGCATTGGTAGCGTCAATTTTATCTTGAAGTGCTGCTTGACGATCCATTAATTTTTCCATCTTTTCGGCATTTTCATATACCTCTGGTAACCCAAAATCATCATTGATTTTGTTGTATTCATCTAAGATCGCTACCACATCAGAAACTCCTTCTTTTACAATCTCCAGCACTGTTTTTTCAGGATCCAGTTCGGGTTCTTGCTCAAGATATCCTACGGAATAGTCTTGGGAAAAGACAACATCACCACGGTAGTTTTTTTCGATTCCGGAAATTATTTTCATCAAAGTAGATTTTCCAGAACCATTAAGCCCTAAAATCCCAATTTTTGCACCGTAAAAAAAACTTAGATATATATTCTTTAAAACAGGCTTATCTTCACCTGGATATGTTTTGGATACTCCCGACATGGAGAATATCACTTTTTTATCATCTGCCATTATTTATCTTTTTCTTTATTAAACTCTTCCTTTTAGCGCATTAAATACCCAAGCTATTGCAAAAAAACCAATCCCTACCGAAGCAAAACCCCATCCTGCAATTTCATTATATCTAAACGCTCCTAAAGCAATTAGTCCTAAACCTACAATGATCATAATAAAAGTAGCCCAAGCTAAAACAGTATTCTTATTCATACCTTATCTTTTTATAATCGGCTAATTTACAAAAACGATTTTAAATCTTATTTCACAAGCCTAAACTATATTTATAATTTCTAAGATAAGCACAAATAATTTCACCTTTTACCAATCTAAGTTCTTCTGTAGAGATTTATAAAGTGCTCTACCAAGATACTTACCATGTCCTACTTTTGCAAATAATTTCTGATTTAATTCTAATTCTATTCCGATATATTGTTCTTGAAACTCCTGCCTTAAACTAGTTGTAAAGCCATCTGCTTTGCCTAAATAGGGATAGTTCATCCTTATTCGTTGATCTGATAAATGGGCATTTAAGTCCTTTTTAAAATGCCTCGCCCATCTTTTTTCTTCAGATCTTCTGGGATCATAAAGCAAACCCACCTCTGTATTTCTTGTGTCTCCCTCCAAAACTGGTGTAAAACTATGAACCGACAGATGCAACACAGACTCTCCCTTTTTAATATAAGTATGTATTTTCTTCTGAATCCCATCTCGATATGGCCTATAATAGTCTTCTATAAGTTCTCGCTTTTCTTCTTCACTAAATGATTTTGAAATACTAGAAAAAAGTTGAGAATGCTGAAGGGATCTATTGACTTCTATCAAAAGCCGACTCCAGTTATAATAAGATGAAAATGTAGCTAAAGGTTTGAGGTTTTTAAATATACTGAATGCTCCAAGATCGTATCCTTGATGTGTTTTTAATCTTTGCTTGAATTCGGAAAAATAAGATCTATATTTTTTTGGCAAAGCATTATTTGCATGCTCACAAGTCAAGACCAGTTTCAAGATTGAAAAAGTTGATTGGTAGATAAACAATTTTCGAGATGTTTATAGACCCGCAGAATATTGGCCTCAGAATAATCATCTTGTATAGCTTCTAAAATTCTCGTTGACAAACTCCCGTTTGTAAGAATAAGACCAATAGCGTCTTGGTGTCGCTTGTCCATTCGGTGACTCACTCTTTCAAACAAATGAGTCCAAATAGAACTAACTCGCATAGACTCCGAATTAATGCCAAGTACCTTTAAGTATTTTTCATTGATTACTGTAGCTCCTTCAGCTTGACATATGGTGGTTTCTAAAATGTCAAACAAGTCATTTTCATGCCACGACTTTTGGTCAATAAGACTAGAATGTACTTCATCGACTAACTCCTTTAAAACCTCTACAATAAAACAGCTGATAGAAATATCTGCCAACGGACATTCCTGTAAATCTAAGACCCGAATTTCGATGGCATTCCTATCAAATCTAGCAATGGCTCCCCTGGAATTTAAAAAATGATGCTCCAAGATATTTTCTTTATCGTAAGGTGCTATAGCAGTATTGATAGGGTCGAAAATCTTAATTTGATAATCGTGCTGAGTAAATACTTGCTCAGGGATAACTTTACCTGTCATTTCAGGGATTTGTTGTTGATTGGTCAGATACATATTCATCCTTGCATCTTTAAAACCGGTATTCTTTCTATCTAAAATCGGAGAACTTGCGCTTAAAGCTGGAAGAATGGGAAGGATAAGTCTTACTGCGGCATGCAGTTTTTCGAATTCCAAATCATCATAAAAAGGGAGGTTGATGTGCATACTTTGCACATTGGACCAGCCATGACCTTTGCAATCAAAAATTCTGTTATAAAGCGCATATACGTCGCTGTAAGAATGCTCCCAGAGCTTCATTTCCAAATCTGGATTCATCAAAGGATGAGAAGCCGTTGGCCATAGCACCATCTCTTTTAGTTTCAATAACTTATTGATCTCAAGGATGTTTTTATGGAACTCGAGATCTAGTTGATTCAAATCTTTGGTCGGTCCATTGGTCTTTAGTTCAATGACATGGGCCGCCAATTCGTTACTCCATTCTATAGCTCCATTATCCACATCAGACACCAATTGACCTGTTTTAAGCTTCATCAATTCATCTACTGCAGGTTTAATTCTTCCAGTAGAGCTATCTACAAGCATGTATTCTAGTTCTATCCCGAAGACTTCAAAAAGATGGTATTTCATAACTCCTGCTTTGAATTAAGACGGTCTTTTAGAGATGTAAGAATTGTATTGTAAACAAGATCTCCATAAAGGCCATCTTCCACTCCAAAATCTATATTGGGATTGTCGTTTATTTCTATAACTAAAGCCTTTCCTTCGACTTCTTTTATATCTATTCCATAAAGACCTTTGCCCATTATTTTAGCTGATTTTAGAGCAGCTTTCATTACTTTTTCTGGAACGTCTTCAATGGCAAAACAGTCTGCATTTCCATCTTGATCATCCTTTTTATCGGCAGACCAATTGTAAATTTGCCAGTGTCCTTTCGCCATAAAATAGCGACAAGCATAAAAAGGCTTATCATCTAAAATGCCAATTCTCCAGTCATATTCTGAAAAGGTAAATTCTTGTGCAATAACCAAGTCTGAAGTTTTCAGCATCTCTGTCATCAAACTTTCAAACTCGTCCTCATTTTTTGCCTTTTTTACTCCAAAAGAAAAAGTAGAGTCCGGTGATTTCAAAACACAAGGCAAGCCTGTTATTTTAAGAACTTCGTGCTTATTGTCTTTATGAACGATGACTGTTTTAGGCGTTGGAATTCCATTCTTTTGAAGCGCTTCCGCCATAAATACTTTGTTGCAGCACTTTAAAATTGAATCCGGATAATCAATGATAGCTAAACCATCTTGTAAAGCTTTTCTAGCAAAAGCATAAGCTTCGTTATTCACCTCTGTGCTTTGTCTAATAAAAAGAGCATCAAAAGAAGAAAGTCTGTAGAAATCCTTTGGAGTTAAGACTTCCACGTAAAAGTTCATTTTTTCTGCCAAGTCTGTGAATTTCTTAATAGCTTTTGCATTACTTGGTGGAGCAGGATCGTTGGGCTGGACCAAAATTGCTAAATCATATTCTGCCTTATTGGCTTTTGGTGTATCGTATCTTTTTTTGGAAAAATACTGAGAAGCAAAATAATACATGCTTTCCAAGTGCTCTTTTGGAATTTCTGAAATTGAAATTGCCTTGATAGACTTTATATTCCATTTGGTTGAATGTTTGAAAACTACTCTTAAAAACGGAATCTGAAAATGCCTAAAAATAAGAGTACTCAAAGCCTTATACTTTTGAGCTACATTTTGACCAAAATAAATACTGAGCGTAAATTCTTGTGACTTGATGTTTTTTAGACTTTTCTGAATCTCTTCTTCAAATTCTTCTGAAACAATTTTGACGAGCTTTTTCTCTCCTAAATCTACGAGATTATTAATAGTAGGTACCGCCAGATGGCCGCGAGCTTCTGCTAGTAAGGAGACGTAATAGCCTTTAGATTGATAGCTATATTGATCACTAAGATTAAAAACTCTCGCGTTTTTTAAATTTGCATACTCTGGCTTTGTTAAATAATCTTGAGAAGTAATAATGGACGTATGTTCTGTTGAAATAGGCCATTTTTCGGGTTGGCTCACCACTATTAATTTATTCATTTAAGAGATATAAAATCAATTAAAAATAGCCTAAATATCAATTCAAAAGGTGGTGCAAAAAAATAGTTTTAAACTTTTTTGTCAATAAATTCTCGCATCTTTTCATTGATGTTCTTCCAATATTGATGAAGGTCAACCAAGGTTTTTTGATCCGCCTTGCCAGTATCCTCTCTTAAATTTAACTCAAGTGTTTTAAGGTTTTGAACCGATTTAGCATTTACTTGAGCAAAGCGAGAAGACAACTTATGGATGATTTCAGCTAAAGCCTTATCATCTTTTGCACTTAAAGCTAAACTAAATTTGGAAAGTTCTTTATCATTTTCTTCAACTAAAGTCTTCACCAAGTCTTTCAAAAGGTCTTCATCATCATTTGCATACACCATAAGATCTTTAAAATTGAAGGGCTGCCCCTCCTCATTTATTTCCAATGTAGAACACAACTCTTCGGTGCCGTCAAGATGAAGAAGTTTTGCAACCTTTTCCAAGATAATCCCTCGTTTTACTGGTTTAAAAACCTGAGCATCAAAACTATCTAGCATCCCTTTTTCAGTCTCATCTAACATGACATTGGCAGTCGAAACCAAGGTATTCTTCAAAATAATACCTTCTTTTTTGAGATTCTCAAGCACTTCATAACCAGTCATAAAGGGCATCTTGAAATCTATTAAATATAAATCATAATCATGATGCTCCAAAAGATGTTCAAAACCGAGTTTAGCATCAGTAAAAACGATTAACTTAGGATGATAAGGCTGGAACAGTTTTTCATAAAGTCTGGCGATCAATTTATCGTCATCCAGAATAAAAATATGTTTCCCCTTTAAAGAATTATCAGATAAATTAAACTCCTTTCTTTTTTTCTCGATGCTACTATCCTCTACTTTTTCAAATTCAAAATTCAGCTTAAAACTCGTTCCTTTATAGAGTTCGCTTTCCACATCAAGTTTCCCTCCCATCTCATTCACTAGCTTTTGAACGATGCCCAGTCCCAATCCAGTTCCTTTCATTTTGTTTTTATGAGTTCCCGCTTGCTGATAGTCTTGGAAAACAGTTTTTAATTCCTGTTCCGTCATGCCAATACCAGAGTCCTCAACCTCTATGTATACAGCAAGTTTATCATTTTTTTCTTCAGATCTCACCTCAAGCTTTATAAATCCATCCTCTGTATATTTCAAAGCATTATGCATTAAATTATAAAGGATTTGTTGAAGCCTATGTGCATCTGCCTTTACTGATAGATCTTCTTTTGGAAGATTAAAAATAGGATCTAGCTGCTGATTCTTAATTAACTCATTAAAACTGAGTTTGATGTCATCAAAAACTTTAAAAAGATTACTAGGAGTAGTTACTATGTCAATAATTCCGGCTTGTATCTTAGCCATGTCCAAAATCTCATTGGTCATTTGGTAAAGATAATTGGAGGCTACTTTGATCGATTTTACATTTTCATCCGTATCATCTAGCATATCAGAATACCCTATAATTGAAGTTAGAGGAGTTCTTAACTCATGACTCATAGTCGATAAAAACTTTTGTTTTTCTATGGCATCTCGTTTTGCTTTCTCTTCGTCTGCCTTTAGTTTATTTTGATAAAAAATACTTTGGTTGATATCTTTAAAGATGATGAAAATGGTAATGATAGTTATTAAAATCAAAATAAAAATGATGGATCCTAGTTCATAGAAATAAGTCATCGAGTCTGTCTTCAGATTTTTAATAGAGTTCTGATAATGTTCATATTCTTCAAATAAAATTTCATTTAGGGTATTTTCAACATAATTATTGACTTCAATATTTTTTCTAAAAATCTCCTGTTCTTGACGTTTTAGAGAATTTAAAAGTTGAGTGCGATGACGCTGATATTCTTTTATAGCGGGGAGAATATCAAGCGTTGTTTTTTCTTCTTTATTTCTTGAAAATACAGTATCTATAGACTGTCTTACCAAGGTATCCCTAGAACTAGTTCTAGATATTGCTGTATCATTTTCTGGTCTTGAAGAACCAAATAATCGTTGAAAAAAACCTCGTTCATCTTCTCCTTGCTGACTAAGCTCTGTCTTTTCGTAGATCTCAGAGTTAATTTGTTTTATGATAGTGATAGAATCTGAAGGTTTTGCTTCAATTTTAGAAAGCTCATCGTTAACAAGACTTCTGAGTTCATTTATAAACACTTCTTGAGTTTGTTCTTTTTTATTCTGTAGCTCAAAGTAATCATCTCTAATCTGTCTTAAAAGTTTCGGAATGGTATCCAAATTTCTGTCCTTGAGAATACGCTCTTGTTTAATATTGTTTTTAACTGAATCTACGTTCTTTTCAATATTTGCTATTAAACTATCAGATTTAATAGAGTTAAAACGATCTGAATCTACCAGATACAAGTTGTTCAATTTGTTTAGATCTACCATGATTTTTTTCAGGTTATCTGATCTTTTATTGGGTGAAAGAGTATTTTCTACCTTATCTCCTAAGGCATTGAGACTATCATAAAAATAAAAACCTATCGCCAAGAGTCCACTAGCGAATAGAGCAAACAGCCATAACATTTTTCCTTTTAGCTTAAACATACTGTTACACGTATTGATTTATAATTTTAAATTCTTTTTAGGAATCAATAGCCTTTTAATAAAGTCCTAAGCTCCATATTCTTTGGCTTCCCCTTCCCAAGCTAAAACTAAAAGACAACTGAAACACCTTTAAAATTTTTATCGTTTTTCATTCAACATTCTACTTACCTTAAGCCTTTTACGTCAGGTAATCTATACCCTTAATCAATAAAATCAAAGGTATACTTATCTATGAAATCTTTCGCAAACATAATGCTTGGCATTTTATGTCTTACGGCATAGCATTCATATATTTTTTCTGGACACAACTAATTAAAACTGAATAGATCAACTCAAAAAATGAGTTGCAAAAATTGTGCAAAGTCTCTATTTTTAATTTCTATGTGGTCTACTCACTCTCATTCATGGCAAAAGCTTTAATTTTCAGTAATCTAATGGTTTGAGGGAAACGGCAAACAATATCGACATACAGTTGAAGAGTTCAACACGATGAATAATCTTGAATTAAAGAAATACAGAATCAAATGTTATTTTTTTAATTTAAGCAATTCGATAGACTTTGATTTAATATTTTAGCAAGAAAATACTGTGAGCAAAATTTTAATAATCGACGACGATCCGTTTTTTAATAAAACGCTTTCCAATTATTTAAGGAGATTCGATTATAGCATAGAAACCTCTAGTTCTTCTGAAGAAGCCTTAGAAATCTTAAAAACAGAAACTTTCGACTTAGTCATCACAGATTACAGATTACCAAAAATGAATGGCTTAGAATTAATAGAAAAGATTAAAACACATTGGAACATTCCTGTAATTTTAATCACAAATTATTCTGATATTAAAACTGCTGTGAAGTCTATTAAACTAGGTGCTTTCGAATTTGTTTCCAAACCCGTTATCCCCGAAGAGTTTAAATTAGTCATTGAAAATGCATTAAATTCTCCTTTAATCGATTCAACTAAAGAGCGAAGATCATCGATAAAAAAGAGCTTATCTAAAGGAGCTAGTTCGACTTCTGTAGTTAAAGGAAGTAGCGAGCAAGCCCAAGAACTATGGTCTTATGCAAAACAGGTAGCACCTACTCAAATGTCGGTGATGATAACAGGAGAAAGTGGGACTGGCAAAGAATACGTCGCCAAATTCATCCATAACCACAGTAAAAGAAAAGACCAAGTTTTTGTGGCTATAGACTGTGGAGCTTTGCCAGAAAGCATAGCCTCTAGTGAACTTTTCGGCCACGTAAAAGGTGCTTTTACCGGAGCAGATCGCGATAAAAAAGGCCAATTCGAATTTGCTAATGGCGGTACTTTATTCCTAGACGAAATTGGAAATCTATCTTACGAATCTCAAGTAAAGCTACTACGAGTTTTACAAGAACGAAAAATAAGACCTGTTGGAGGAGACAAAGAGATTGAGATTGATGTTAGAATTATCGCAGCAACCAATGAAAATTTAGCTGCTGCAATTTCTGATAATGAATTTAGAAATGATTTATACCATAGGTTAAATGAATTTCCCCTAAACATTCCTTCTCTTAAAGAGCGACTAGAGGATTTTGAAGAATTTATTCAATTTTTTATTATTGAAGCTTGTGACGAACTTGAAAAGGATATAGTAGGTATAGACCCTCAACTTATAGAGGATTTGAAAACATATGATTGGCCTGGAAATCTAAGAGAATTAAAGAATTTGCTTAAACGAGCTGCTTTACTTTGCCAAGAAGGCAGCATTTTACATAAGCATTTACCACAATCTATTTTTGAAAAAAAAGAAACACCCGTTGATCCGACGCTTCACTCAAATGACTTAAAAGAAGTTAAGGAACATCATGAAAGGGAAATGATTCTTAAGTGTTTAAAGAAAAATAAGTACAATAAAAGTAAAACTGCTAAGGAATTAAATATAGACAGAACCACTTTGTACAATAAAATTAAATCTTTGGGGCTTGATGTTTAATGCCAAATTAAGAGAAAGAGAGTCATTTTTATAATGTCTTATTGATAAAATTCTATCAAAAATAAAAACCCTTGTTGGAGTCTCCCAACAAGGGTCTTTTTTACTTTTTTAAGAAGGAACCTATTTTTCAGTAGGAGTTGTTCTCAAATAGGATTTTATAGCTTTATATTTAGGGAATTGTTCTTTTGCTTCTTCATCACTTACCGATGGAGAAATAATAGCATCCTGTCCGGGCTTCCAATCTGCTGGGGTTGCTAACTTTTTATTAGCCGTTAATTGAAGGCTATCAATGACTCTTAACAATTCATCAAAATTTCTACCTGTAGAGGCTGGATAGGTCAATGTTAATTTTATTTTTTTGTCTGGACCAACTATAAATACGGAACGTACTGTAGCCTTTTCAGAAGCATTTGGATGAATCATATCATATAACTCTGCTACTTTTCTATCGCTATCTGCTATAATTGGAAAATTAACAGTGGTGTTTTGAGTCTCGTTTATGTCTTTGATCCACTCATGATGATCTTTTAAAGGATCTACACTTAAGGCAATAACTTTTACATGTCTTTTATCAAACTCATCTTTAAGCTGAGCTGTTCGACCAAGTTCGGTTGTACATACAGGTGTAAAGTCTGCTGGGTGAGAGTAAATAATTCCCCACTGGTCTCCTAACCAGTCATGAAATGAAATGTTTCCTTCGGTTGTTTCAGCAGTAAAATCTGGAGCTATATCTCCTAATCGTAAATGTGCCATAATATGAGGTTTTAGTGTTAATACTATTTTGTTAATGAGTAGATATTTTACTGATTATAAAATTAAGCAATGGAATGGAAGGTGAAGGACCTAAACCTAAGTTTAGCTTTTCATTTAGACTTTATAAATACTTCTCATCCCAAAAAATGGAATTTCCCTTATTCAAGAATAGCAATCGACTTTTCGATGAAAAAAAATTTAATAAGCCATCTGATCCCTATAGAAAAGCTCCTGTCCTATCTTATATGAAAAAGAGCTTACATTTAAGCCTGCTTCGTTAATCTCACATCAGGTGTACTTCGCCAAAATCTTTGTTTATCAAATCTGTTATAAAGTCGTTAACTTTAGATTTTAATGTCACCTCTAAGACCAGATTATATTTATAATGCCGTATAAATAAATTGAATTATACTACGACGTAGCTCAGCACATGTTTTTTGATTGATTGAAATTAAAAAGTAATCAGCATAGCCTTAGCTATGGTAATTATTTTTGATAAAAAGAAGGTGAAAAAAGCCTGTGCCGAATTCGTATCGGTAAAACGATGTATGGCTACATTATAGATCCAATTTGATATAAGACCAAATCTACTTTATTTACATCGGCGAACTCTTCTGGTTTAAATTAAGCATAGTTAACGCGTCACGATGTTCCTTAAACTCAACTCTTTTATAGCCTTCATCTACAAAGTTCTTGGCAATGGTTTAGGTTTCAGAAAAATTCAATGACCAATCTAGAATTTATGAATTAAATTTTGTGTCCACATTTTACGTGTTTTGATAAGTACGAGTGCATTGAGATAAGTAGAATCTTCTATCTTCGCAAAAGTCGGCTAAAATCATAACTATAATTTATTTTATAAAATTGAAATACCTTTCATCACTTTCGTTTATTTTTCTGTTGAATTTATTAATTCTAGCTTCATGCTCTTCTCCAGAAGTAGATAATCGAGATCACTTAGTCTTTAGATATAATGAGCATGCCAATATTACATCTCTAGATCCAGCTTTTGCTAAAGACCAACGGAACATTTGGCCTGCGCACCAGATGTATAATACTTTAGTAAGACTAGATTCAACTCTTTCGATAGAAGGAGATCTTGCCCGTTCTTGGACAGTTTCTGAAGATGGCTTAACCTATTACTTTAAACTAAGACAAGACGTCTTGTTTCATAAACATACTGTCTTCGGAAAAGATTCCACCCGTCATGTATCTGCAAAAGATGTAGAGTACAGTCTCAAAAGGCTCACAGATCCAAAGGTTGCTTCACCTGGAAGTTGGGTTATGTCTAATGTAAAACGCATTGAAGCGAAAACTGATGATTTGATTGAAATTGAGTTAGAACACCGATTCCCTGGATTTCTAGGCTTATTATCCTCAAAATTTTGCTCAGTGATTCCAAGAGAAATGCAAAACTTAGATTTTCAAACTTCGCCTATTGGAACAGGTCCATTCAAATTTAAACGTTGGGAGATCGGAGAAAAGATGGTGTTGAGAAAAAATGAATTGTATTTTAAAACAGATGTTAAAGGCAATACTTTGCCCTATTTGGAGGCCATTTCTATCACCTTTTTACCAGATAAGCAAAGTGAGTTTTTAGCCTTTATACAAGGTAAGCTTGATTTTTTAAGCGGCTTAGACCCTTCCTATAAAGATGAACTTATCACCACCGGCGGAAAGTTAAGTTCGAAATTTGAAGCTCGTGTGAATATGGATAAAAGCCCCTACCTAAACACAGAATATTTGGGGTTTTACTTAGATTCCCCTTCAACAGAGATTCAATCTCAAGACTTTAGAAAAGCAATCAATTATGCGTTTGATCGAGATAAAATGATCAAGTATCTAAGAAACAATATTGGAATCCCCGCACATAAAGGTTTTATTCCAGAAGGATTGGCTGGACAGACCACTGTAAAGGGCTATTCTTACCAACCTAAAAAGGCAAAAGCTCTTATAGAGAAGTTCAAGAAAGAAACAGGAATCATCTCACCAAAATTGATAATAAGCACCAATCCCTCCTATATAGATTTGGTGGAATTTATTCAAAAAGAGGTTCAAAAAATTGGGGTTCAAGTAGACATAGATGTGATGCCACCTTCCACCATTCGTCAAAAACGCTCTGCAGGACAATTGGATAATTTTAGAGCTAGCTGGATTGCAGATTATCCAGATGCTATCAATTACTTATCCTTATTCTACAGTGATAACTTTTCACCCAACGGTCCCAATTATACCCATTTTAAGAATGACACTTACGACAGACTCTACGAAGAAGCTTTGAAGGTAACAGAAGACACAATCAGATATAAACTTTACTCACAGATGGATTCTATCTTAGTAGAAAAAGCTCCAATGATTCCACTCTATTATGATGAAGTCATTCGTTTTAGGTCAAAATCTGTAAGTGGGCTGGGCATTAACCCTTTTAATTTACTTGACCTTTCAAAGGTTAAGAAATCTAAGTAGACCCCAAACCAAAAATTGGTTTATAGTGAAGATTCTCTTTATATCTTTGAAAAAATATCTCTATGGAATACGCACCTTATATATTTCTTGGCTTGTTTGCTCTGGCTTTAGGCTTTTTGTTGGCAAAGCTGATGGATAAATCTACGATTGCTACTTGGCAAACCAAATCATCCCACTTTCAGTCACTATATGAAGAGTCCGTTCGACGAGAGCAAAAATCAAAAGACGAGTTCATAACCGCTAACGAAAAACTTAGAGCTGAATTGAAAAGTGAAGAAAATGAACGTTTCCAAATTCAGAATAAACTCACTAGAAAGGAGACTGAATTGGAAGGCTTGGTTAGCAAATGGAGGGAGCAAAAATCTGAAATGCAAGCCCTTCAAAAAAAGTTTAGTGAAGAATTTGAAAACCTCGCCCAGCGAATTTTAGAACAAAAATCTGAAAAGTTCACCCTCCAAAATCAAAAAAATATAGCTCATATTTTAGACCCCTTAAAAGAGAAGTTGACATCTTTTGAGACCAAAATTGAAAAGACGAATTCTGATTTTTTGAAAGGTCATATTCAACTTGAACAACAACTGAAATATCTCAACGAACAGAATTTAAAAATTTCAGAAGAGGCTAATAATTTGACTAATGCTCTAAAAGGAAGTAGTAAAACACAAGGTAACTGGGGTGAAATGATTTTGGAAAAAGTTTTGGAAAAATCTGGACTGACAAAAGGGCGTGAATACCAAGTACAACAGCACTTTAAGGATGAAAATGGCTTAAGCAAATTGCCTGATGTTGTGGTGTATTTACCCAATGAAAAGAAAATGATCATAGATTCTAAGGTGAGTTTAAAAGCCTACGAACGGTACATCAATTCTGACGATGAGCAAGAAAAAGCTGGACATTTAAAAGCGCACGTGAAATCTATGGAAACTCACCTTAAAGGCCTAAAAGATAAAAACTATGAGCTGCTTGGCGGAAATTCTACACCAGATTTCATTTTGATGTTTGTCCCCATTGAACCTGCTTTATTCCTTGCGCAAAGTGAAAATTCAAATTTCTTTTACTCCGCTTTCCAAGATAATATTTTGATGGTAAGTCCTACTACTTTACTCTCTACATTAAGAACTGTAGACATGGTTTGGAGCAATGAAAAACAACAACAAAATGCTGTGCAAATCGCTAAACATGCTGGTGATTTATATGATAAATTTGTTAATTTAATTGAAGGCTTAGATGAGGTTGGAAATCGGATTGATTCTACTAAATCTACTTACGATAAAGCCATGAAAAAATTGACTGGAAAACAAAATTTGATAAAAGATGTAACGTCATTAAAAGAGATGGGCGTTACTTCCAAAAAAGTCCTAAACTCAAAATGGACAGATACTCAATAAAACTAAGCTATGACTAAAAAATTCAAACATCCTTCAGATTCTGAGGTAGTCTTATCACAACTCATGTTACCCTCCCATTCAAATTTTGGAGGAAAGATTCATGGTGGATTTATTCTATCACTTCTAGACCAAGTTGCTTTTGCATGCGCAGCCAAGCACTCCGAAAATTATTGTGTCACGGCAAGTGTAGACCGTGTAGACTTTTTGAACCCTGTGGAGGTTGGAGAGCTTCTTACCCTAAAATCCTCGGTAAATTACGTTGGGAGGACGTCGATGGTTGTTGGAATTCGTGTAGAATCTGAGAATATACAAAACGGGGCCAAAAAACATTGTAATTCCTCCTATTTTACCATGGTAGCTAAAGATGATCATGGTAAATCTATTGAAGTTCCAGGCCTTAGATTAAGCGCTGAAGATGATTACAGGCGTTTTATCAAAAATATCAAAAGAATGGAAAATAGGAAACAACACGATGAGACCTTCAAAAATTTTAATTTTATTAGGGAAGAATACAATGAAATTTTAAAGAACTATAATGTCAAGCTTGAATAGTTAAGGGCCATTGATAAATCTCTATCAAGACACTCGTCACTAAATTTTTTAACTCAATAAGTATTAGAGTAACTATATTTACATCTAAATTTTAGGGGATATGAAAAAAATAGAGGCGATTATTAGAAAGTCTCGTTTTGATGAAGTTAAAGAAGCACTCCATCAAATAGAGGTGAATTTCTTTAGTTATTGGGACGTCACGGGTGTAGGAAACGAAAAACAAGGTCACTTATATAGGGGGATTTCTTATAGCACAAGTGATATTCAAAGACGATACTTAGTGGTTATTGTATCTGATGATTTTGTTGACAAAACCGTAGAAACCTTAATTGAAAAGGCTAAAACTGGAGATGTTGGAGATGGAAAAATATTCATTTCCAATATTGAAGAGTGCATAAGGATAAGAACAGGCGAACGTGGAACTCAAGCAACTAAATAAAAACTATGGAAAACGCTCTATTTACTGCAAATAATATATGGATGATGCTTTGCATCGCTTTGGTTTTTTTAATGCACCTAGGTTTTTCTCTTTTAGAGATTGGCTTAACTCGCCAAAAAAACACCATTAATATTTTATTCAAAAACTTTTTTATCATTTGCTCTGGACTAGTTCTCTATTATATAGTGGGCTTCAACATCATGTATCCAGGAGACTTTAATGGATGGTTTAGTCTAAGTGAAGTTGGATTGCATCTGCCAGACAATGGTCTAACCGCAGATTATGCGGATGCAGGCTATACATATTGGACAGATTTTTTATTTCAAGGAATGTTTGCTGCGACAGCAGCAACTATAGTTTCTGGTGCTGTCGCAGAACGTATTAAAATTGGTGCCTTTATGGTATTTTCAATTATTTACGTAGGTTTTATATACCCTATTAGTGGATCTTGGCTTTGGGGAGGTGGATTTTTAAGTGATTTTGGGTTTTATGATTTTGCAGGGTCTACATTGGTGCATTCTGTAGGGGGTTGGGCGGCCCTCATGGCCGTGGTTTTCCTAGGCCCCCGTATAGGAAAGTTTAAGGGTAAAAAGATTTTTGCCATTCCAGGCCATAATATTCCTTTAGCTGCATCTGGAGTGTTTTTACTCTGGTTTGGTTGGTTTGGATTTAATGGAGGCTCAGTACTTTCTGCAGATCCAGCCAGTACTTCTATCGTACTCGTCACCACAAGTTTAGCCGCTGCGTCTGGAGGCTTAGGAGCCTGCATCAGTAGTTTTTTGGTCTTCAAAAATTTTGATGTAACAATGTTTATGAATGGTATATTAGGAGGACTTGTAGGAATAACCGCAGGTGCAGATTTGATGTCGCCCTTAGAATCTATTGCCATAGGACTCATTGCTGGGCTAATCATTATTCTAGCCGTTAAATTAATGGATATTATAAGAATAGACGATCCTGTAGGAGCAATTCCTGTTCATTTGTGTTGTGGTATCTGGGGAACTTTGGCGGTAGGCCTATTTGGAAATATGGCAGGAACAGAACAGTTTTTTATACAGTTGGTATCTATATTAACTATTGGTGGGTTTTGTTGCTTTAGCGCTAGTATCATCCTATGGCCGATTAAGAAATTTATGGGCTTAAGAGTATCTTCTAAACATGAAGTTGAAGGTTTAGATATACACGAACATGGTATGGATGCTTATGCAGATTTTGGTTTAAATCAACATTGATTTAATACTGATTGGATCTTATGGCAGAAGGAGCGATCAAACCAGATTCTTTTTGCCATTTTTCCATTAAGTCCATAAGATTAATTTCAAACTTAGGAGATTGTCTTTCAAGATGCTCAGTTTGAAATTCTCTTTGTAAAATATCTTCAATATAAAAGTCTTCTTTAATTTCTGAAGGATTAAATTCTTCCTTTAAAGAAATATTAAACAAACTAGCGGTGGTATTATACCAAAAGGCTCGCCATCCAGAACGGAGGTCTTTTACCAAATCGAAGGTGGTTACACCAGTTTGGCGATGAATTAATTTAACTAAGATTTGACCTTCAGTTTTTGTTAGCTTTTTTAATTCTTCTGTAAACTCCTCTTCTACATACCTTTGAATAACTCTGGTATATCGTCTTTTTGAAGGTTTGGAGTCAATGCTCGATAAGCGTTTGTTTAAAGTTTCAAAACGTTCTGAAGCTAGCTTTACATAAGGCCATACCTTTTTAGTTTTGCGTTTTAATATGAGGTAATCTCTAAAATCGTCTCGACTTTTAAATTTAAGTTTAGGATATATCATTACTTCTTCTAACTCGACTTCACTTACCCAAGAGGCGTCATGACCTATAATTAGGTATCGTTGATTGGAGCAATTTGATGTCTCTTGATATTTTGCCTCCTGAGCACTAACTGAAACACTTGCTAACAGAAAAAAAGCTATAGCTAATTTCAAAATAAAGTAATTTATAGTATTAACCTCTAAAATTGTTCCAAAATTAAGGATTCATTTTCAACTATATCTCAATACTTTATTAAATTCGCACAACAAAAAGAATAGATATGAACGATAATTCACTAAAATTTTTAGAAAAGTATTTAAATAATGCCGCTCCAACTGGTTATGAATCGGAGGGTCAAAAGCTTTGGATGGACTATCTAAAACCTTACGTAGATGAATTCATTACAGATACCTACGGAACAGCCGTTGGTATTATAAATCCTGACGCTGATTTTAAGGTGGTTATAGAAGGTCATGCCGATGAAATATCCTGGTACGTCAATTATATCACTGATGAAGGTTTAATTTATGTGATCAGAAATGGAGGCAGCGATCATCAAATAGCAACTTCCAAGCGGGTAAACATCCATACCAAAAAAGGCATTGTAAAAGGGGTTTTTGGATGGCCAGCCATACACACCAGAGATAAATCGAACGAGCAATCCCCAAAATCTGATAACATTTGTATAGATGTTGGTTGTGATACTAAAGAAGAGGTTGAAAAGCTTGGAGTCCACGTTGGTTGTGTTATTACCTATCCAGACGAATTTTTCATTCTGAATGGAGATAAGTTTGTGTGTAGAGGTTTAGATAATAGAATGGGTGGTTTTATGATTGCTGAAGTAGCTAGAATGCTAAAGGAAAACAATGTAGTGCTACCATTTGGATTATATATTACTAACTCTGTTCAAGAAGAAATTGGCTTACGAGGAGCTGAAATGATAGCCCAAACTATAAAGCCTAATGTAGCTATCGTTACTGACGTTTGTCACGACACGACTACGCCAATGATAGAAAAGAAAAAAGAAGGTTTCACTAAGATTGGGGCAGGTCCTGTTATAAGTTATGCTCCTGCAGTACAAAACAAACTGAGAGAGCTTCTTATCGATACTGCAGAGAAACACAATATTCCCTTTCAACGTTTAGCTGCAAGCCGAATGACAGGTACAGATACTGATGCGTTTGCTTATAGCAATGGCGGTGTAGCTTCTGCGCTTATCTCTTTACCATTAAGATATATGCATACCACCGTAGAGATGGTACATAAATCTGACGTTGAGAATGTCATCAAATTAATTTATAACTCTTTACTTGAAATTAAAAGTGGGGAAGATTTCAGTTATTTCAAATAGTAACAAAATCATTATCAAACTAAAAAGGCAGCTATATAGCTGCCTTTTTAGTTTGATAATGATTTCCTAAAATCTATTTTTCTAAATCTATTTCTTTTGTGTACTTATCATCCCAGTTTTTCACTTTTGGATCGCCTAATTTGTTTTGTGATTTTGCCACTAACATAGCTACAGCAGCGTCACCGGTTACATTTACAGAAGTCCTTAACATGTCTAATGGTCTGTCTACAGCAAAAATAAGAGCAAGACCAGCTTCAGGTATTCCCGCTTGACCAAGAACTATAACAAGCATAACCATTCCTGCTCCTGGTACTGCAGCAGAACCTATTGAGGCTAAAGTTGCAGTAGCAATAATCCCAAGCTGAGCAACAAAACTCAGTTCCATACCAAACGCTTGAGCGATAAATACCGCTGCTACTGCCTGATATAGACTAGTTCCATCCATGTTAATAGTTGCACCTATGGGTAATACGAAACTGGAAACCTGAGGATGTACCCCGAGATGCTCCTCCACTCTTTCCATTGTTACAGGTAAAGTTGCAGCACTAGAACTTGTAGAAAAGGCCAAGAGTTGAGCTGGTGAGATACCATTGAGAAAGAAACGCGGTGATTTTTTGGTGAAGATGCCTACAATTAACGCATAAACTCCAATCATAATAATTAGCCCACACACGACACACAAGCCGTAGAATGCCAAAGCAATAAAGAGATCTGCGCTTGGTGCTTCAACGACCAACGCTGCTAATAATGCAAAAACACCGTAAGGTGCTGCTAACATGATAAGATCTATCATTTTCAATATAACCTCATTTAAGGAATCAAAAAATTCTTTGATGGGCCTAGATTTTTTTTCTGGTATTAAAATCATGCCAATACCAAAAAAGATAGCAAAGAAAATAACTTGTAGCATATTAGAATTGCTAGATGCTGCTCCAAATATATTATCTGGCACCAAGTCTTCTAAAGCTTGCAAAGGTCCAGAATCCTTTTGCTTTTGTGCATTTTGTCTGGTTAATTCTGCATCACCCCCATAACTCTGCACGAGTTCTTCTCGGGTTTCACTTTCTATGCTCTTACCAGGCTCGAATATATTAACGATAGCAAGACCAATGCTAACCGCAATAACTGTAGTCGCTAAATACGTAAGAATAGTTCTTAGGCCCATTTGTGAAAGGCTTGAAATATCCTTTAAATCAGATACTCCTTTGATAAGAGACGCTAAAATCAAGGGAACTGCAATAAGTTTAAGTGCATTGATGAACATACTACCAAATGGCTTAATCCAATCGGTGATAAAATCGCTTCCCCAGCTAAAAAAAGATAAAATGTATGCGAAAGCAATTCCCAATCCCATACCAATAAGGATTTGCCAGTGTAATTCTAATTTTTTCATTTAAATTAATTAAGAGATTTATTTTGTAAAAAGGCGTCTGCCAAAACTAAAGCCGACATAGCCTCAACAACAGGAATAGCTCTAGGAACTACGCATGGATCATGACGACCTTTGCCTTGCATTTCTACTTCTTGAGCGTTTTTGTTTATTGTTTTTTGCTTTTGCATAAGGGTAGCCACAGGTTTAAAAGCTACTCTAAAATTGATATTCATCCCATTGGAAATACCACCCTGTATGCCACCACTATGATTGGTTTTCGTTGTTCCATCTACATTGAACAAATCATTATGTTCACTCCCTTTCATCGAAACGCCTTCAAAACCAGAACCATAATCAAATCCTTTTACAGCATTAATAGTCATCATAGCTTTTCCTAAATTGGCGTGAAGTTTTTCAAAGATAGGGTCGCCTAGGTTTTTAGGAACATTGGAGATGACACATTTCACTATACCGCCAATAGTATCTCCCTCTTTTCTTATTTTTTTAATATAATCTTCCATTTCAATAGCCCTCATTACATTAGGACATCTAACAGGATTCTTTTCGATAACATCAAAGTCAACACTATCTTCACTCTGCAATTCTAAATCTCCTACAGCGTGAGTATAAGCCGTGAAATGGACATCATTCAGAATTTGTTTAGCTATAGCACCAGCAACAACCCAAGAAGCAGTTTCCCTCGCGCTAGATCTTCCTCCGCCTCTATAATCTCTTTGGCCGTATTTTTGATCGTAAGTATAATCGGAGTGATTTGGTCTATACACATCTTTTATATGACCGTAATCTTTTGATTTGTTATCTGTATTATGAATTTCGAATCCAATTGGTAATCCCGTGGTTAACCCTTCAAAAATCCCTGACTTAAAGTGGACGATATCAGACTCTTTACGTTGAGTGACTATTGCAGATTGGCCAGGTTTTCTTCTATCCAAATCTTTCTGAATTTTCTCTAAATCCAATTGGATCCCTGGAGGAACTCCATCTAGAATTCCACCAATGGAGACTCCGTGAGATTCACCAAAGGTTGTAAGTTTAAGAAAATTTCCGAAGCTATTTGATGCCATATGTGGTTTTAAACAAATGTAATCGTTTTCATCAATAATCAAAAAACAATCTAAACAGATTACCATTAAAATCAGTATTCTGTCTTGAAGGAGGTAAATTTTATGTTAACCGTTTATATCAGTTAATAATCTTTACATCAACCTTTCATAATATACAATTTACCTATTGGTAATATGTTCTCGCTTACTTTGAGTAAAACTTCTCATTTTGAAAAGAAAAGTCAACTTAATGGTTTTATCCGATATTCATTTAGGCACCTTTGGATGCCATGCTGATGAATTATTAATCTATCTGAATTCAATCCAGCCCAAAAAAATCATTCTAAACGGTGATATCATCGATATTTGGCAATTCAGAAAAAATTGCTTTCCAAAATCTCATTTAGAAATCATCAAAACTTTAATTGAATTCTCAATGACAGGAACAGAGATTACATATATTACAGGTAATCATGATGAGATGCTGAGAAAACTAAGCACTCTTGAAATCGGAAATATTAAACTTGTTGACAAACTAACCTTGACTCTTAACGGTAAAGAGGCTTGATTTTTTCATGGTGATGTGTTCGATATTTTTATTCAAAATGCAAAGTGGATTGCAAAGCTTGGAGGCTGGGGGTACGACTTACTCATATTAGGCAATAGATTTTTAAACTTTTGGCTTTTAAAGTTTGGTAAAGAAAAGTATTCACTATCCAAAAAAATTAAAAACTCCGTCAAAAAAGCAGTGAAATTTATTGATGATTTTGAAAAAACTGTAACAGATTTGGCTATAGAAAACGGTTACCACTATGTGATTTGCGGACACATACATCAGCCACAAATATCCAGAAAAGTTAACAAAAAAGGAACTTGCCTGTATTTAAATTCTGGCGATTGGGTTGAAAACTTAACTGCCCTAGAATTTCATGATAACCGCTGGAAACTCTTCCACTATTCTGATTTAGGGAAAAAAGAAATAAAAACTAGTGATGAAAATCGCACAAGTCCCTCTATTGTTATCAATGACAAAGAAGTTTAGTCATGAAAAATACCTAAATTGCACAAAATGTTCATTTTATGAAAAAAGCAAGCGTTTATCTAGGACTTATTTTCCTTTTGTTTTGTTACTCTTGTGCAAGCGAGGATGAAAACATCCTCTTATCAGACTCAAATTATTTCCCCCTAGCTTTAGATAATTCTTGGACTTATGAGAACACCTCTAGAGAAAATTCGAATACCATAACAGGTCGTGAAAACTTAAGTATTTCTGGGGTCAATGCTCAAAATCCACAACGCTTTAGTTTCACCAAAACGGTCACTAATTTTTCTGGGGTTTTTACCACTATTCTTAGTTCAGGAGAAGTCTTTAAACAGAATGGTGAGCAAACCATCATTTTTGATGGAGAATATTCAGTATTTCTCAATGATGAACTTCCAAACTTTACAATACCTTTATTAGGAGTTATTCTTTACGACGCAGCCTTAATTCAAGGAGACGTTCTTTATTCTTCTTTAGGCGAAGTTGAAAGAAACATAAATGGTTTTCCAGTAAGCCTTGAGTATGAAATCAATTTTACTCATGCTGGTTTTATGGATAATATGACTGTAAACGGTCAGACTTATTCAGACGTATATAGCTCAAAAATTAACCTTAATTTATCGGCGAGTGTTTTTATTGTCTTTTCTGATTTTACGATTCTTCAAGAGCAGAACGCCTCCACGATAACTAATTACTACGCAAAAGATATCGGTTTAATTAAAAGTGATGTCAGCACAGATATTACTTTTGAAGACATCCCAGAACAGTTGAATTTTGAAATTCCAGATGTGTCTATACAGTCCAATCAAAATCTGATAGACTCTTCGATAGATTTAAACTTCTAAGACAAATTTATTTAAAATAGTCACTGGATGTAAAGCCTCTTTTTGAGTACCATCTTTTATTTGATGTCTACAACTGGTTCCATTTGCACAAATAATAGCCTCTTTTGATTTTCTAACTGCTGGAAACAAAACAAGTTCTCCTATAGATTGGCTCACTTGATAATGCTCCTTTTCGTAACCAAAACTTCCTGCCATTCCGCAACACCCTGAAGGTATTAAAGTAACTTTAAAATTTTCAGGTAGATTTAGAAGATTGAACGTATGAATTTGGCTAGATAGGGCTTTTTGATAACAATGGCTATGAATTTTTATATCTTGTTTTTCACTAGAAAATTGCTTGGAAGTCAAATTCCCTTTTTGAATTTCAGCATTTAAAAATTCTTCAATAAGAAAAACATTCTTGGACAGCTCATGTGCTGAAGATTTATCTGAAGCCAACTTTAAATACTCGTCTCTAAAACTTAAGATTGTTGAAGGTTCAATACCTAACAACGGGAGATCTTCAGAAATTATATCTTTAAAAATCTCGACATTAGCATCCACGAATTTTTGAGCTTCATCCAATAAGCCTTTTGAGAAATAACTCCTTCCACTTTCAGGGTGATCTATAATTTTGACTTCATAGCCCAATTTCACCAAAAGCTGAACAGCATCCTCTCCAATAGTGACATCTAGATAGTTTGTAAATTCATCTATAAATAGATAAATAGATTGTTTTGGTTTTCCTTTAGGAGAAAGTGAGATTTTTCCATTTTTTATTTTTCGCTTTAAGGATGTAGAGTATAAAGTAGGTAGACTTCTTTCTTTAGCAACACCAGCAATTTCTTTAATGACAGGGGCTATCAATTTATTAGTGTTTAACCAATTATAAAGCGGGGCTATTTTAGAGGCTAAAGTATTGATGGTGTTATTTTTTGCAAAGACCATGGTACGAAGTTTTACACCATTGGCTTTTTGATATTGATACTGAAATTCAGTTTTGAAAGCACCAACATCCACATTACTTGGACATTCGTTTTTACAAGCTTTGCAACTAATACACAAATCAAAAATTTCTTTAAGATTTTCATTGTCAAAAGGATTTTTACTTTCGTGGCCATTTGTCAAAACCTCACGGAGCATATTGGCTCTTGCTCTAGTGGTATCTTTCTCATTACGAGTAGCTTGGTAACTTGGGCACATTCCTCCTTCAAACTCATGAGATTTTCTACAATCTCCACTCCCGTTGCACTGTTCTGCTGCTCGAAGGATTCCCATACTTTTAGAGAAATCCATTTTTGTAGAAATCTCAGGCTCTACTCTATTCACCTCATACCGTAAATCTGAATCAATAGGTTTTGGGTTGACTATTTTTCCTGGATTAAACAGATTTTGAGGATCAAATAGATGTTTAATCTCATTGAAAACTGCATAACATTCCTCTCCGACAACTTGTCTTGTAAAAGGCGCCCTAACTCTTCCGTCTCCGTGTTCACCACTTAAGGCTCCTTTATAGGACCTTACAAGGTTAGCGACATCTTCAGAAATATTTTTAAACTCTTTAACTCCTTTGGATGTTTTCAGATTTAGAATAGGTCGTAAGTGAAGCTCCCCAGCACCAGCATGGGCATAATACACAGCTTTCTGATTGTATGATTTCATTATTTTTGTAAAATCTGCTATGTAATGTGGTAAGTCTGGAATAGCCACTGACGTGTCTTCAATACAAGCTATAGCTTTACCATCTCCTATAAGATTACCTAGAAGACCAAGACCCGCCTTTCTCAACTCTGTAGCTAACTCTATTTCGCCATTTTTTAAGACTGGTGAAGCATAAGCTTTAGTTTTCAATTTTATATCATCGAGTAAATTTCGAACTTGAAGTTCTAGGTCACTAAGAGAATTCGATTTTAACTCTAACATTAAAATCGCCTCGGGATCTTGTTCAATAAAAAAACGATGATCCTTGTATTTCATACTTTCTTTGGTACAGTCTAAGATCGTTTTGTCCATCATCTCACAAGTAAACAAATGATGAGATAGCGTAAGCTCTACCGACTCCAAGCACTCTGAAATACTACTAAAATGTGCGGCAATCATCGCTGAATGTCTAGGAGCAACATGGTCTAATTGAAGCTCCATTTCTGTAGCTATAAACAAAGTACCCTCACTTCCACATAAAAGTTTATTAAGGTTAAATTCATCAATAGACTCCTTGTTAAAAAAGGATGAATTGTATAACTCGTCTATCGCGTAACCGGTATTTCTTCTATGTATGGAAGATTTAGGAAATCCATTTTCAATAATATTTTCAATATCTGGCCTTTGAAACAACTCATTGAAATACCTATAAATTGAGCCCTCTAAAGACTCTAATTTTAACTTGTTCTGAAATTCATTTTTATTAAGAGTTTTAACTTCGATATAACTACCATCAGATAAAAACCCCTTAGAAGATATCATTTTATCTCTGGTCACGCCGTATCTTATTGAAGTCGTCCCAGAGGAATTATTACCAAACATACCACCAACATTGCAACGGTTACTAGTTGACGTATTTGGACCGAAGAATAAGTCATGACTAGATAGGAATTTATTCAAACTATCTCTTACAATCCCTGGTTGTAGCCTTATGCTTTTAGTGATCTTATCAAAATTAAGTTGAGACGTAAAATACTTACTTAAATCCACCACCATTCCATCTGTAACGCACTGCCCCGCTAAGGAGGTTCCTGCGGCTCTTGGAGTTAATGATATATTGTAGAGGGCGGAAAACTTTATAATTTTTTTTAAATCATTTTCGTTTTTAGGATAACAGACAGCAAGAGGTAGTTCCCTATACACAGACGCATCAGTTGCATAAATGATTTGATGAAGGTCATCCAGATAAAGTTCTCCTTCAATTGATTTTGATAAGTCTTGTAAGTAGGAGGCTTGCATTATGAATTGAAAATTTCAGATATTTAATTATGCTAAAATACTATGAATACTATAGACTTTTGCGTAAACAAAAGATAAGATTTGGATTCGCAAGACTGGTTATTAAATCCAAACTTTTAAACAAATAATAACACATGTAAAGAACTTAAAGTTAAATATTAAATATTTGAATTAAAATTTTGAAAAAAATAAGCATTGCATATTTTATTTATTAAATTTATGTAAGGAAATTATTTAAATGAATAACTCCATTTACAAAGCTTATACTCTTTGTAATAAAAGTGAATAATAGATTATTAAAATTAAAAATTATGGACATCAATTTTAATTACGTACACGTTACGGCAAGTGAACGGCTAGAAGAGTTAGTAACTAAAAAACTCGAAAAACTTCAGGATAGGTATGACTGGATTGTGAGATCTGAAGTTTTTTTCAAAACAGAAAACACATCTAGTCCTAAAACAGGTATGATTTGCGAAATCAAATTAAGTGCTCCTGGACAAAATTTATTTGCATCCTCTAATGAAAAAGGATTTGAAGTTGCCATTACCAACACAATTGATGATGTAAAAAGGCAGCTCCAGAAAAAGAAGGAAAAGATGTCTTCACATTAATTCTATTTGATAAATTGTTAAACAAATAAGCTGAGCGTTTGGAAACGCTCAGCTTATTATTTAAAAAAAATATGTAAACTATTATTCTTGTAAAGAGTTGATTTTTTCTTGTAATACCTTTGCCTTATCAGACATTTCAAGCTGATAATAAATATTCAATTTTGTTTTTAATGCATCCATGTTTTTCGGATTCAATTCTGATGCTTTTTCTAAATAAGGTAAAGCATCTTTATAAAATTGTTTTTTCTGTTTATTTAATTCTTGATATTTTTTATTGTCAGCTCTAGAATTTCCTAAACTATTCATTTCTTCAACAATATCTTTTTCTTTACTCAAAGTAAGAGCAGCCAAATTAATATAGGCATTTACCATTTCAGGATCTAGTTCAATAGTCTGTAAATAATATTCCTTGGCAGATTTTTTATCTCCTAGTTGTTCTGATGCTACACCAAGGTTATAATAAAGTAAAGGGTTTTCAGGATCCATTTTCACAACCTGTTTCATCACTTCGTCATACTTGTCGATTTTACCAATTCTATAATAAAGATCAGCTTCAGCCTGTAAAAGACTCATGTCCTCTGGATTTTCTTCTTTAGCCTTCTTAATTGCGCTTAAAGCTTTATCAGGTTGATCTTCTTGGATATAAATAAGAGTGATGTTTTTAGCAATTTCACCAGTTAAAGCAGGGGTCATTTTTTTGCTAGGATTTTTAAATTCACTAGTTTTAATAGCGATATCTCTCATATTTTTAGATTCAAAAATTTCTTCTTCACCTGATTCTATGTTTGTAGCAACAAACTGCTCTGTTGCACCATTAAACCCTATATCCAAAAGTTTTTGGTAGTGGTCTAAAGCTTTGTCATAAATTTTACCATTTACAGCAGCAGACGCAGCGTAGTAGAGCATCACCGTATCATTTCTGTCCAATTCATAAGTTTTGTAGAGCAGCTTTTCAGCGATATCAAAATCCCCATTGTTTTGACCATCAATAGCTGTTTGAACCATCGTTTGTCTCAATTTATTTTGATAAGCTAAAGCTTCTTCATTTTCACTCTCCATAGATAATACAGACTCTAAAGACTGTAAAGCGATATCCATATCTGAAATCAAGTCATCACCAGACTTTTTTTCAGCTAAGTTACCATGAGTTTTAGCTTTTGTTAAATGATAACGTATTACCCATTTGTCTTTCTCATCAGCTAATAAAGGTTTTGCTATATCTAACTGAGCAAGGGCTTCTTTAAAATTATTATCTTCTACTGCGCTTTCAGCATCTCTTATTTCACCTCTTTGTGAAAAGCTCAAGCTTGTTGCACCTATTAAGGCTAATGCTAAAATTGACTTTTTCATTGTATTCATCTATTTAGTGTTAAGTTTTAATATTATTCTTCAGTAGTTTCTCCGTTTGTAACATCCAAATCATCATTGATTTCAGTTTCATCTTCATCTTCATTTATGATTTTTGCAACTGCGGCTATTTCATCATCTCCTTTTAAGGAAATAAGTCTAACACCTTGAGTAGATCTACCCATTGTTCTTATATCTGAAACCGACATACGTATGGCAACTCCAGATTTCTTAATAATCATTAAATCATCTTCGTCATGTACAGTCTTCATAGCTACTAACTGTCCTGTTTTTTCAGAGATAGAAATAGTTTTCACACCTTTACCTCCTCTGTTAGTAATTCTGTAAACCGGCTCTCCATCTACATCGTCAATAAAGGTTCGCTTACCATATCCTTTTTCAGAAACAACTAAAACAGTTTCCTCTTGTGGATTTTTAACACAGATCATACCTATAACTTCATCTTTTTCTGAAGCTAAGGTTATGCCTTTAACTCCTGCGGCTCCTCTACCCATTGGTCTAATGTGTTTTTCTTCAAAGCGAAGAGCTTTACCACTTCTTAAGCCTAACATAACCTGATTTTCACCGTCCGTTAGTACTGCAGATAATAATTCATCTCCATCTCTAACGGATATAGCATTTATCCCGTTTATTCTAGGTCTTGAATATTGCTCCAAGATAGTTTTTTTAACTTGACCTTTCTTAGTCACCATCAATACATAATGGTTGTTGATATAATCTTCATTTGAAAGATTCTCAACCAAAATGAAAGCATTTATCCTATCATCTGGATCGAGATTCATAAGGTTTTGAATAGCTCTACCTTTACTGGTCTTACTTCCTTCAGGAATTTCAAAAACTCGCATCCAAAAACATTTTCCTTTTTGGGTGAAGAAAAGAATATATTGGTGATTTGTTCCAGAAAATATGTATTCCAAGAAATCTTCATCACGTGTTGTAGATGCTTTTTGACCTACTCCACCTCTATTTTGTATTTTGTATTCCTTTAAAGGTGTTCTTTTAATGTACCCAGCATGCGATATGGTAAGAACAACACTTTCATTAGGGATCATGTCTTCCATACTAAAATCTCCACCAACCATGTTGATTTCCGATCGACGATCATCACCATACTTTTCTTTTATTTCAAGAAGCTCAGTTTGGATGATTTCCATTCTACGATCCTCACTGGATAAAATATCTTTTAAATCTTCAATGGTTATCATTAATTCGTCATACTCAAATCTTAACTTATCTTGCTCAAGTCCAGTAAGTTGTCTCAATCGCATCTCAACGATGGCTTTCACTTGTATTTCACTGAGTTGGAAACGCTCTACTAATTTTTCTCTAGCTTCTTCAGCATTTTGAGAACCTCGAATCAAAGAAATAACTTCATCAATATTGTCTGAAGCTATAATTAGACCCTCCAGAATATGAGCCCGCTCCTCTGCTTTTCTAAGCAAATATTTGGTTCTTCTGATGACTACTTCATGTCTATGCTCAACAAAATTATAGATGATGTCTTTTAAATTAAGCATTTGTGGCCTTCCTTTTACTAATGCTATATTATTGACACTAAAAGTAGATTGTAATGCCGTGTGTTTAAAAAGTGTATTTAGAACAACATTAGGAAGTGAATCTTTTTTCAAGATATAAACGATACGCATTCCATTTCTGTCCGACTCGTCTCTGATTAAGGATATTCCTTCTATTTTTTTATCGTTAACCAAATCAGCAGTTTTTTTAATCATATCTGCTTTATTGACTTGGTAAGGAATTTCAGTAATTATTATACATTCTCTTCCATTAACTTCTTCAACTGAAGACTTAGCTCGCATGACAACTCTTCCTCTCCCTGTCATAAAGGCATCTCTAACACCTTCATAGCCATATATAATTCCACCAGTTGGAAAATCGGGGGCTTTAATATGAGTCATGAGCTCTTCAATCTCAATATCTCTATTATTTATGTAAGCATTAACACCGTTAATTACTTCAGATAAATTGTGTGGCGCCATGTTAGTAGCCATACCTACAGCAATACCACTTGCTCCGTTTACTAGGAGATTAGGCACTCTGGTTGGCAGAACTGTAGGCTCCTCTATGGTATCATCAAAATTGAATACAAAATCAACGGTCTCTTTATCGATATCAGCCAACATCTCTTCGCTGATTTTCTTCATTCTAGCTTCTGTATAACGCATAGCAGCTGGGCTATCACCATCTACAGAACCAAAGTTACCTTGACCATCTACAAGTTGATAACGCATGCTCCATTCTTGCGCCATCCTTACCATGGCATCGTAAACTGAGGTATCGCCATGTGGGTGATACTTACCTAAAACTTCACCAACGATTCTCGCAGATTTTTTGTGAGATTTATTAGAAAATATACCTAGCTCTTGCATGCCAAATAAGACTCTTCTATGTACGGGTTTCAGCCCATCTCTCACATCTGGAAGTGCTCTAGAAACAATAACAGACATCGAATAATCGATGTAAGCTGTTTTCATTTCATCCTCAATATTTATGGGTATTAGCTGCTCACCGTTTGCCATTTAAAACTGTTTTAATTAATGATAATATTCTATTTATACAAAACTTAGTCTTGTATAATAATGAGCAAATATACAAAACCTATTATATCCTTAAAGACTATAAAAGTTGAATTACATCTTTTTTTTAAAAGGACATTTAATAAGATTTTCACTATTGAGATGGCATATATCGGTAATAAGGTATTATTTTTGAATAAACGTCTAATAAACATAAAGACTATGGATGATAATTTCTCACCAAAAGTGAAAGAAGTAATAGCCTACAGTAAGGAAGAAGCTTTACGTTTGGGACACGATTTTATAGGAACCGAACATTTAATGCTTGGTTTACTTCGTGATGGTAGCGGAAAAGCTATAAATATATTGGATGCTATGAATATTGATTTGGAACTGCTGAGAAGAAAAGTTGAAATTTTAAATCCTTCAGATCATACCAATGCAGATATATCTCAGGAAAAAAAGAATTTACACTTAACTAGGCAAGCAGAAAGAGCTCTTAAAACTACGTTTCTTGAGGCTAAACTTTTTCAAAGTTCTTCTATCAATACTGCGCATTTGCTATTGTGCATTCTTAGAAATGAAAATGATCCAACAACTAAGCTTCTAAATAAATTAAAAGTAGATTATGATAACGTTAAAGAAGAATTTAAAGCGATGATTACTCAGGATGGTGATTATTTAGACACACCTTCAGATGCATTCCAAGATGATGCTGCTGCTGGAGACTCAGGGAAAGAGTCATTGGGTGGAAACGGTAATAACAAAGGTAAATCTACTAAAAAATCTAAAACACCAGTATTAGATAATTTTGGGCGTGACCTAACAGAAATGGCCCAAGAGGGAAAATTAGACCCTGTTGTAGGACGTGAAAAGGAAATAGAGAGAGTTTCTCAAATATTAAGCAGAAGAAAGAAAAACAATCCACTTCTTATAGGTGAACCAGGTGTTGGTAAAAGTGCCATTGCAGAAGGTTTAGCCCTTAGAATTATACAAAGGAAAGTCTCTAGAATCCTCTACGATAAGAGAGTGGTGACCTTAGACCTTGCAAGTTTAGTAGCAGGGACTAAATACAGAGGTCAATTCGAAGAAAGAATGAAAGCTGTAATGAATGAGTTAGAAAAGAACGAGGACATCATTCTTTTCATAGATGAGATTCATACTATAGTCGGCGCTGGTGGAGCTACAGGAAGTCTTGATGCAAGTAATATGTTTAAACCTGCTTTAGCAAGGGGAGAAATTCATTGTATAGGAGCTACAACTCTAGATGAGTACAGACAGCATATTGAAAAAGATGGTGCTTTAGAAAGAAGATTTCAGAAGATAATCGTAGAGCCTACATCTGTGGATGAAACGGTAGAAATTCTTAATAATATCAAGGATAAATATGAAGATCACCACAATGTCATTTATACAGACGAAGCTATAAAATCTTGTGTGACTCTCACCAATAGATATATGACAGATAGATTCCTGCCAGATAAAGCTATAGATGCATTAGATGAAGCAGGAAGTCGTGTCCATATTACAAATATCAATGTTCCGAAACGGATTTTAAAGCTTGAAAAAGAGCTAGAAGAAATTCGCGAAGAAAAAAATTCTGTAGTCAAAAAACAGAAATACGAAGAAGCTGCTAAACTAAGAGACGACGAGAAAAGGATTGAAAATGAATTGCAGATAGCTCAAGAAGACTGGGAAAAAAATTCTAAAGAGAATAAAGAAACAGTGACAGAAAATCATATCGCCGACGTGGTTTCTATGATGACTGGTATTCCGGTAAATCGTATTGCTAGAACTGAAGGTAATAAATTAGCTGAATTACCAGAAACAATTAAAAATAAAGTCGTTGGACAGAGTGAGGCTGTAACAAAAATAGTAAAAGCTATACAGCGTAACCGCGCAGGATTGAAAGATCCCAACAGACCTATTGGTTCCTTTATATTTCTAGGCCAAACAGGTGTAGGTAAAACTCAACTGGCTAAAGTTCTTGCTAGGGAATTGTTTGATAACGACGATGCACTTATTAGACTTGACATGAGTGAATACATGGAAAAATTTGCAGTTTCAAGACTTATAGGAGCACCTCCTGGATACGTGGGCTATGAAGAAGGCGGACAACTTACAGAAAAGGTAAGAAGAAAACCCTATGCAGTTATTCTATTGGATGAAGTTGAAAAAGCACATCCTGATGTCTTTAACCTACTTCTACAAGTGTTGGATGATGGTCATTTAACAGACAGTTTAGGTCGTAAAGTAGATTTTAGAAATACCATTATTATTATGACTTCCAATGTAGGGGCTAGAAAGCTTAAAGACTTTGGAACTGGAGTTGGATTTGGAACAAAATCACAACAACAACAAGAAGATGATAATACTAAAAAGGTAATTGAAGGAGCACTAAAAAAAGCTTTTGCTCCAGAATTCTTAAACCGTGTTGATGATGTAGTTATCTTTAACGCTTTAGAAAAAGACGATATCAAAAAAATTATCAATATTGAATTGAAAATACTTTTTGAGCGAATTAATGATGTTGGATATCAATTTTCATTAAGTGAAGAGGCTAAAGATTATATAGCTGATAAAGGATTCGATAGACAGTATGGAGCAAGACCTTTGAATAGAGCCATCCAAAAATATATTGAAGATGCCTTAGCAGAGAAGATTATCAATTCTTCTATAACTGAAGGTGACACCCTATATATGGATCTAGATAAAGAAAAAAACGAGTTAGTTATCCAAGTCCAAAAAACAGCAGATAAGGAATCCTAGATCTACATAAAAAGAGCTTCTTTATAAAAGAAGCTCTTTTTATTCTTATCACCTATATTAGATAGTATTATTGTTGACGCTATGAAAATTACAAAGACAACTTGGATATATGTTATAGCTGCTATCATAACTCTTTATGGAATTATCACTAGACAATTTGTATTTTTATTGTTAAGTTTTCCTTTGGGTTTATTCTATTATATCAAAGACAACAATAAGAAAAACTAATAGCTGTGTCTTGATAAAACGATTGCTTTATTTTTAAATGACTCTGAATTATCTTTACTTTTAACAAAAAAACATGATTAGTATTGAAAGTGAAATACACTTACACAAATCATGAATGTTTTAATAGATACTAGTTATGCTTGAGGATATAAAAGGAAAGAAAACTTATCCAATTAAAGAAGTTGACAACTATTTCAGATTTGAAAGCATTAGTAGTTCTTGCGAAAATTCTATACTTTATGCCATAACAACAGCTGATGGTCATGAGGACATGCAAGTAAATGGATAAGGCTTTACAAGTGAAAAGGTTTCAAAAAAATGTTGAATAAATTGAAAATTAAATAAACTATGAATTACTTAAATTTAGATAAATCTAAAACTAAAGAAACTGTAGGAGAATTGAACATTCTTTTATCTGATTATCAATTATACTACCAAAAATTAAGAAACTACCATTGGAATATAGTTGGGCAAAATTTCTTTGATTTACACGAACAGTTTGAAGAAATGTACGACGATGCTAAGTTAAAGATAGATGAAATTGCTGAACGTATACTAACATTAAGATTTCAACCGGAAAGTAATTTGACTACTTATCTCAAGCTATCCAATATCAAAGAGTCATCTTCCGATATAACAGATAAGGAAATGGTAACCAATCTTCTTGATGATCATGGAACCATCATTAAACAAATGAGGAAAACTACAGAAGTAGCAGATGCTAATGGAGATGAAGGGACTATAGATCTAATTGGTGCTTACATTAGAGAATTAGAAAAAACAAGTTGGATGCTAGATGCTTGGAGTATGAAACTAGGCGAAAAAAGAAATGCGTAAATAAATATTAATTTGAAAATTAAAATTTAATTTATGAGTTACTTAGTTTTAGATGAATCTAAAACTAAAGACACAATAAAGGAACTCAATATAGTGTTGGCAGACTATCACATGTATTACCAAAAATTGAGAAATTTTCACTGGAATGTAATCGGTCAGAATTTTTTTGATCTTCATGTTCAATTTGAAGATATGTACAATGGAGCCAAAGTGAAAATAGATGAAATTGCAGAACGTATATTGACATTAAGATTTAAACCTAAAAGTAATTTTACAGATTATCTGAACTTATCGAATTTGAAGGAAACTTCTTCAAATATTCAAGATCATGAAATGGTAAGTGTTTTACTTGAGGACCATAGTACAATTATCAACCAAATGAGAAATGTGGTAGATTCTGCGACTAAAAATGATGATGAAGGAACTATTGATTTGATAGGAGCTTATATAAGACAACTTGAAAAAACAAGTTGGATGCTAGATGCTTGGATTATGAAGATAGAAGAAAAGCAGCACGCCTAAATCAGGTCATTAATTCAAGATTCAGATGTTGTAAAAAATACGCGGAAAGTGTGATCTGAATTGACAACTAAAGTTTAAAATGGGGTAGATTCATTGATAATGAATCTACCCCATTTTGTATTTGCCGCACTTGTTCTTATTCTTTTTGTCATTTTCACTAAATATTCTAGTAAACTAGTATATAACACCAAATTAAACCTAGAATGTCGCAATAAATCGTTTATTTTCGCGTAATTTTTTTAAAAAAATTTTCCTTAGCTAAGGCTATGCTATTTTTTTTTATTTCAATCAAACAAAAAACCTGTGCTGAGCTACATCGTAGTATAATTCAATTTATTTGTATGACATTATAAATTTAATTTGGTATAAAATATTCAAAAAAAGCAGTGCACAAGATTCTATAAGAACTGTTTTTGTCAAGGTTTTTAAGATTGCCATTATAGTATTAGGCTTATTCTTAGCGCTTGGAATATTAAAAACCTCAATTCTGTTATTACCACAATACTGGGGGCAGCAGGGGTCGTTATGCTGTATGTTTTGTACTTCAAGACAAATTACAGAACACCTTTGCAGGTGTAATTATTAATTTTATTCCCAAATTGCAAATTGGTGATTGGATAGAAACAAATGAGTATAGCGGATTTGTCGTAGATATCAATCTTAGAAGTGTCACTATTCAATCTGTAGATTATAATTTGGTAGTAATACCCAATTCAAAAATCATAGATTCTCCCTTTAAAAACTTCAGGCACACTCCACGAAGTAGAATTATTTTAAGCAGTTGAGTAGGCTATGAAAGTGATTTACCAAGAGTTCAGGAAATTACAGAAAATGCTATTAAATCAAAATTTGAACAACGTTCTGGAGAAAGTATTCAATTTTTCTACACTGAATTTGGCAACAGTTCTATCAATTATGTCATAAGATTCTGGACCGATGTTACAAATCAATCAGATGTTTATAAGACTCAACATAGTGCTATTTTGGCAATTAAAGAGGCTTATAACGAACAAAATATCAACATACTGTTCCCTATACGGACTATGGACTTTGGGAAAAACAAATTCAGATCTGAGGCACTAGATATTCGTGATCCAAGGGATTAAATCATTTGCTTGTACAAATCTTCATATTGGCTAACAATCTCTTTCACATCAAACTTTTCAGCAGTAGATCTAGCTCCTTTTTTAAATTGCTCTAAAGTGTTTTCATTGAAAAGTATTTTAATACCGTTTAATGCCATATTTTCAACATCACCAACATTGCTCATGTAGCCAGAAACTCCATCAATATTTACCTCAGAAAGTCCACCTGCATTAGAAGAAATAACGGGAACTCCATGAGCCATAGCTTCAAGTGCTGCAAGACCAAAACTTTCTTTTTCTGAAGGCAATAGAAATAAATCTGAATAGCATAGTATTTTTTCAACCTCATTACTTTTTCCAAGAAACATTACTCTATCTCTAATGCTTAACTCACTAGCTAAATTTGAAGCCATTTCCCGCTCTGGACCATCACCTATAATAATAAGCTTTGACTTAATACTAGATTGGATTTTATGAAATATTTGAATAACGTGATCGATGCGTTTCACTTGCCTGAGATTACTTACGTGGGTAATCACTTTCTCATCTTCATTGGCAAATAACTCTCTTTGACAGTCATCAAAACTTTGGCTGAGATTTGATATATCTATAAAGTTTGGAACTACTTTAATATCTTTTTTAATATCAAAAATGGCAAGTGTGTCTTTTTTCAAGCTTTCGGACACTGAAGTGACAACATCACTTCTATTGATACTGAAGTTAACTGCAGGTTTATAAAAAGAGTGACTTCCCACTAAAGTTATATCTGTACCGTGTAAGGTGGTCATCATAGGAAGGCTAATGCCATCTTCTGCCAGCATTTGCTGTGCCATAAATCCAGCATAAGCATGAGGAATAGCATAATGAACATGCAAAACATCAATTTTATAATTTTTCACTACAGTAACGAGTTTACTGGATAATGCCAATTCGTATGGCTGGTAATGAAACAAAGGATATTCGGGAACTAGAACCTCATGATAACGGATATTGTGACTTAGATATTCAAGTCTCACTGGCTGTTTATAAGTTACGAAATGAATTTCGTGGCCTCGTTTGGATAAAGAAATACCTAATTCGGTAGCAACTACTCCACTACCCCCGAAGGTTGGATAACATACTATAGCTATTTTCATCTATATATTTTATGACTTCAAAAGTAGAAGTTACAATTTGAATTTACTCTTAAACTAATATCAATTTAATTTGGATAGGCTTTCATAAATAATGCCCTGTATTTTGGTTCGAATGTCTTCATCTATAAGTTTAGTATTGGACGAAACGGGATGAATCCTGTTAGATAAAAAAACATAAATAATTTCTTCCTCAGGATCTGCCCAAGCATAAGTACCTGTAAATCCAGAATGACCGAAGCTAGACATCGATAAGCATCCACAAGTTGGACCAATCTCATCCAATTGTGGTTTATCAAAACCTACGCCTCTTCTCACATCCTTCTCACAATAATAACAAGTGTTGAATTTATTCATGGTTTCAGCATTAAAAAAACGCTTACCACCATAACTCCCTTCGTTGAGATAAAGTTGCATAAACTTTGCAACATCAGTTGCGTTACCAAATAAACCAGCATGTCCTCCTACTCCTCCAAGCATCGCGGCACCTTGATCATGGACTCTACCATGGATTAATTCATTTCTCCACTCTGTGTCAAACTCAGTAGGAACAATTTTATTTTTTTCAAAATAATTTAGTGGATAAAATTTCAAATGAGATAACCGCATTGGCTTATAGAAATAATTTTCAGCTATTTTATCTAATGAGGAATCAGACTGTTTTTCAATATATTTCTTTAAAAAATAATAAGGAAGATCAGAATACTTATATTCCAATGAATCTCTCAAATCACTTTCAACAATTCTTGCATAGATAGAATCTTGATAATCCGTCCTTAAATACATGTTTTGGGCAACTTTTACACTGAATTTTTTTGAAAATTCTGTAGCATAGTATTTTGACTTATCCTCTAAGGTCTTTTTGTAAAAAGGAATCCAAGCTTGGAGTTTTGCATAGTGGGATAGCATTTCTAAAACGCTCATGTCAGCTTTATTGGAAGCAGCAAGTTCTGGCAAAAGTTCATATAACTTAGACTTCAAATCGATCTTGTTGCTTTCTTCTAAAGTCATCAAAATTGGCAAAGTGGCTAATATCTTTGTAAGAGAAGCTAAATCGTAGACATCATCTTCTTGAACCTTTATTTCTTTGTCATAAGTGTGATATCCAAAATTTTTATTGTAGACCACCTTTCCTTTACGTGCGATTAAAATTTGCATACCAGGTGTCATTTCTTGTTCTAACGTATAGGCTGCTAAAGAATCGATTTTTGAAACTAATTCAGAATTAAAGCCTTGGTTTTGGGGATGGTCATAGCCAAGTCTGCCGTTTGACTTCAATTTATAACCCGTTCCTACTGGAAATGCTGAAGTTATACTAACAGGGAGTTTGCCCTTGAAATCAATGCCACCAAATAATTGCTGACCTACGACCTGTTGAGCGATTATACTATTTTGATAAGCTTGAACAATTGCATCAATATTGATATAATTCTTCAATTGTAATAAGCTATAAGGTCTTGTAAAGTTGACTAAAATTGTTTTATAGTCTTGAGAAATAGATTTTATCAACTCAATTTCAAAAGGTGAAAATTTATAATCCGCCCAAGGATTAGCATCAGATTTATGAAACCCAATAATTATTTGGTCGTAATCAGAAAATTGATTCAAGTCTATCTTGTTTTTGGTAACATCAATTTTATCCACTCTAGCGTATTGATTCATCGTTTCAAAAAACTCATCTCCAGAAGCATCTCCAAGAGCTACATAAGCGAAGGTTTGTTGCTCTATATCATTAATTGGAAGAATGCCAAGATCGTTTTTTATGACCGTCGTTGCGTTTTGTATGGCCTCTTGATAAATAGCGTCATTCTCTTCTGAATTTAATTCTGCTGTTAACTGAGCGGTTTCTATCGGTTTAAATGAATGTAAACCCACTTTATATTTAGCATATAATATCTTCTTAACCGAAGCGGCAAGTCTTTTGTTTGTTATCTCTCCTTTTAAGATTGCTTCTTTTATAATACTAATAGACTTGGGAACATCTTCAGGAATCAATAAAATATCACTTCCTGCTTTAAAGGCTTCTAAATCTACTTCCCCAAGAGTAGAACTACTATTACTTACCCCTTTCATGTTTAAAGCATCTGTAATTATAAGTCCATTGAAGCCAAGCTCTCCTTTCAATAAGTCTGAAACAATTTTAGGAGATAACGAAGAAGGAAGATTCTTTTGGCTTTCAAGACTTGGTATATTGAGATGAGCTACCATTACACTACTCACTCCTTCATCTATCAATGCTTGAAATGGCTTTAATTCAATATCTCTAATTCGCTTTTCTGAAAAATTAATACTCGGCAGTGTTTTGTGTGAGTCCTGCTCTGTATCACCATGACCAGGAAAATGTTTTGCACTTGACAATATTCCTGCCTCATGCATCCCCTGCATCAAGGCAAGCGAATGGGAAATGACAATGTCTTTGGTTTCACCAAAAGAGCGGTTACCAATAATTGGATTATTAGGATTTGTGTTTATATCTGCCACCGGAGCAAAATTGATATGAACACCGAGTCTTTTGCTATGCTTTCCTATTTGCTGTCCTACTTTTCTCACTATAGAGGTGTCTTGTATAGCTCCAAGGGTCATATTCCAAGGGAAAGCATAAGTAGAATCTAGCCTCATAGCCAAGCCCCATTCTGCATCCATACCGATGAGTAAGGGGATCTTATTTTCTGTTTGTATTTTATTGGTGAGTTGAGCTTGGCGATAAGGATTTCCTTTAGAAAATATGACACCTCCAATATGATTAGATTTTATTAAGCTTTCAAGACTTTCAAGTTCAGTATCAGACTTGCTTGTAAAAACGTCAATCATAAATAGCTGACCGATTTTCTCTTCAAGAGATAGATTAGAATATATGGAATCTACCCATTGCCTTTGAGCAATAAGATCTTCTGCAAATAAACTGCTTTGAGAAAAAAGACTGTAACATGATAAAAAAGCCATCATAATGATGACTTTAAAATTGATTTGTAAACTCATATGTTATCTATAATAGACGGCTATGCCAGCTTTCAGTCATAGGCACTTCCCAGAATTCTTCATACTCTGATTTTGTATTCACTAAATTGTTGAAAACAATAGTAGTTGGTGATACTGCTTTTTGTTTCACCATTTTTTTAAAGTCGATGAGTTGTTTGTAAGCAACAAACTCACCGTTTTTAAAACTTACGTTCATCTTATCGAGTAAATCAACGTTGTATTCTTTTTCAAGGCTTTGTATAAAATGAACAGAAGCATCTATAGAGCAACCGCTAGCACTAGCTTGTGACTCATCTAAACCCAAAACAATAAATCTATTATACCTTATCTCATAACCCGCCTGTAGAGATTGGCCATGAACAGTCCATCGCTCAAGAAAGTCATTAATTTTAGGCTTTATTTCGTTTAATTCATCTTCACCAAAGCCTCTATTTGTTTGAAAAACCCAAACTCTTGAAGAACTTGGTAACTCTTTAAAATCTACTACCATACCTTTTTATAAATCATCTGCATTTGCAATCATTTCTACAACATCTAAAACTTCAATTTCGTCCTGCTTTTCTTTATTTTTAACTCCGTCTGACATCATGGTGTTACAAAAAGGACATCCAGCAGCAATGATCTCAGGTTTTGTATCAACTGCTTGTTCTGTTCTAAGTATGTTAACTTCCTTATCTCCTTTTTCAGCATCTTTGAACATCTGTGCTCCTCCAGCACCACAACAAAGACCTTTAGATTTACAAGACTTCATCTCTATTAATTCTACCTCAAGCTTTCTTAAAAGATCGCGAGGAGCTTCATACTCGCCATTAGCTCTACCTAAATAACAAGGATCATGGTAAGTTATACGTTTACCTTTAAACTTTCCTCCCTCAACCTTTAAACGACCTTCATTCAATAATTGTTTTAAAAATTGAGTGTGATGTATAACCTCATAATTGCCCCCTAAACCAGGATATTCATTTTTCAAAGTATTGAAACAATGAGGGCATGCAGTTACAATTTTTTGTACATCATAGGAATTTAGAACCTCAATATTGGTCATAGCTTGCATCTGAAATAAAAATTCATTTCCAGCTCTTTTTGCAGGATCTCCAGTACACCCCTCTTCCGTTCCAAGAACGGCAAAATCAACCCCTGTATTATTAAGGATTTTTACAAACGCTTTAGTGATTTTCTTAGCTCTGTCGTCAAAACTTCCTGCACAACCTACCCAAAATAAAACTTCAGGTTGTTTTCCTTCTGCTAGATAAGAGGCCATTGTTGGTACTTTTAAGGATTCACTCATATAATTATGTTTTAATCTTTAAAAACTTGTATAATTTCATTTTTATTTATAAGATCGGTAAAACGACCTTTATAACGTGTAGCTTTAACGATATGGTTATCGATCCAATGGTAATTCCCACCCCTCGGTTTACCCATTAATAAACTATGGTATTTAAACCCATGTTTAATTAACCAATTTGCTGTCACTTCTTTATGTTCTTCGGTTCTTGACGTAAAAAAACAGATTTGATGTCCTTTGTCATACCATTTATTTATAGTTTCCAGTGCATCTATAAAAGGCTCACATGTCGCCATTCTCTCTGGTTCTTCATTGGGAACATCGTCTGTGATAGTTCCATCAATATCAATCAGATAGTTTTTTACATTACCTGGTAAACTTGGACTAATGGATTGTCCTTTGGAATCTTTATGTTTAAATTCATCTGTCATAAACTAAACTTATTCTTTCGCCCAATCCAGCCTATCTTGCTGATTATATGGCCAAGGAGCAGAATTATTTTCAATATTTGTCATAGCATTATTCAGCTCAACAGGCGCAGCACTTTCTTCCATCACTAAATATTGTCTCATATCCATAATAATAGACATAGGATCTATACCTATAGGACATGCATCTACACAAGCATTACAAGTCGTACACGCCCAAAGTTCTTCCCTAGAAATATAGCCGTCTAGCAAGGGTTTATCGTCAATAACTTCTTCCCCTTTATCCAATTGTTTACCTACTTCTTCTAGGCGATCTCTTGTATCCATCATAATCTTTCTTGGAGAGAGCTTTTTACCTGTTTGACTTGCAGGACATTCTGCAGTACATCGACCACATTCTGTGCACGAATAAGAACTTAGAAGTTGAAACCAATTTAAATCTTGAACATCACTAGCGCCAAATTTTTCAGGAACATCCTCTTCACTTCCACCTCCGTCTGGCTCGGCATATGGATCTGCATCAGGATCCATCATTAATTTGACTTCATTGGTAACCGCCTCCAAATTTTTGAATTTTCCTAAGTTTTCTAAATTAGAAAAATACACATTTGGAAAGGCTAATAATATGTGAAGATGTTTTGAGTAATATAAGTAGTTTAGAAAAATTAAAATTCCAATAATATGAAGCCACCAAGCTGATCTTTCAATAATAACTAGTGTTCCAATACTCATGTCATCAAATAATGGCAATAAAAACTGGCTGATAGGAAATGACCCAGAAATGCCTGCTTCACTGGCATAATGCGCAGCACCAAGCATTTGTAATTGATAATCGGTAGCGTTCATAGTTAAAAATAAGACCATCAAGACCACCTCAAAATACAAAATATAATTAGCATCATTTTTAGGCCAACCCTTTAATTCTTTAGAAAGAAAGCGTTTTATATTCATTACGTTTCTTCGTATCCAAAATATGATCACACTCACCAAAACTAGAAAAGCTAAAATTTCAAAACTTCCAATAAGCACATCATATACTGGTCCTATAAATGAAAAAATTCTATGGGTCCCAGCAATTCCATCAATGATGATTTCTAAAACCTCAATATTGATAATAATAAATCCAACATATACTATGACGTGGAGAGTTCCAGATATAGGTTTTACTACCATTTTTGATTGACCAAGAGCAATTTTTATCATTTTCTTGAGTCGTAAATCTTTATGATCCTTTCTGTCAACGTCCTTACCTAAATTAATATTTCGCCTTAGCGAAGAGACATTTTTTGCAAAAAACAAAAAAGCTGTTATTAAAACAATAACAAATAAAAATTGTGGGATATATTCTATCATAATTTAATCTTCGAGTTTTTTATATTTAACGTTATTCTTACCAAATATAGAAAAATGTACATAACGCTTAGGATTTAATTTGACATCACTTAATAATTCTTCTAATTCTTTAGTTGCATTTTCTATATTGATATACATCTGATCGTCATTCATCAATTTACCCAAACTTCCATCACCATTTTTTAATTTGTTTGAAATTTCTTTCAGGTTTAACAGAGTTTCATCGGCATTTTGAACAATTCTATTAAATTCAATTTTAGAAAGAGTATCAGACATTTTTGACAAATTATCTGAAGTAGATCTAAAGTTTTCAATGGTTGAATTAATATTATCAGTATTTGAATTTAAAACACCTTCAATCTTTTTAGCAGAAAGGTTCAAAGAAGTTAAGGTCTCATTCAAATTTTTAATTGAATATCTTAAATTATTTCTAGTGTCTACATCAAAAACATAATTAAAAGAAGACAATAAAGTATCGACTTCAACAACAGCATTGGAAATTTTGTCTTTTAGGGGTGTGAGCTTTTCATTCACCAGCTCAATTAACCCCTCTTCTACTGAAGATTGCAGGGTATCACCAGATTTCGCTGCCTCTGTGGACATATTATCAAGTTCTATCTGCATGGACTTTCCGCCTATCAACCCTCCACCATATATTTGAGCTTCACTAGCTTTGGAAAAATTAAAATCAGTATTAATATTCATAGTCACCAACAACTGCCCACTTTTTATAAACTGAATATCTGTGACGGTACCCACTTGATAACCATTTATAGAGACAGGCGCTGACGGACTAAGGCCTTCTACATTATCATAAATGGCATAAAAAACTCGAGATGAGTTAAATATATTATTCCCTTTAAGGAAATTATAACCAAAAATGAGAAGTCCGATTGCAACTATAGCTAAAATGCCAACTTTTAGTTCTTTTTTCAAGTGCTTTAAATTTATTTCAAATGTAGTAAACTTTGATTAAAAACTAGGGGTTAACTCTAGTATTCAAAGCTTCTTTTACAGATATTTTGTTTCCATTAGAATCAAAAGCAACAACAAATGCTGAAGTATAACCTTCAGCTTTAGCTTTATCTTTAAGAGTTTGAGCACTCATATAATTGTTAGTCTGACCAAAATAATATTTGTAAAGATCATTTTCCTGATTTCTACTTATAGGGTTTAGTCTCTTAAAATTCTCTGGTTTAGGGTCTATTTTTCTTGAACTTGCTGCTAATTGGATTTTAAAAGTGATAGCTTCAAAATCTTCAATAAGATCGCTAGAGCTTACTTTATATTTATTCAGTTCTGATTCTAATGCCGTAATATTGATAATGTTTTTATAATTATTAATACCATCGACAATGGCATCGGCCAATTGATCTTGACCACTATTTGAATTTAAAAAAGCCCCTTCAGTATCATTGGTCAAAAATCCAGTTTCAATGAGTACGCTTGGCATATAGGTCTCTCTTAAGACAAGGAAACCTGCCTGTTTTACCCCCCTATTTTTCATTTTCAATGTACTTTGAAATTGTTTTTGAACAAAATCTGCTAGCAAGGCACTTTGATCTAAAAACTCCTCTTGCATGATCGTAAAACCGATATAAGATTCTGGGGAATCTGGATCAAAGCCATCGTATTTAACTTCATAGTTATCTTCAAATTTGATAACTGAATTTTCTTTCATCGCAATCTCAAGATTATCCTTGTTTCTGTGAAGACCCAAAACAAAAGTTTCAGTTCCAGAAGGAGAACTATTATTTACTCCGTTACAATGGATAGAAATAAATAGGTCTGCAGAAGCTTTATTAGCAATTTCTGCCCTTTTATCCAGCGGTATAAAAACATCCTTTTTCCTAGTGTATATAACTTCTAAGTCATCATATTTTTCTAATTGTTTACCGATTTTTAGTACAATGCTTAAAGCTATATCCTTTTCTGAATAATTATTCCCAGTATTTCCTGAATCTTTACCTCCATGGCCAGCGTCAAGTATGACGACAAACTTCTTATTTTTGGACTGGGAAATAGAGTCGAGAGGAATCGCTACCAGAAAAAAAGAAAACAATAATAGTTGAACACTATAGTTAGTTCTAAACATAGATTTTATTATAGATGATGTTATTCAAAAGTTTTATAGGTAGCATAAAAATAAAATGTAATTTTGAAGCTTCAAAACATAGGCCACATTTACAAAAATAGTACAAAAGCATTGCGTACAAACTTACTTCATATACTTTTTTTGGTAGGACTTTTTATCAACTTTGGCCTATATGGACAAGAAAAAGATTCTAAGGACTCAAATTTAGGCTATCTCATTAGAAATCGGGTAGACTCTTTAACCCAAACCATTAGGTTTACCATAGGAGATACTCTTCCACAAACTACTGCCAATAAGAAAAGAGAAACCCTCACTGATGTAGTAGATGCTTTTGCAAAAGATTACAAAAGATTGTCTAGGAAGGAAAATAAAATGTATTTATATAATGAAGCTGAAGTCATTTATGGTGATATGATTATAAATGCTGGTAGAATTATACTTGATAATAAAAGTCAAGAAGTTTTTGCCGCAGGTATTGTAGATTCCACTGGAGCATACACTCAAATGCCCAGCTTCAAACAAGGCGACAACTTGGTAGAACCCGATAGTTTAATCTTTAACTTCAAAACGCAAAAGGCTTTGGTCTTCAATTCTAGGACAGAACAAGGAGGTTTTAAAGTAAAAGGTGAAATTTCAAAAAGACAGAATGATTCCATTTATTATCTGGCCAATGCTAAATTTACAACTGCAGAAGATGTTGACGATGCGGATTATTACTTCTTTGCCAGAAGAATAAAATTTGTACCTAATAGCAAAATCGTTACTGGTTTTGTAAACATGTACATCGCCGATGTTCCAACTCCTCTAGGGCTTCCTTTTGGGTATTTTCCTTTAACAGATAAACAGTCATCTGGATTTATTATACCCTCGTATGGAGAAAACATAAATCGAGGATTCTTCCTTCAAAATGGAGGCTATTATTTTGCGATAAGTGATAATGCAGATTTAGCTGTACAAGCAGACTACTTTACCAATGGGAGTTACGGTTTACGGCTAGAAAACAATTATAATGTCCGTTATCAATTCAGTGGAAATGTGGCCCTTAGATATGAAAAATTACTTTTAGAAGAACGCGGTTTTCCGAATTTTAGCGAAACCACTGTTTTTAATATAAGGTGGAGCCACAGCCAAGATCAAAAATCAAATCCATCTTCAAGATTTTCTGCTTCTGTAAATTTAGGCTCCAGTGATTTCTTTCAACAATCTGTAAATCAGAGTAATACTGGTAACTTTTTGAATAACACATTGAATTCTTCAGTATCTTATTCAAAATCATTTGAGGGAGAACTAGGTATGAATTTAAATATTTCAGCAACCCATAACCAAAATACCAATACTGAGGTCATTAACTTGACTTTACCTACCCTCCAATTTAGTGTTGGTAGAATTTTTCCTTTTGAACCTAATGACGGAACCAAAAAGGGAGCTATTCAAAATATAAATCTTCAATATAACGTAAGAGCAGAAAATAGAATAACCACTACAGACTCCCTTTTCTTTAAGCCAGAGATGTTTGAAGGAGCAGATGTCGGGGCAAGGCATACTATTCCTATTTCTACTAACTTTAAAATATTTGATCATTTTAGTGTTAGTACAAGTGCAAATTACAATGAGGTGTGGACCCTCAAAACTTTTGAACAGCGCTATGACGAGCAGCTTCGCCAAGTAGATAGGGATACAATCAACGGATTTGATTCCTATAGAACTTATGACTTTTCAACATCTGTAGGAACAACAGTTTATGGAATGTTTGATTTTGGGGATGATAAAAAATTTAAAGCTATAAGGCATGTTATCAGACCTTCTATTTCCTATAATATAAGCCCAGCTTTCGATCAATATTATGATGAGTATGTCAGAACAGGAATTGCTGGCCTAGAAGATGAAGTAGTTGAATATTCTAGGTTTGAAGGTACCCTAAACGGAGCTCCAGGAAATCGCTTTTCCAGTAGTATGTCTTTTAATATTACCAATGATTTGGAAGCGAAAGTCCGTAAAAAAGACTCTACTCTTGCCGGTGACGAACGGTTTAAAAAAGTGATGCTCCTTAGCAATTTTGGAATAAGTACCAATTATAATTTTGCTGCGGACTCTCTCAATTTAAGTCCACTTTCTTTAAGAGGAACTTTACCGATTGTCCAAGATAAACTGGCCATCAACTTTTTAGGTACCCTAGATATGTATGCTTTAAATAGCAACAATAGAAGGATAAATAAACTCAATATTAATAACGGAGGAAGCTTATTCAGATTGACCAGAGGTAATGCCAGTTTTAGCTATTCTTTATCGAACAAAGATTTTCAGAAAAATGAAGAAGAAGAGGAAGGAGACGAAGATTTTGACTCTGAAAGCTATCTTAATGGAGGGAGACCCGATAATCTTTTTGGAACTAGTGAAATGATGAATCGCCCCAATCCTGACAAAGAACCTGTGAGTGATGAAAATGAATTCTATAATTATTCTATACCGTGGACTTTGAATTTGTCCTATACCATGACCTATTCCAATGTGGCGAGGGAGAATGAAATAAGCTCCCACTCGATTATGTTTTCTGGTGATGTTGAATTATCTCCTACTTGGAATGTTGGTGTCTCCTCTGGTTATGATTTAAAAAATAAGGGATTCTCTTTTACTCAATTAAGATTTGCAAAGGATTTAAAGAGCTGGCAAATGAGTTTTAATTGGACTCCATTTGGTATTCGTAGATCCTGGTTTTTCTTTATAGGTATTAAATCAAATATTTTACAAGATGTGAAATATGATAGAAACAGAGAACAAGATAGAACTTTACAATAATCAATTATGAAAGAAATTATTAAAACAAAACATGCAGCAGCTCCAATTGGACCTTATAATCAAGCTGTTCTCATCAACGGATTCTTATATACATCTGGACAGATTGCAATTGATCCGGAGACAGGAGAAACCCAATTTGATTCTATTGACATAGAAACCCACCGTGTTATGAAAAGTCTCGAAGCTATTTTGAAAGCAGCAAAAATGGATTTCAATCATGTTATAAAAGCTTCCATTTTTATATCCAATATGGATGATTTTTCAAAAATTAATCACATATACGGCAGCTATTTCAATGAAGAAACAGCTCCAGCAAGAGAAACCATTCAAGTTGCCAAATTACCTAAAAATGCTAATGTGGAGATAAGTTTTATCGCGTCTAATAAATAAAACTATGTTACTAAGCTTTGTAGACTGGAGTATTATTATTGCTTTTTTTGTGATAAGCTTAGGGATCGGTGTCTATGTTTCCAAAAAAAGTGGGAAAAGTGCTAAAAACTTTTTCCTTTCTGGTAGAAATATGCCGTGGTGGTTGTTAGGTATTTCAATGGTGGCTACAACCTTTGCAGCAGATACTCCTGGCTTAGTCGCTGGTATAGTTAGAAACGACGGAGTTTATGGCAATTGGGTGTGGTGGAGTTTTCTATTAACAGGTATGCTAACCGTATTTTTTTATTCAAAACTTTGGCGAAAAAGTGAAATCACTACCGACCTAGAGTTTTATGAACTTAGATATAGTGGAAAAAGTGCTGCATTCTTAAGAGGGTTCAGGGCCATCTATCTAGGCGTCTTCTTCAATATTGTCATCATGGCTACTGTCTGTTTAGCAGCGATAAAAATTGGACATGTTATGTTCGACTTTTCTGCTGTTGAATCCTTGGTGGTGTCTTGTTCAATAACTGTCCTATACTCCATGCTTGGAGGTCTCAAAGGGGTTATTCTTACAGATTTTGTTCAATTTGCGATAGCTATTACTGGAAGTATTTGGGCTACCCTATATATTGTTCAAATGCCAGAAATTGGCGGAATTGACCAATTACTTTCAATTCCTGAAGTTCAAAGCAAAACCTCTTTGTTTCCAGATTTTTCTAATCCAGAAGTTTATATCCCAATTCTTATTGTTCCTCTCGCAGTACAATGGTGGAGCGTTTGGTACCCTGGCGCAGAACCTGGTGGCGGTGGCTATATCGTGCAAAGGATGTTGGCGGCCAAGAATACAAAGCATGCCACTTTGGCGACTTTGCTCTTTACTGTAGTTCACTACGCTGTAAGACCTTGGCCATGGATTATAATTGGCCTTGCTTCTCTCGTCATTTTTCCAGATCTTTCAAGTCTGGCCGCTGCGTTTCCGAATCTCGATGAAAATTACATCAAAAATGATTTGGCTTATGCAGCAATGCTATCGTATCTGCCGCCCGGTCTCTTGGGACTTGTGGTCACTTCTTTAATTGCTGCATTCATGAGTACGATTTCAACTCACCTAAACTGGGGAAGCAGCTATGTAGTAAACGACTTCTACGTAAGATTCTTAAAACCCGAAGCTTCAGAATTTAATAAAGTCTTAGTAGGACGACTCTCTACATTGGTCATGATGATTTGCTCTGCACTATTAGCACTTGTTTTGGAAGAAGCAAAACAGGCTTTTGACCTATTACTCCAAATTGGAGCTGGCACTGGTTTACTTTTTATTTTAAGATGGTTTTGGAACAGAATAAACCCGTATAGTGAAATTGCAGCAATGCTGTCTTCGTTTATAATTGCTGCTGTTTTCTTTATTGGTAGATCTTATGCTCTATGGGACATAGAACCTTACGTTGAGCTTATATTTGGAGTTGTAGTGACTACTATTGTTTGGGTCTTAGTAAGTCTTCTTACAAAACCAACTGACGAGAGTACAATAAAAGCTTTTGAAGAAAGGGTTTTTGATGGTTCTAATAAATATAAAAACTTCAAATATAAATTTATTGGATTTGCGTGTGGAGTTTGCGGAGTTTATGCAGTTCTTTTCGCAACAGGATACTTTATCTACAGCGATTTTTTATTATTTACCATCGCCTCAAGTATATGCTTATTATCTACAGGAATATTGATTGCAAACTGGAAACGAATAATCAATTAGAAGGTCTATTTGAAGGGAATTTAATATAGGAAGGCAATTCGATAGCTTGACTATCCTTATTACTGATTTTACTTTTTTTCCTTTTCTCGTAGTCTTCGTCCAAAATTTTATTGATCAATTCCTTAAAACTATTGAAATCTACGGTATAACTAAGCTCAATACCTTGAGTATACCCTAGCTCCTCCCCTATAAACTGAATATCACTTTCTCTATTAAAAACGTTGGCACGTAAACTACCAGTTTCATTCAACAAAAAGTTGATTTCAGCATCTCCAAAAACTACAGATTCTGAAACTCCTCCCACAGGAACACCAAATCTACCACTGATTAAAACTCTATCCGTGATTTTAGTTCTCAAGGAAAGGCCTACTCTATCTGCCAAATTATTTTGGGTAAGACTTCTATCGTTTTGTTGGTAATTAAGCCCCAATTTAAATTTGTTGTCTTCTTCTGAGATAATATCATCCACAATTCCTGAAGCTCGCTCAATAAGGTTCCCTGTAATAGCATTTTGCCCAAGTCCTGCCTGACTGTAAAAAGTACCTTGAGTAACTAAAGACAAAGCTTGTAATTCAGTATTTTCTCTGCCTTGTACTCGATATTCCAACTCACTTTTAACAACAGAAGATAAATTGGGATAATTTAAGCTAAACTCAATATTTGGTTGAACAATTTGACCTCCAAGATTGATAATAACCTCCACGGGGATTTCACGATTCACTGTTGGGTTTTCAAGTAGAATTGCTGGATTTGCTTCCGTCACATATTTAGCCTGAACATCTAAATTGGCACGAACAGGATCTCCATTCCAAGTTAAGTTTGAACCCGGAACAACTTCAAAGCGTTTTTGAACCAACCCTGAGTATTTAAAATTATATTCTCCTTCGTAAGCCACAAAATCACCATACATCTTGAACTTCCCATTAGTATTAATCTCAATGAGCAAAGTTCCTGCTCCTCTTCCTTTTAAACTGCTCCCATTAGCAGGGTCGACTACGATTTCAACTTCAGCGTCTCTGGTTATATCCAAATCAAAATTAAGACTTAAACCCTTAACCTCTTTCAATTGTATTTCTCGACCAGCTTCTTTGGAGAGTTTGTCTTCCAAGCTCAAAAAATAAATGAAGGAATTATCTCCTAAAGATTCTGAATCATCTAGCGGTATTTTAAACACCGTATTTTTTTGTGTTTTTGCCTGTACATTTATTTCTATTTCGTCCAAAGGCCCGCTAATAGAAGCGTTACCATCTATAAATGCAGTCCCGTAATATAAATCACCTCTCTTGATATCGGTATCAAGAACAACCAAATTATCAGAAGAAATATTTAGATCGAGATTCCAATTTTTAAATTCACGATTTGCGATTTTACCGCTTAAGATACCCTTAGTTTTATACTTTACATCTGTAAGCCGAATGTCATCGAAGATAAACTCTTTATTATCAAATATGATTTTGGAATTATCATCAAAGTCAAAGTCTACATTTAAATATGGAACTTTCATCCCAGCTTTATTTAACCTTAACTCTCCATTGAAAAAAGGATTCTGAATTTTACCACTCACCTCTACTTCTCCTAGTGCAAGACCTCTAATGTTTGAGATCACTTCTTTTCCAAAAACATCAAACGATTGCAGATCAAGTTTATTGAAATTTAAGTCTACATCGAAATATTGATTATTTTCTACTGTAAAAATTGAACCTTCAGCTTTGAACAAAGACTCATCTTGCAATTGGAGTTTAGAAACAATATCAAAAGAACTCAAGTCTTTATTTCCATTAGCCTTCAACAAGAATTGTCCATAAGGAATGGAGTTAAATTTGAATTTATCAATAGTCAGATCTAGGTTTGGACTATAAATATTATCTTTTTGATAGATGTCTAAAATTCCATCTACAGTACCCTCAAAAGTTATACTGTCTTGTTTTGGAATAATATCTGCCAATTCAACATCTTCAAATTTAAAGTTTAGGTCCTTGAAGGTAGAGTCTTTTAAAATCCCATTTAAAAGCATCGCCTGTTTTCCACTCGATACTGAAATAGAATCGATATTGAAATTTTTAAATCCCCTTTCTATTTCAACTTTATTTTTTTTATTAGATTCTTTATTAATAAACCAAAGGTTATCATTAAAAACTATACTAGATCGCTTAAAACCAAAGGTTGTTTTATTATCGCTATCTAAAGTTTGGTAGATACTAAGATTATAGTTGTCCTTTTGAAATTGACCTCCTTTAAATTCTGTTCTTACAAATAATGTATCTTTTAAATTCACATTAATCATGTTGAAATCATTGATATCATAATATGAAGTCAATATATTTTCAATCTCAATATAGGAATTATATAAAGGATTATTAGTGTCTATTTGGATGTTTATGTTTTCAAAACTATTGCCATAAACCCCTATTAAAGGGGACCTAAAATTTAAAGAAAAGTCGTTTTCACTAGCATCAATTGAGCCATTTATAAAGGTATTTGCAGACACTTTAATATCAGGGAAAAAGACTTCAACAATTTTATTGTAAATTTCAATATCAAAATCGACATATTGATAATTTTTAGATGGATCGTTTTTACTTTTGAAATACAGATTCTCAATAGCCTCAGAAAAGAGCTCTGGCAACTTTGTTAATTTAAAATCACCAACTAATTTTCCACTGATAACATCTGGACTATCTATGGTTATTGTTTGTTGATTTTTTTGAAATGAGGATGCAACTGTAAGTTCTTCGAATTGAAAACTATCTAATTGATTTTTATATTCAAAAAATTTAAATCTGAGCTCACCTTTAAGCTCATCTATGGAATTACCTTTTAGGTTTACATTGAGGCTACCTTTAAAATCAGCAACTGTATCTCTTTTCACAATGCTTAAGGCATAAAGATCTGCGTAGTTAATATCTGCATTAAAATCAAATATATTTTCTTCACCTGAAGCATCTAACAGACCTTCAAACGCGAATTGAAAATTTGGATCTAGACTTTCTAGGTTACCATTGAAATAAGGTGCTTTTAAGTTGCCGCTCAGCTTTATATTTTTGTAATTATAATTATTAACAACTATAGAATTAATTTTTCCTAAAGCGAGTGTATTAAGGGACTCTTTTGTAAATCCAGATCCGTTAACATTTAGATTAAAAGAGGTTCTACCTAAAGAGTTTGTATCAAAAAAAGAGGCTAGATTAAAACCTAATACATCAACGAAACCTGCATATTTTACTGTATTTGGATCTTGATAGTCATCAAAGTTTAAATTTATGGAGGCCTTTCCTATCTCTGTATTTACTTTTAGGATAGTGCTTAGTTTATTTTTTGATAAATCTATTTCACCTAACAAGTGGGTTTTACCTAGTTTCTCAAAATAGTCTGGTAATTTTGATTTTAAATCCTCAGGCAGTAATTCTATCAAATCCAAATAAGTCGTTGTCAAATCAATGGAAGAAGAATGTAATGCAAAGGGAGCATCACCAAAAGAGTTTATCAACTTAAGACTGCCAAAAAAACTTGTCTGTGTTAACCCCTTTAATCTTAGAGATTCTAGATTGAGATTATTGAGTTGTCCGTTGGCATTTCCTTTAAAAGAGATTTGATGTCCATAGCCAAAGCCATCATAAAACCGTCTTAGATCTGTACTTGATAGAGTAGAATTATTAAAAGCTGCCTGTAAGTTTACTTCATCAAAAAAATATTTTAAATCCTCTCTCTTATAATCAAATTGAAGCTCCCCTTCTATATGTGAATATGGGGTATCTAAGCTTAGATTTTGAAAGTCCATTTGACTAGGAGTATATTCAAAAACAGTACTAAAATCTTCAACAACAATCCCTTGTTTTAAAATACCAGACATCCGCCTCAAGTTGAGATTAAATTTAGGTCCATAGAGTCTAAAATTGGAGAGATTAAAATCTAATTTTTGAATAGAAAAAGTAGGACTGCTACTTATATTTTCATTTTCGACGACAAATTCTCCATTGTAAGCGAGAACTCTATTAATTTTAAGTTGAAAAGGTTGATCTGAAGAAGATGTACTATCATTTAATTTTTCTAGAAATTTAGAAAATTCATGATCATCTTCATTTTTATATTGTTTTATTTTAAATTTAAGATGATCAAATTCAGTGTTTGAAAAATGAATATTGCTGTCAGAAAATCCAGCAATATTTATCAATGATGTGGATAAAGTCTTAGCATAAATAATAGTATCGTCATAGTCGTCCCTCAACAATAGGTCGTTTAAAACGAGGTTACCCTTGTAATTAATCTTTAAAGACTTAATGGAAAGGTCGGTGTTGTAAGACTCGTTGAAGGAAGTGGTTAATTTTGTAGCGTAATAAGACTGTATTTGTGGGATTAAAAAAATTAAAACTAAAAGTAATAGCAAAAGAATAATTGCTGTAAATAATTTTTTTATAAAATTCCAAATCGTTTTAAACACTCTTAAATCTATATTTTTCATCAAATATATATCAAATACTAATCCTAAATGCTCTTTAGAAAGCCACAAATTTATTTAGATTTGCTAGACTAATTTGATAATAGGAACTAAATCATGCCAGATTCAAAAAAAACATATGTGTTAGGCATAGAATCTTCTTGCGACGATACATCAGCGGCTGTTTTTTGTAACGATAAAGTCCTTAGCAATATTGTAGCTACACAAGATGTTCATAAAAAATATGGAGGTGTAGTCCCAGAGCTAGCTTCTCGAGCACATCAGCAACATATTGTTCCAGTAGTAGACCAGGCTTTAAAGGGTGCAGGAATAACGAAAAATATGCTGTCTGCAATTGCTTTTACGAGGGGCCCTGGTTTAATGGGGTCACTATTGGTAGGAAGCTCTTTTGCAAAATCTTTAAGTCTTGGATTGGATATTCCTTTGATAGAGGTAAACCACATGCAAGCACATTTGCTAGTTCATTTTATTGCAGATACACATCCAATACCTCCTGAATTTCCATTTTTAGGTGTCACTATTAGTGGTGGACATACACAAATTGTAAGGGTGAAAAGCTATTTCGATATGGAGGTTCTTGGTGAGACTCTAGACGATGCGGTTGGTGAGGCTTTTGATAAATGTGGTAAAATGTTCAAACTCCCCTACCCTGCTGGATCAGAAATTGATAGAATTTCAAAACATGGAGATCCAAATACATTCAAATTTGCTAAACCAAAGGTAAAGGGCTTAGACTTCAGTTTTAGTGGATTAAAGACCTCCGTACTCTATTTTTTGCAAAAACAAGTAAAAGAAGACCCTGCTTTTATAGAAAACAATATTGAAGATCTTTGTGCTTCTTTTCAATTCAGAGTTGTGGATATTTTAATTTCAAAACTCGAGAAAGCTGTTAAAGAAACTGGGATACATCAAGTTGCTATTGGAGGAGGAGTCTCTGCCAATTCAGGAATACGTGAAGCTCTAGTCAAAAAACAAACGACGGACAACTGGTCTGTTTTTATCCCAAAATTTGAGTTTTGCACAGATAATGCAGCAATGATAGGAATTGTAGGATACTTAAAGTATCAGAATAATGAATTCGCTAATTTATCGTCGGCTTCCAAGGCAAGGTATACCATTTAAAAATTAAGTATTATGAAAGTACTAGTTCTGTTTTTAATTGTTGCAATATTTCAATTAAATGCTCAAAATAATTTATTCCAACATAACCTTACTGTTTTTGACGACTTTGGATTATCAGAGAAAGAAATCGCAGACTATAAATCAGAAGGAAATCTATCTATATTTAATAAAGAAAAGCATAACTCTAGGTTAGCCAGCAAGCTATTCAATTTAAAAGTTGGACAATCTATTAAGCTTAAGAAAGCTAATAAAAAAAAACTCAAAGTTCTTAAAAAGGTAGATGTGGAGCATTATAGGCTTAATTATATTTTCTTCGATGGGAGTCAACTAGACTATGAAGATATTGAGAAACAAAGAGATAAAATACTTCAAATGAACAAAACATATAGCTTCCCAACTTTAGCGCAAATGTATTCTATGGACATGCGTAAAAATGTAGGAGGTGATTCTGGATGGTTTAAAAAAAGAAGTACTCCCCAGGACTTTCAAGATGCAGCCTTGTCAAGTAGGCGAGTAGCTAACGAAACTTTTAAAGTCGATCTAATATCTGAAAATTGGTACTACCTCATATTAAAAAGTTATTCACCCATACTCATAGAAGAAATTCTAGTCTTGGAAACACCTCTGTAAATGCAACTTTTCTACGAACCAAATTTTGATTCCTCAGCTACCAGTATTTCTATAAATGAAATGGAAAGCCGACATATTTCAAAAGTTTTAAGAAAGTCAATTGGAGAGAGTATATATTTAACTAATGGTTTAGGAATTTGCGCTGAAGGAATTTTAATAAGCAATCACCCTAAAAAATGTAAAGTAGAGGTAAAAACCATTATTGAGGAAAAAAAACCTAATTTTCGAATTCATATAGCTATCGCACCTACTAAAGCCAATGACAGATTTGAATGGTTTTTAGAAAAGGCCACTGAAATTGGAATTGATGAAATAACACCCTTGTTATGTGATCATAGCGAAAGAAGAAAAATTAAAGCAGATCGTTATGAAAAAGTCCTTCAAACAGCCATGAAACAGTCTTTAAAATATAGGTTGCCACTATTAAACCCAATGATTTCTTTTAACGATTTAATGAAATCAGATAGTGACTCGAAGAAAATGATTGCACATTGTGAAGATGACACAAAAGAAAAATTATCTGGAACAGTAAATAGAGATAACTTAATTTTAATAGGCCCAGAAGGAGATTTTTCTATAGATGAAATAAAAAAAGCAATTAAACATGAATTTCTTCCCATTTCTTTGTCTGAGGCAAGATTAAGAACTGAAACGGCTGGAATTGTAGCCTGCCATACCGTAAATCTAATGAGATCATTATGAAATTTATAACCTATTTCATGTTTATATTTTTTTCTATAACTATCTATCCTCAGGATATAGCTTTATTGAAATATGATGGTGGAGGCGATTGGTATAGCAACCCTACATCTTTGCCAAACCTAGTTAAGTTTGTAAATTCAAATACTGATACTAACATTAACGAAAACATCAAAGAGGTAAAACCAGAGGACCCAGAATTATTTAATTATCCTTTTGTGCATTTAACAGGGCATGGAAATATCTTTTTTACAGATGAAGCTGCTCAAAATTTAAGACTTTATTTATTAAGTGGTGGTTTTCTCCATGCCGATGATAATTATGGGTTATCTCCCTATTTCAGAAAAGCGATAAAAAAAGTATTTCCAAATAGAGAATTAAAGGAATTATCTTCCAATCATCCAATTTTTTCAACTAGATTTATTTTTGAAAATGGATTGCCCAAAATTCATGAACACGATGGAAACCCTCCACAGGCTTTTGGGATTGAAGATGATAATGAAAGGTTGATGGTTTTATTTACCTATGAAAGTGATTTAGGAAATGGATGGGAAGATTCGTCAGTTCATAATGATCCTGAAAATAGTCGTTTAAATGCGTTAAAAATGGGAGCTAATATTATTAAATATGCTTTTCTATATTAAATATGCCTGATAGACAATTAACACATAGTGAAACAAATTTCAATGCTAAAGAAAGGGGTTGTAGTGAGATCAATGTATTATTAGAGAGATTAGACAGTCCAGCTAATCTTGGGAGTGTTTTCAGAAATTCTGAAGCTTTTGGTATTGTGAATATATGGATACATGAAGCCAATAGAAGCTATCTTAAAAGTAACCGTTTGAAGAGAACTTCAAGATCTGCGGAGTTCAATTTAAATATTCATTTTTATGAAGATGAAGCAAGTATACTTGATACTTTTGAAGGGACAACAATTGGAATTGAAATTACAAAAAATAGTGAAAATCTTTCGTCATTTAAAAAAGGCTTAAAAAGTAAAATTCTCCTTGTACTGGGGAATGAAAAATTAGGTATAAATAGCGAAACTCTTAATAGATTGGATAGAAGTTATCATATTAAAATGTTTGGTACAAACTCGAGCTTAAATGTTGCTCAAACCCTAGGAATAGCTCTTTATGAAATCAGAAGAGAACAGATTTGAAAAACTTACTAGACCTGAGGTCAATAAGTTCATAGAAAAAAATGTCAATAAATCGATTCCTGATTTGATACTTAAGGGAAGTCCATTTAAACATATTGATATTAAAGATATTATAAATCAAATAATTGGAAAAGAAAAAGCGAAAAAAAAACTTCCTCATTGGTATAAGAATGAGAAAGTTATTTATCCTTCAAAGCTTAATTTAGAGCAAACATCTTCAGAAATTACCGCTTTACATAAATCCAAACTTGTCTCTTGTCAAACTCTACTAGACATGACTGGTGGTTTTGGCATAGATTCATATTATTTTTCAAAAAAAGTCATCTCCTTATTATATACAGAACTAAATTCTGAGTTATGTAGAGTAGTCAAACATAATATTAAAGCTTTTGGTATCGACAATTTTGAAATAAAGAATGAAGACTCAATCGACTTTTTACAGAAAAACAGTCAAATCTATAATTGGATTTATATAGATCCATCCAGAAGAAATGAAAAGACAAAAGTATTTCAATTAAAGGACTCACTTCCTAACATTATTGAACATTTAGAGATAATAGAAAGGAAGTCAGAAAGATTTATGCTAAAGACATCTCCTATGTATGATATAGATATGGGATATAAGGAATTAAAAGGAGTTAAAGAAATACATATTATTTCAGTAAAAAATGAGGTTAAAGAATTACTGTGGATTATAGATTGGAGGAAACAAAATTCGAAGACTATAAAAATTTATAACTATCAAACAAAAAAAAGATATTCATATACTTCTATAGACGAAAATGAAGAACAGTTAGTAAGAATAAAATTAACCACCTGTTGTCAATACTTATACGAGCTTGATTCAGGGATTATGAAATCAGGTTTAAACGATTTGATTGGAATTAGGTATGACTTGAAGAAATTAGAGCAGCACACAAATCTATATACGTCAGATAAAAAGATTTTAAGTATTCCTGGCAAGATTTATAAGGTGAAGTCCGTTGAGCCGATTAACTACAAAAAAATAAAAAAGGCCATTAAAGGTTACCAAATCAATCTGATAAGTAAAAACTTCCAGCTAAATACAGATGAACTGCAAAAGAAACTTAAGTGTACTATTGGAGGTAAAAGCGACTATTTAATTTTTGCTAAGACAATTGAAGGAAATAGAGTTATAGAAGCAACAAGAATAGTATTATAATTTTTTGTTTCAAACATAAACTTTAATAAACAAAAAAAAACCCTTCATTACGTTAAGTAATGAAGGGTTTAGTATAAGAAGGCGGCGACCTACTCTTCCACAAGTATGCAGTACCATCGGCGCAAACGGGCTTAACTTCTCTGTTCGGAATGGGAAGAGGTGAGCCCCGTTGCTATAACCACCTTAAATCATTAAAGTTAATTGAGTACGTCTCAATCACCTTTATAAGTAGTTCCAGCTGTTGCGGGAATTCTAATATCGTGACATAGTTAAAGATATATAACAAGATCTTAAGTAAGGATAAAATAAACTAATAATCGTCTCATAGATAAGCTATATGGATAATTAGTATCACTTGGCTATGACATTACTGCCTTTACACCTGTGACCTATCAACCCCATCGTCTTTGGGGATCCTTTAAAGAAATCTCATCTTGTGGTGGGTTTCGCGCTTATATGCTTTCAGCGCTTATCCCTTCCAAACGTAGCTACTCTGCTATGCTCCTGGCGGAACAACAGATACACCAGAGGTTTGTCCAACTCGGTCCTCTCGTACTAGAGTCAGATCCACGCAAATTTCTAACGCCCACTGTAGATAGAGACCGAACTGTCTCACGACGTTCTGAACCCAGCTCGCGTGCCACTTTAATGGGCGAACAGCCCAACCCTTGGGACCTTCTCCAGCCCCAGGATGTGACGAGCCGACATCGAGGTGCCAAACCCCCCCGTCGATGTGAGCTCTTGGGGGAGATCAGCCTGTTATCCCCGGAGTACCTTTTATCCTTTGAGCGATAGCCCTTCCATGCGGAACTACCGGATCACTATGCTCTACTTTCGTACCTGATCGACTTGTAGGTCTCTCAGTCAAGCTCCCTTATGCCATTGCACTCTACGCACGGTTACCAAGCGTGCTGAGGGAACCTTTAGAAGCCTCCGTTACTCTTTTGGAGGCGACCACCCCAGTCAAACTACCCACCAAATAATGTCCCCCAACTTAAGTCGGGGTTAGGCTTCAAACAAGTAAAGGGTGGTATTTCAACAATGACTCCACTGCCCCTAGCGAGGCCGCTTCAATGTCTCCCACCTATCCTACACATCACTTATCCAAAGTCAATATTAAGCTATAGTAAAGGTTCACGGGGTCTTTTCGTCCCACAGCGGGTAATCGGCATCTTCACCGATACTACAATTTCACCGAGGTCATGGCTGAGACAGTGTCCAGATCGTTGCACCATTCGTGCAGGTCGGAACTTACCCGACAAGGAATTTCGCTACCTTAGGACCGTTATAGTTACGGCCGCCGTTTACTGGGGCTTCAATTCAATGCTTCGCCGCAAAGCTAACATCTCCTCTTAACCTTCCAGCACCGGGCAGGTGTCAGGCCCTATACTGCATCTCTCGATTTAGCAGAGCCCTGTGTTTTTGATAAACAGTCGCCTGGACCTCTTCACTGCGGCCCTCACTCAAAAGTGAGGGCGACCCTTCTCCCGAAGTTACGGGCCCATTTTGCCTAGTTCCTTAGCCATGAATCTCTCGAGCACCTTAGATTTCTCATCCCAACTACCTGTGTCGGTTTACGGTACGGGCTGCTTTAATTGATTTTCTTGGAAGAACGGCCTCTAGATTATCACCGCCACCGTAGCTTTGGTGTACTATCTCTACCTTACAGTAGATTCAACGTGCAATTCCGTCTGCACGCACTAGATTTCCTTCTCCGTCTCGTTTAATTTAAAGCAGGTAGCAGAATATTAACTGCTTGTCCATCGACTACCCCTTTCGGGTTCGCCTTAGGCCCCGACTAACCCTCAGCTGATTAGCATAGCTGAGGAATCCTTGGTCTTTCGGTGTGCGGGTTTCTCGCCCGCATTATCGTTACTTATGCCTACATTTTCTTTTCTAAACGCTCCAGCATACCTTACAGTACACCTTCTGCGCTGTTTAGAATGCTCCCCTACCTCTCACAAATCTAATTGTAAGAGCATAGCTTCGGTAATATACTTATGCCCGATTATTATCCATGCCTGACCGCTCGACTAGTGAGCTGTTACGCACTCTTTAAATGAATGGCTGCTTCCAAGCCAACATCCTAGCTGTCTAAGCAGTCTGACCGCGTTTGTTCAACTTAGTATATATTTTGGGACCTTAGCTGATGCTCTGGGTTCTTTCCCTCTCGGACATGGACCTTAGCACCCATGCCCTCACTGATTAAAAACATTTTATAGCATTCGGAGTTTGTCAGGAATTGGTAGGCGGTGAAGCCCCCGCATCCAATCAGTAGCTCTACCTCTATAAAACTATTTAATCGCTGCACCTAAATGCATTTCGGGGAGTACGAGCTATTTCCGAGTTTGATTGGCCTTTCACCCCTACCCTCAGGTCATCCCAAGACTTTTCAACGTCAACGGGTTCGGTCCTCCACTATGTGTTACCACAGCTTCAACCTGCCCAAGGGTAGATCACACGGTTTCGCGTCTACCACAGCTAACTTAGTCGCCCTATTCAGACTCGCTTTCGCTGCGGATCCATAACTGAATTATTTATCCTTGCTAACGGTGGTAACTCGTAGGCTCATTATGCAAAAGGCACGCCGTCATCCCCAATAAATTGAAGACTCCGACCGCTTGTAAGCGTATGGTTTCAGGGTCTATTTCACTCCTTTATTCAAGGTTCTTTTCACCTTTCCCTCACGGTACTGGTTCACTATCGGTCTCTCAGTAGTATTTAGCCTTACCGGATGGTCCCGGCTGATTCATGCAAGGTTTCTCGTGCCCCGCACTACTCAGGATACTACTACATCATTAATATCTTACCCCTACAGGCCTGTCACCTTCTATGGACACTCTTTCCAAAGTATTCGGGTTCATTATTAATGACGATATCGTAGTCCTACAACCCCAGTACTGCCGTAACAGTATTGGTTTGGGCTGTTTCACGTTCGCTCGCCGCTACTAGCAAAATCACTATTGTTTTCTCTTCCTCCGGCTAATTAGATGTTTCAGTTCACCGGGTTCGCTTTCCTTGCGGAATACTATACCTTCAGTATAGTGGGTTGCCCCATTCGGATATCTGCGGATCAATTCATATGTGCTAATCCCCGCAGCTTTTCGCAGCTTGTCACGTCCTTCGTCGCCTCTGAGAGCCTAGGCATCCCCCATACGCCCTTAATAAGCTTATCTATTCGATAATTATTTATTTATTTTACTCTAAAGTACTCTTACTCCTTAATTAAAAGAAGTAATAATTTTCTTACTCTCGTATTCTTATATATCTTCAATATGTCAATGAACTTTTTGTATTCAGGTTTAACCGAATAAATCTATAAGACTAATAATAGTCTTATAAAAATTCCAACTTTCGAGGGAATTTAGTGGAGAATATCGCCCCGATGCTTCGGGGGAACTGATGACCTAAGTCATCTTCATTCCACTTTTTGTGGAGAATATCGGAGTCGAACCGATGACCTCCTACGTGCAAGGCAGGCGCTCTAGCCAGCTGAGCTAATTCCCCTATTAAATTGACAACTAGAAACATCAAAAGCAACTTTACTACTAAAGCCTTAATGATTCCCTTTAAAAAAGCATCTATTACATTTTATCAAATGCAATACTCTAAAAAAGGAGGTATTCCAGCCGCACCTTCCGGTACGGCTACCTTGTTACGACTTAGCCCCAGTTACTAGTTTTACCCTAGGCGGCTCCCTGCGGCGACCGACTTCAGGTACCCCCAGCTTCCATGGCTTGACGGGCGGTGTGTACAAGGCCCGGGAACGTATTCACCGCATCATGGCTGATATGCGATTACTAGCGATTCCAGCTTCACGCAGTCGAGTTGCAGACTGCGATCCGAACTGTGATAGGGTTTGTAGATTCGCTCCTGGTCACCCAGTGGCTGCTCTCTGTCCCTACCATTGTAGCACGTGTGTAGCCCAGGACGTAAGGGCCGTGATGATTTGACGTCATCCCCACCTTCCTCACAGTTTACACTGGCAGTATGTCTAGAGTCCCCATCTTTACATGCTGGTAACTAAACAAAGGGGTTGCGCTCGTTATAGGACTTAACCTGACACCTCACGGCACGAGCTGACGACAACCATGCAGCACCTTGCAATTTGTCCGAAGAAAAAGATGTTTCCACCCCTGTCAAACTGCATTTAAGCCCTGGTAAGGTTCCTCGCGTATCATCGAATTAAACCACATGCTCCACCGCTTGTGCGGGCCCCCGTCAATTCCTTTGAGTTTCATTCTTGCGAACGTACTCCCCAGGTGGGTTACTTATCACTTTCGCTTAGCCACTCAGACCGCAATTAGTCCGAACAGCTAGTAACCATCGTTTACGGCGTAGACTACCAGGGTATCTAATCCTGTTCGCTACCTACGCTTTCGTCCATCAGCGTCAGTGAATTGTTAGTGATCTGCCTTCGCAATCGGTATTCTGAGTAATATCTATGCATTTCACCGCTACACTACTCATTCTAACCACTTCACAAGCACTCAAGAACAACAGTATCAATGGCAATTTTACGGTTGAGCCGCAAACTTTCACCACTGACTGATTGTCCCGCCTACGGACCCTTTAAACCCAATGATTCCGGATAACGCTTGGATCCTCCGTATTACCGCGGCTGCTGGCACGGAGTTAGCCGATCCTTATTCCTACAGTACCGTCAACAGTTCACACGTGAACCTTTTTCTTCCTGTATAAAAGCAGTTTACAACCCATAGGGCAGTCTTCCTGCACGCGGCATGGCTGGATCAGGATTGCTCCCATTGTCCAATATTCCTCACTGCTGCCTCCCGTAGGAGTCTGGTCCGTGTCTCAGTACCAGTGTGGGGGATCTCCCTCTCAGGACCCCTACCTATCGTAGCCATGGTAAGCCGTTACCTTACCATCAAGCTAATAGGACGCATACTCATCTATTACCGTAATCTTTAATTATCAATTGATGCCAATCGATAATACTATAAAATATTAATCCAAATTTCTCTGGGCTATCTCTTAGTAATAGGTAGATTGTATACGCGTTACGCACCCGTGCGCCGGTCGTCATCTGTAGCAAGCTACAATGTTACCCCTCGACTTGCATGTGTTAAGCCTGCCGCTAGCGTTCATCCTGAGCCAGGATCAAACTCTTCATCGTTAAATCTTATATATCTTAACGCTTTTCTTAAATTCGACTCTTACATCTTATTCTCAGGAATCAACTCTAATATTAGAGTATAATCTTAATGTTTCTAATTCTACAAGTAATCTCTTACCTGTATTGTCAATTCAATATGTCAATGAACTTTTAATTCTTGTTGTTTAAATCATATCCAAATGATCTTAAACTCGTATGCTTCTCTAAGCGATTGCAAAACTAATACTAATTATTAACCTAGCAAGCCGTTTTGAAGAAAAAATTAAACTTTATTTTAAAGAACTTTAATAAACCAAATCAAACTCTATTCTACAAACTCTATTCTACAAACCCTATAACCCAATCTGTATTACTCTAAGCCTCTGTGTGTCTCTTACACCTCGTTTAGCGGAGTGCAAAACTACAACCTTTTTTCCCTTCTATCCTAATCAATAATGCGATTTCTTTGCATTAAAATTCTATGCGGTGGTAAAGGACTCTTTCCCTTTATGTTATGACAAAAGAAAAGTTATTACTTAATTAAAAAGTTCATAGAAATTGATGAATATACTATGCGTGCATAATAAATTTATCTATATTTGGTATCTACAATTAATTATGAAAGAAAAAACGATTGATTACATATTAAGGTCAACTTGGATAGCTGTGACTAAAATGTATAATGAGGAAGCCAATAAAAAAGGGAGTAGCATGGCTACAGGTTTTGCTTTACTAAGCATAGATCCTGACAGTGGTACTCCGTCAACTGCTTTAGGACCTAAAATGGGAGTTGAATCTACTAGTTTGTCTAGAACACTGAAGACTATGGAAACAAAAGGATTGATCACAAGAGAAAAAAATCCAAACGATGGCAGGAGTGTTCTAATACATCTCACAGAATTTGGAGTAGAGATGAGGAAATTTTCTAAGTATGTAGTCCTTTCATTTAATGAAGCCATAAAGAACAATATTTCAGAAGAAGATTTAAACACCTTTATAAAGGTGACTGATAAGATCAATGAACTCATTTCAGAAAAAATGATTTTCATCAATAATAAACAATCATAAATTTAAAAACGTACATGAAAAGAAGAATCAAAAAAGTCGCAGTGATTGGTTCAGGCATTATGGGTAGTGGTATAGCTTGCCATTTCGCAAACATTGGTGTTGAAGTCCTTCTAATGGACATTGTTCCTCGCGAACTCACTGAGAAGGAAGAAAAACAAGGTAAAACTTTAAAAGATCCAAGTGTTAGGAATAGAATTGTGAATGATGCCTTGCAAACGTCACTTAAGTCTAACCCCTCCCCTATCTACCATAGAGATTTTGCAAAGAGAATTGAAACTGGTAACCTAGAAGACCATATTTCAAAAATTAAAGATGCAGATTGGATTATTGAGGTTGTTGTTGAAAGACTAGACATCAAACAACAAGTTTTTGAAAACCTTGAAAAACATAGAACACCCGGCACTTTAATTTCTTCAAACACATCTGGTATTCCTATCAAGTTTATGACTAAAGGTAGAAGTGACGATTTTAAAAAACACTTCTGTGGTACTCACTTTTTTAATCCACCAAGATACCTCAAGTTACTTGAGATCATTCCGGGACCAGATACTTCAAAAGAAGTGTTGGAATTTTTAAATGAATATGGTGAAAAGTTTCTTGGAAAAAGAACAGTTGTTGCCAAGGACACTCCTGCATTTATTGGTAATCGAGTTGGTATTTTTAGTATTATGAGTCTATTTCATATGGTTAAAGATATGGATATGACAATTGAAGAGGTCGATAAACTTACTGGACCAGTTATTGGAAGGCCTAAATCCGCAACGTTTAGAACTGTAGATGTTGTTGGTTTAGACACATTGGTTCATGTTGCTAATGGTTTATATGATAACGTTCCTAAAGATGAGCGGCACGACTTATTTAAACTACCAAGTTTCATCGAAAAAATGATGGAGCATAAATGGTTGGGTAGCAAAACAGGTCAGGGTTTCTATAAAAAAGTAAAAAATGGTGATGGCTCTAGCGATATTAAATCTTTGGACTTGGAAACCTTAGAGTATCGGGACAGAAAATCTGCCAAGTTTGATACTTTAGAAAAAACGAAATCGATTGATGCTGTTGTAGACAGATTTCCTGTCTTAATTGAGGGTAAGGACAAAGCTGGGGAGTTTTATAGGAAAAATTTCGCCGCCTTATTCGCTTATGTTCAAAATAGAATCCCAGAAATCACGGATACCTTATATAAAATAGACGATGCTATGAAGGCTGGATTTGGCTGGCAGCATGGTCCTTTTCATATCTGGGATGCTATTGGCTTAGACAAAGGAATTCAATTGATGAAAGATGAGGGCTTTGAGGTTGCTGATTGGATACATACCCTTTCAGAATCAAATCAAAAATCATTTTATAGCATTAAATCAGGTAAAACTTATTTTTATGATGTAGATCAAAAATCTCATCAGAAGATTCCTGGTCAAGATGCTTTTATCATCCTTGATAATATTAGAGAAAGTCATGAGGTTTTCAGTAATAAAGATTTAGTTGCTCAAGATCTTGGCGATGGAATTCTAAACATTGAATTCCGAAGTAAAATGAATTCTATAGGTGGTGATGTGCTTAATGGTATAAACGCTGCTATGGATATTGCAGAGAAAGAATATGATGGAGTTGTTATTTCGAATACCGGTGATAATTTCTCAGTGGGAGCAAACATAGGAATGATCTTCATGCTTGCTGTAGAACAAGAGTATGAAGAGTTAAATGCGGCCATTAAATATTTTCAGGACACTATGATGAGGATGCGCTATTCTTCTATACCAACGGTAGCAGCGCCCCATCAAATGGCACTTGGAGGTGGATGTGAATTATCCATGCACGCAGATAAGGTTGTAGCTCACGCTGAAACTTATATTGGATTAGTTGAATTTGGCGTAGGAGTAATTCCAGGCGGTGGAGGTTCTAAAGAGATGACCCGAAGAGCTGCTATGACTTTTCAGAAAGATGATGTAGAACTGAATAGACTTCGTGAAAATTTCTTGACCATAGGAATGGCTAAAGTTGCCAAATCTGCACACGAAGCTTATGATCTAAATATTCTTGAAAAAGGAAAAGATATAGTTGTTGTAAGTAGAGATCGCCAATTGGCTGTCGCTAAAGAACAAGCAAGACTCATCGCTCAAAATGGATATACTCAACCAGTTAAAACCAATGATATTAAAGTTCTTGGTAGACAAGCACTAGGAGCCTTCTTGGTTGGAACAGACCAAATGAAAGCTGGAAAATATATCAGTGAGCATGATCACAAAATCGCAAAAAAATTGGCTTACGTCATGTCTGGAGGAGATCTCTCTGAAGCTAATTATGTTTCTGAACAGTATCTTTTAGATCTAGAACGTGAAGCTTTCTTATCGCTATGTGGCGAGAGAAAAACCTTAGAGCGTTTACAACATATGATTAAAAAGGGTAAACCCTTGAGAAACTAAAAACCATCTAAATCTTCTCAAAGGGAAGACCTGAAGAGATTAAGTTTTAAATATTAACTAAAAAAATACCCACTAAAATCCCCTTTCCTACGGAAAGGGTTAGGGATACGAAAATGAAAACAGCATATATAGTAAAAGGATATAGAACTGCAGTAGGGAAAGCTCCTAAAGGAGTGTTCCGCTTTAAAAGACCAGATGATCTAGCCGCTGAAACCATAGAATATATGATGAAGCAATTACCCGAATTTGATAAGTCTAGAATAGATGATGTCATGGTTGGTAATGCTATGCCAGAAGCAGAGCAAGGTCTAAATATGGGGAGATTAGTTTCTCTTATGGGTTTAAAAACTGAGGAAGTACCTGGAGTAACTGTCAATCGATATTGTGCCTCTGGAATTGAAACTATAGCCATGGCATCAGCCAAGATACAAAGTGGGATGGCAGATTGTATTATAGCAGGTGGTGCAGAAAGCATGAGTTATCTCCCTATGGGAGGTTATAAACCAGTACCCAATTATGAAACGGCTAAAGCTGGAAATGAAAGTTACTATTGGGGAATGGGATTAACAGCAGAAGCTGTTGCAGAAAAATATAAAATTAACGCAAAAGATCAAAATGAATTTGCTTACCAATCCCATCAAAAAGCGGTAAAAGCTCAACAAAATAACCGCTTTAAAGATCAGATCGTACCTATAGAAGTTGAAGACATCTTTGTAGATTCTAATGAGAAAAAACAATCTAAAACATACACTGTAGATCAAGATCAGGGTCCAAGAGCAGATACTTCTGAAGAGGTTCTAAACAGATTAAGACCTGTGTTTGAAGAAGGAGGAAGTGTTACCGCTGGGAATTCTTCTCAAATGAGTGATGGTGCAGCTTTTGTAATGGTAATGAGCGAAGACATGGTTAAAGAATTAAATCTTGAACCAGTCGCTAGAATGGTGAGTTACGCCACTGTAGGTGTTGAACCAAGGATCATGGGAATAGGTCCTGTAAAAGCTATACCTAAAGCTTTGAAACAAGCCGGTTTAAAATTGGAAGATATGGAGCTTATAGAACTTAACGAAGCTTTTGCGTCCCAGTCTTTAGCTGTCATCAGGGAATTGGGTATCAATAAAGATATTCTCAATGTTAATGGTGGTGCCATTGCTTTAGGGCATCCATTAGGTTGCACAGGAGCTAAATTATCTGTCCAAATTTTTGATGAAATGAAAAAAAGAAATTTAAAAAACAAATATTCTATGGTATCCATGTGTATAGGTACAGGACAAGGTGCTGCTGGAATTTATGAAGTTTTTTAGCAATAAATAATGAGTAGTCAGTAAAAACTAGATTATACATGATTACAAAAATTTAAAAGTTTTGCAAAAAACCATCTAATTAACAAAAGCTGTTTTTAAATTTTCAGATCACTTACCTAACGAAGATAAATAAGGAATAATAAATTAAGTAAAACACTCTATAGTGTCTACAGTTTCAAAAAGTGGGGAATGTGCTGAAAGACTTACTGATAAAGACTGTGTAATTTTTTGAATATCAGTCGAGGCTTGTGTTTTGAATTATAAACTCAATTCGTTTTAATCCAAGACCTTTTTAAATTGAAAATCAAAATGAAGTCACTGAAATAAAATAATGAATTTAGAATATGATATACATACTTATCATTTCTAAATCACCTAAATAAATTAATACTTGATACTGATTACTTGAAATTAAAAAAAAAATTAAAAAATGGAAACAAAAGAAAAAATTGATGACATGATCCGTGGTGGTCAATTCATCGTGAAAGAGACAAAAGCTGAAGATGTCTTCACTCCAGAAGATTTTTCTGATGAGCAAAAGATGATGAGAGATTCTGTAAAGGAATTTGTTGATAGAGAAATATGGCCTAAAAAGGAAGAATTCGAGAAGAAGAATTACAATTTGACGAAAGAAATTATGAGAAAAGCTGGAGAGCTTGGATTTCTTGGCGTCTCAGTTCCCGAAGAATATGACGGTCTAGGAATGGATTTTGTATCAACGATGCTGGTTTGTGATTATATTTCAGGTGCCACAGGTTCTGTTGCTACAGCATTTGGTGCTCATACAGGAATTGGAACCTTACCCATTACTTTATATGGAACTGAAGAGCAGAAGAAAAAGTATGTTCCAAGATTAGCTACTGGTGAGTGGTTTGGAGCTTATTGTTTGACTGAACCAGGAGCAGGATCTGATGCTAATTCAGGAAAAACTAAAGCTGTCTTATCAGAAGATGGTTCTCATTATAAAATCACAGGTCAGAAGATGTGGATTTCTAATGCAGGCTTCTGTGATTTATTTATTGTTTTTGCTAGAATTGAAGACGATAAAAATATCACTGGTTTTATTGTAGAAAAAGATTTAGAAAATGGAATCTCCATGGGTGATGAAGAGAAAAAATTAGGAATCCATTCCTCTTCTACTCGCCAAGTCTTTTTTAACGAGACTACAGTTCCAGCAGAAAATCTATTAGGTGAACGTAATGGAGGTTTCAAAATTGCTATGAACTCACTTAACGTTGGGAGAATTAAACTTGCTGCTGCATGCTTAGATGCTCAGCGTAGAGTTTTAACAGCAGCGGTAGAATATGCTAACGTAAGGGTGCAATTCAATACCCCTATTTCAAAATTTGGTGCTATTCGTTCTAAATTAGCTGAAATGGCTATGTCTATCTATGCAGATGAAGCTGCAAGCTACAGAGCTTCAAAAAATATTGAAGACAGAATTAACCTAAGAAAGGAAAATGGAAGCTCACATCAAGAAGCCGAGCTAAAAGGTGTAGAGGAGTTTGCTATCGAATGTTCTATCCTTAAAGTTGCTGTTTCTGAAGACATTCAAAGATGTACAGATGAAGGGATTCAAATTTATGGAGGTATGGGATTCTCTGCAGACGCTCCTATGGAATCGGCTTGGAGGGATGCGAGAATAGCAAGAATCTATGAAGGTACCAATGAGATCAACAGAATGCTTTCTGTGGGTATGCTCATAAAAAAAGCGATGAAAGGACATGTAGATTTATTAGGACCAGCAAAAGCTGTGGCTGATGAATTAACTGGAATTCCATCCTTTGAAACTCCAGATTATACTCAGCTTCTTGCTGAAGAAAAAGCTATGCTTAAAAGATTGAAAAAAGTTTTTTTAATGGTTGCTGGAAGTGCCGCTCAAAAGTATGGAGAGGAATTAGACCAACATCAACAGATCTTATTAGCTTCTGCCGATATCTTAATTGAAACGTATATGGCAGAATCAGCTATATTAAGAGTAGAAAAGAACGCAATGCGTTATGGTGAAGATTCTCAAAAAGTTCAAATCGCTATAGCTAAATTAAGACTTTATAAAGCTGTTGATAAAATCAATGAAAAAGCTAAAGAAGGTATTATCTCCTTTGCTGAAGGTGATGAGCAAAAAATGATGCTTATGGGATTAAAACGTTTTACGAAGTATGAAAACTACCCAAATATCGTTGAGCTTAGAAATAGTATTGCTGATAGGATTATAGAAGATAACAAGTATGCAGTTTAAACAACTCATTCAATTATTAAAAAAACCCACTTTCCTGTGGGTTTTTTTATATTAATCCTAATATATAAGAATATGAAAGCAATTTTAATTCTATTCCTTGTTTTATTTTCCAATTTAATCTTCGCTCAAAGTTTGAATGGAGCATGGGAAAAAATAACCGATTCTGAAAGTCAACAAAGAACCATTAAACTGTATAGTGATTCTTATTTTACATCCTCGACCATTTTAAAAAATTCTGGTGAATTTATATCAGCCTCTGGTGGGACTTATTTTATAAATGATTATGACTATATGGAGAATTTAGAAATCCATTCAGAATCAGCGGCGATTACTGGAAATTTTTTTAATCATAATTATGAAATAAAAGGAGATTCTTTGAACTTAAAGGATATAAATTCAAATACTATTGAAAAATGGATAAGAATTGATGATGCCGATAATGATAATGTGACTTGTTGGAAAATTCATCAAACATTCAGAGATTCTAATTGGATAACTATTGAAGATAGTCCCCGAAAGACCTTGAAGCTTTTGACCAATAATTACTATCAAGTATTAGCACTGAATAGCAGGACTGGACAATTCTTTGGATCTAGTGGTGGACAATGGGAATTAAAGAATAAAAAACATTTCGAATTTATCCATTTTTTCTCTAAAAATCAAAAAATGGTTGGTGATACATTAAGCTTTGAAAAAGAAATTAAAAAAAATATATGGACCCATAGCGGTAAGAGTTCTAAAGGAGATTATATCCAAGAACGCTGGATAAGATTTTAATAAAGAATTCCCTTTAGTGAGAAAAGGGAATTCTTTATTAATTTAGGTTAGTAATTTACGTAATCAATAATTTCAAGGCCATACCCTATCATCCCCACTCTTTTTTTATGTTTTGTGTTGGACATCAATTTTATTTTATGAACCCCCACATCGTGTAAAATTTGAGCTCCAATGCCAAAATCTTTTTCATCCATAACTACTCTAGGTGCTTTAGCAATATCACCTTCACTTTGATTTAGTTTAAGTGCCTTTAACCTAGATATTAAATTAAACCCTTGTATATCTTGGTTTATAAAAACTATAGCTCCTTTGCCTTCCACATTCAATTGCTTAAACATACTGTCAAGCTTTTGATCAGAATTGTTGGTAAGTGTTCCTAAAATATCACTATTTACTAAGGTTGAATTCATTCTCACTAGAACTGGCTCATCAATCTTCCAAGTTCCTTTAGTTAAGGCCAAATGAACCTGATCATTTGTAGTTTGGTGATAAGCTCTTAATCTAAATTGACCAAATCTTGTATTCAGTTCAAAATCTTCAGATTTTTCAATAAGAGAATCGTGCTGCATTCTGTAGGCTACTAAATCCTCTATAGAAACTAATTTAAGACCGTGTTCTTTCGCGACTTCAACTAATTCTGGAAGTCTAGCCATACTTCCATTTTCATTCATGATCTCACAAATAACCCCAGCAGGTTTTAAACCAGCAAGTCTAGCAAAATCTATAGAGGCCTCTGTATGCCCAGTTCTTCGTAAAACTCCACCTTCTTTTGCTATGAGTGGAAAGATGTGTCCAGGCCTATTTAAATCATGTGGTCGTGTCTCATCGTTGCATAAAGCTTGTATGGTTGTAGACCGATCTGATGCAGAAATACCTGTAGTCACCCCCTTACCTCTAAGATCTACAGAAACTGTAAACGCTGTTTCCATAGGATCGGTATTATTACCGACCATAGTGGTGAGATTTAATTTTTTACAACGTCCTTCAGTTAAAGGTGAGCAAATAAGGCCTCTTCCATACTTCGCCATAAAATTGATTATCTCTGGAGTTACCTTCTCTGCTGCTGCCAAAAAGTCGCCCTCGTTTTCTCTATCTTCATCATCCACAACTATGATGATTTTTCCTGCTCTTACATCATCTATGGCTTCTTGTATAGAATCCAATCTTATTTTACTATGTTTCATTTTTATTTTTTTCTAATATTAAAAACTTTTGATTTTATATTTTTAACCAACTTATCTAAAGGAACAGCTATAAAATCTAGATTCACAAATCCTTGATCAGTTGTTGCTCTGTAAGTTAAATAAATACTCAAAGGAAAAAGAATAATGGTAGATAACCAAGATCCCAGAAATGGAGATAAACTTCCTCCTTCTGCGCTATTTCCTGCAAACAATCCTATAAAATGGTAGGTCAAAAACACTATAACAGCAATAACCATTGGTAATCCGAGTCCTCCTTTTCTTATAATAGCCCCTAATGGAGCTCCTACAAAGAATAGAATAATGCAAGCAAAAGGCAAAGCATATTTACTATGCATAGCCATTTCAATTTTATTTAAGAGAATTTCTTTTCGTTTAAACTGATTTTTTTTGGAAATGATCTGAGGTGTAATACTATTGACAGAGTTTGTAGCGACATTAAAAATCTGAGATCTCTGTCTGTAAGGATATTCCCAGAACAAACTATCTATGGAAAAATCTTTATAAACATTATATTGGCTATCTTTTTCTTGATCTGCACTTAAAATAGAATCTCTGCCTGTTTGGTCTACTATAGTTTGGTTGATCTTTCTTCTGCTAGAACTATCAAGTTTAATAGCAGAGTTTAAAGTTCTTTGGAGACCACTCCTTTGGTTTATTAATCTATTGAGACGTTCTCTACCTTTTACATAATCAATTGAAAAAGAATCCAACTGAATTCTTAGCTCACTTGTATTTAGCATCTTGTAGGGATGTTTCAAACTCTCATCATCTAAATCTACATCATTGAAACCTGATAAATCTATGTTCAAAATATATTTATCAAAGGCACTTTTCACAAAGGGTGCCTTTAGCTTTTGCTGGTAAGTTTTTGTAGGGACTTCATCGTAATAGTTTCCATCGTACAAGACTAAAGATAAAACACTAGAAGTTTCTGCAGATTCCAATACACCATGATCTGCTTTTATCACTGTGTAATTTCCAACTCTGTTCTCTGATTTTTTATGAATAATGACATCGTCAAGATTACGACCGTCAGGGCCACTTTTTTTATTTACTTTTATATTGATATTTCCCATATCATTAAATGCTCCCTCTATAATAGCCAAAGACGGTTTTACTTGAGCAATATTTTTACGCATGTTCAACACCTTGCCTTCAGCATAGGGAATAACAGTATTAGCAAAATAAAAAGTGACTGCACCAAGAAGCAGAATAAATACAATTAGGCTTCGCATAGCTCTTTGAAGAGAAATACCGGCAGACTTCATCGCTGCAAATTCATATTGCTCTGCAAAACTCCCAAAAGTCATGATGGACGTCAGCAAAATGGTTAGCGGGAGAACCATGGGAATAAGGTTGGGAAGCAGGAAGAGTAAAAACCTCGAAATGATTTCTAAGTCGATGTCTTTACCAGCAAATTCCTCGATAAACCTCCAAACCGATTGAAGAATAAAAATTAGCATCAAAATTGTAAAAACAGATAAGAATGTTTTTACAAAAGAAACTAGAATATAGCGGTCTAAAATTTTCAATACTTAATTTTTAATCTAGTTCATTGATATAATAATCCGCATATTTTGATCTTTGAAATTGAAAATGATTTGCTGAAAGTGGTTCATTAGTTTTAAACTTAGTCACTCGGATCTCAATTTTCGTATCCCCAGGCTGAACCTGGATTAAGTTAAAAATATGCTTGGTTTGTCGATCTATTCCTAAGAGGATTTGCTTCATTTCATTTTTTGAATCCATAGGAATCAATTCCACATATTGAATTTTTCTTCCTTTAACATCTTGGATAATATCCATTTTGAAACGGTATCCTTCTTTGTAAAAAGTCAACATTTTGGAGGGAGTGATTTGTTCTGTATCCATTTCATCGTATAAAGAAATAGTCACTTCTTCGTCTTCTGGAACAATGGTATATATTTTCTTTCCATCAAAAATTTGAGTTGTTCCCATCAAGTTTAAAACATACTTGTCTCCTTTTATACTCACATCTCCTCTGGTTTCTTGTTTAAGATTCTGCTCTTGGTTTTCTAAAGTATAACTAAAGTCAATAACTAGATTATCGTAAGATTCTACTTTATTAAGAACCTCTTTTACAAGCTTTTTAGCTTCAGGATCATCTTGGGCTACTATGCTATGACTCAAGAAAAAAGTAAATATAATAAAAGTTGATAGTGCAATTTTTTTCATGGATTATGAATTTTGTTCGTTTTTAAGTAATTCTTCTAGGGCTATAAAATCTGGAACCAAAACTTGTCTGGCTTTACTTCCTTCAAAAGGACCTACAATCCCTGCAGCTTCCAATTGATCAATAATTCTTCCAGCTCTGTTATAACCAAGTTTTAATTTTCTTTGTAAAAGGGATGCTGAACCCTGCTGTGCATTAATAATAACTTCTGCAGCGTCTTTAAATAGCTTGTCTCTATCTTCGATATCATTATCAACACCTGTGCCAGAGTCCTCGCCAGAATACTCGGGTAATAGATAAGCATCGGGATAGGCCTTTTGTGAGCCAATAAAGTCTGTAATTCGCTCCACCTCAGGGGTGTCTACAAAAGCGCACTGCAATCGAATCAAATCATTACCTTGGGTAAACAACATATCTCCTCTACCTATAAGCTGATCTGCACCTCCAGCATCTAAAATTGTTCTTGAATCGATTTTAGATGTAACTCTAAACGCCATTCTGGCTGGAAAGTTAGCTTTTATCATTCCTGTAATAACATTCACAGAAGGCCTTTGGGTGGCAATAATTAAGTGTATCCCTATCGCTCTTGCCAATTGGGCCAATCTTGCGATTGGCGTTTCTACTTCTTTACCAGCAGTCATTATTAAATCTGCAAATTCATCGACGACCAACACAATATAAGGAAGGAATTTATGTCCATTTTCTGGATTTAATTTTCTAGCCTTAAATTTTGTATTGTACTCTTTGATGTTTCTCACCAACGCATCTTTAAGTAGATTATATCGATTGTCCATTTCGATACATAATGAATTTAAAGTGTCAATTACTTTTGTGTTATCTGTAATAATAGCCTCTTCAGTATCTGGAAGCTTAGCTAAATAATGCCTTTCAATTTTATTGAAAAGAGTTAATTCTACTTTCTTGGGATCTACTAAAATAAATTTCACCTCAGCAGGATGTTTTTGATATAAAAGTGACGTCAAGATTACATTTAAACCAACCGACTTACCTTGGCCTGTAGCTCCAGCCATAAGCAAGTGTGGCATTTTAGCAAGATCTACTGTGTAGGTTTCATTGGAGATGGTTTTACCCATAGCAATTGGTAGCTCCATCTCTGCGTTTTGAAATTTATTGGAAGCAACAACAGAACGCATAGGCACAACCGATGGGTTTTGATTTGGAACTTCTATTCCTATGGTTCCCCGTCCTGGGATTGGAGCTATAATCCGTATCCCAAGGGCAGAAAGTGACAAAGCAATGTCGTCTTCAAGATTTTTAATTTTTGAGATTCGGATACCAGCCTCTGGAACAATCTCATATAAAGTAACTGTAGGACCAACGGTAGCTTTTATTTGAGCAATTTCAATTTTATAATTCTTAAGCGTATCTACAATATTATTTTTATTCTGTTCCAATTCTTTTTGATCGATAGTAATGCCTCGACCAGAATTGTAATCCTTGAGCAACTCTATACTGGGAAACCGATAGTTTGCAAGCTCTAAAGTAGGATCAAATTCACCAAAATCTTCAACAAGTTTTCGACTAAGTTGGTCAGTTTCCCCCTCATCTTCAGTGGTTTCTACTTCCATCTCAACATCGTCTTGTTCTTCAGGTTTTGTATCAATTTCCTCTTTTTCTTCTTTGGACTCATTTGGAATTTTCTCGCTATAAGAGTTTTCAATTTCTACATCTTTATCAACGTTAAGCTCTTTTGTAGAGTCTTGATTATTTTTATGAATGACAATTTCAACCTCTTTGTTGATATCTTCTGAAGTAGGTTTACGTTGGAACTCCACTTCAGAAACCTCATCTTTAACTTGTTTCTTTTGCTTTGAATACGATTTTGATAAAGCATCTGGAGTGAGGTGTAATCTAGAAACCAAATAAATGATTAACGTAAAAATCAAAATAAGTGTAACTCCGAGTTTACCGATATAATCTTGAAGAAAATCGTTCAGTTCAAATCCAACTACTCCTCCTAAAATAGGGTTTGAAGAAGCGAAAAAACCCAAAAGGAGTGAAAACCATAGAATAACATATGCCCCCCAAAACCATAAAGTTCTCAGTTTAAATAATTTTAGATTCAAGAATAAGTACATCCCCGTAAAAAAGAGCATGACAGGAAGACTCAAGATAGATATACCAAAGCCTTTGTAAATGAATGAATGACTTATATAAGCTCCAAACTTATTGAGCCAATTATTAGAAGATTCGGTTCTATCTAAGACATTAGCCATTAAGGATTGATCTGCTTGCCAATTGAAGAAATAAGAAACAAAAGAAATGAATAATCCAATTGCAAAGAGCATAAGAAAACTCCCAAAAATAATTTTGGTGCGCTTAGAAACCTTGAATTTAACCTTAGGTTTAGTTTGTTTAGCCTTGGACTTAATAGGGCGTTTAGTTTTGGTCATAAAGATAATATCGTACGAGACAAAAATACAAATATTAAACGCTTAAACTAATCAAAATAGTGCGACAAAATAAGGAATATAAATCACCAAACCCATAACCAATGCAAATAGACCTGCAATCAAGACTGCCCCTGCCGCAAGATCTTTTACTTTTGCTATAGCCTCATCCTGATTAGGCTGGACAAAATTCGCTAACTCTTCTATCGCTGTATTTAATCCTTCAAGACCTAGAACCAGAGCCATAATCCCCAATTGAGCTAACCATTCAGCTTTAGTAATTTCAAAATAAAAGCCAGCTAAAATAGCTAAAAGACAACTTAAAAGTTGGTATTTAAAACTGTCTTCTTTTAAAACCAATATCCACAATCCTTTAGAAGCGAAGACAAGAGATTTTAGGCGTTCAACTATTATTTTCTTGCTAAACATTGATTGACTAATCTAATTGATTTCATGGATCTAAAATAGGCACAAATAAAAAAAGAAACTGAATATCAGTTTCTTTTTTTAATCTAAGATTGAGATAAAATCTATTTGTCTATGGAACCCAAAACTCTTTTTGCAAAAGTATTGCCTGCGTCTTTTTCTGACATGCCATCTTTAACCATTTTATCCATTTCTATGGCTCCAGCGATATTTGTTATGATTTCGCCTATAATGTCCATTTCTTCATCTGTAACGGATCTATGTTCACAAAAAGATTCTAAAACCTCAATAGTATGCTCTAATTTCTGAGCATCGTTATTCTTTTGAAAATGTTTAATTACTGGTAACTTCATCTACTAATTCTTTTAAAGATTCAAATTTATTAGTTTGAACTTGGTTTTTAAATTCTCCATTTTTAAACGTCGCAAAAGTTGGTAAGTTATCCACAGTCGCCAATTTTCTAGATTCAGGGAATTTTTCTGCATCTACAATAATGAATTGAATACCTTCATTCTCTTTCGCTAATTTTTTAAATTTTGGCTTCATCAATCTACAATTCCCACACCATGTTGCTGAATATTGTACAACAACTGTATCGTTATTTTTTAAAGAATCTGCCAAATTATCTTGATCTAATTCTAGAAACATAATTTATGATTTTAAGTTAGGCTAGACCTAGTGAGGCCTAGCCAAAATTATTTTAGTTACTTGATAAATAAGAAGAAACTCCTTTTCTATCTGCTTTCATGCTTTCTTTACCTTCTTCCCAGTTTGCAGGACAAACTTCTCCGTGTTTCTGTACGTGAGTATACGCATCAATCATTCTTAAAAATTCATTGACGTTACGCCCTACTGGAAAGAAATTTACACCTTCGTGAAATACCAATCCTTCTTCGTCGATTAGGTATGTTGCTCTATAAGTAACATTATCTCCATCTACTGTAAGATGTCCATCCTCATCGTCATATCTTTCATTGGTGATATCTAGTATACCTAATCTAGAACTTAAGTTTCTATTAGAATCCGAAATAATTGGGTATGTAACACCTTCAATACCTCCATCATCTTTAGGAGTATTTAACCAAGCAAAATGAACTTCTGCAGTATCACAAGATGCTCCTATTACTATAGTATTCTTTTTCTCAAATTCTGGTAAAGCGTCTTGGAAGGCATGTAATTCTGTTGGGCACACATAAGTAAAATCTTTAGGGTACCAGAAAAGCACGATTTTTTTATTTTCTTTTTTTGCTTTCTCTAAAATATTAATTTCAAAAGTATCCCCCATTTCATCAATGGCATTAACTTTTAAATCTGGAAATTTTTTTCCTACTATAGACATATTGTTTGGTTTTATTTATTAATAACTTCACTACAAAAATATAACATAAGTTAGATTTAAACATGGAAGTTTTAAAATCTATTCTTATAGCTAGATAAGTTTAGTTTATAGCTAGAATCTTCTCTAATGATCTGAAGAAAAAGCCATTAGCAAATCTTGTTTTAGATCTTGAGTATCTTCAATACCTACAGAAAAACGTATAAGATTAGATTTAATGCCTTGAGCATGACGTTCTTCTGCAGTCAACAAAGAATGAGATGTTTTTTCTGGAGATAAAACCGTGCTCTCTACTCCTCCTAAGCTTAAAACGTTTTTAATCATTTTTAAAGAATCAAAGAATTTGACAGTATCACGCTTTTCATTTAATTCGAAAGATAGCATTCCTCCAAAACCCAACATTTGGTCTTTAGCTAATTGGTGCTGAGGATTTGATTCTAAACCTGGGTAATAGACTTTATCTACAAAACTAGAATTCTCAAGAAACTCTGCCATATCCATGGCATTTTGGGTTTGCTGTTTGACTCTTAGGTTAAGTGTTTTCATACTTCGCTCAAGTAACCAAACGGTTTGGTCCGCGAGACTTCCTCCAAAATTCTTTGCTTTAGAAAATACTTTATTCATAATAGCTTCTGTAGATGCTACAGCGCCAGCCGTAATATCACTATGCCCCCCAAGATATTTGGTGGCACTGTGTAAAACAATATCAATTCCAAGATCGAGTGGTCTTTGATTAATAGGACTGGCGAACGTATTATCGGCCATTGTTAAGATACCTTTTTCCTTTGCAAATTTAGATACTAATTTAAGGTCTGTTATTTCCAATAAGGGATTTGAGGGAGTTTCTATGTAAAGTAATTTAGTCTCAGGTTTTACAGTAGACTCCAAAAGTGTCAAATTATTCACGTCGATGAAATCAAAACTTATTCCATAGCGATGACATTCTTCAATAATAAAATTGCGAGTTCCCCCATAAATCTGATTTTGAAGAATAACGTGATCTCCAGATTCCAATACACTCAACATAGCTGTAGTTATGGCTGCCATTCCACTTCCAAATATAAGGGCTGACTCAGCATGCTCCAATTCAGCTATTTTTTTTGCTAAAAAATATTGGTTGGGACTATTAAAATATCTAGGATAGATAGAAGTTTCTAGACCTTCATAAGCATAAGCTGTAGACATATATAGTGGAGAAACAGCTCCTTTATAAATGGTGTCTTTTACATCACCACTATGAACACAAATTGTATTTAAGCCTTTTTGCATTTTCTTTTTTTTTTCAAATTTAATGGGTTTACCCGTAACTTTAAATTGAGAGCAGTTTAATTTCAGTATTAACACTTTTTTATATATTTACCAACTATGGAACATTTATTTATAAATATCAAATCTCTTTTACAAGTAAGAGAACCTGGAAGCGAAATTTTGAAGGGAGGAAGTATGTCGAATCTCCCTAAGATAGACATGGCATTTTTGCATATAAAAGAAGATAAAATTATCGATTTCGGATCTATGAGTTCTGCTCCTGATACAATTACGGCTGAAGTCATAGATTGTAGCGGTAAGTTTATTTTACCTACTTGGGTAGATTCTCATACTCACTTAGTCTATTCGGGACATAGAGAAGACGAATTTGCAGATAGGATCGATGGCTTATCTTATGAAGATATCGCTCAAAAAGGTGGAGGAATTCTCAATTCCGCAAAAAAGTTACAAGCGACTAGTTTTGAAAAATTATATGCTGAGACAGAAGTGAGACTTAAGGAAATCATGCAACTAGGGACTGGTGCTGTTGAGATAAAATCTGGATACGGACTTACCTCAGATGCTGAGTTGAAAATGCTGAAGGTTATCAAAGCCTTAAAAGATAATTATACACTTCCAATTAAAGCAACATTTCTTGCGGCACATGCTGTTCCTAAAGAGTACAAAGATCAAAAAGGGACTTATTTAGCCATGGTTATTGACACTATATTGCCCAGAGTTGCTAAACAAGGTTTGGCCGACTACATTGACGTTTTTTGTGAAAAAGGCTATTTTGATTTAGAGGATACAGAACGATTGATAAAAGCAGGTCAAAAACATAACTTAAAGGTTAAAATACACGTCAATCAATTTAATAGTTTTGGAGGAGTAAAATTAGCTTCAGAGCTTGGTGCACTTACTGTAGATCACTTGGAAGAATTAACTGAAGATGATGTTTTAGCCTTAAAAAAGGGAACTACAATCCCTGTAGCTTTACCAGGATGCTCTTTCTTTTTGGAAATCCCTTATACTCCGGGTAGACATATCATCGATAATAATCTACCTTTAGTTTTGGCTTCCGATTTTAATCCTGGAAGTTCACCCTCAGGAAATATGAATTTTATTGTTGCCTTAGCTTGTATTAAAATGAAACTCACCCCGGAAGAAGCTATAAATGCAGCCACATTTAATGCTTCTTTTGCTTTGGACTTACAAGATAAAGTAGGGAGTATTACGCGAGGAAAATTAGCTAGTTTTATCATCACCAAAAAAATTCCATCTTATCGTACACTTCCTTACGCGTTTGGTTCTAACTGTATTGAAAGCGTTTGGATTTCTGGACAACTTATTTCTTAATCTATGGAAAATTTTACTTTTTTTAACACCTCAGATATTTCTAAGTTCATTAAGCATAGAGAAAACGAAACAAAGTTTGGTGAAGGTGTTAAAACCGTTTCAGAACTAGATCAACTAGCTGAATGCGGTGCCGGATATGTTTTATTTGGAATACCAGAGGATCTTGGAGTCATAGCCAATTTCGGGAAACCAGGAACTTCAAAAACATTTCAACATGTTTTATCTTCCTTATTAAATATTCAAAATAATAAATTCAATCGTCCAGACAACCTTGTTCTCCTTGGCCAAATAAATTGCGATAGTTTTTATGAAGAAGCAGAATCTTTAAATCCCAAATCTGAAAATTATGAAAATCAATTAGGAGATATTGTTACCAAAATAGACAGTGTGGTAACTGCAGTCGTAAAAGCTATCGTAGAGTCGGGCAAAACTCCTATCGTAATTGGAGGTGGTCATAATAACTGCTATGGCATTATAAAAGGGACTTCCACTGCTCTAGATAAACCAATAAATGTTTTAAATATCGATGCCCATACCGATTTAAGAATCCCAGATTACAGGCATAGTGGCAACGGCTTTAGGTATGCCTTTGAGGAAGACTATTTAAACAAATACCATGTATTTGGGCTACATAAGAACTATACGTCACAAGAAATATTTGACTTTATAGATCACGAAAAAGTTCTCAACTATTTTCTATACGAAGATGGCTTGCACCTTACTACACTGGATAAATGCGTCAGGCTAAAAAATGGAGTCGATTTTTTAAATAGGACGTTTGGTTTCGAGTTGGATTGCGATGCTATTGGCGGAATGAATTCTAGTGCAGAAACACCCTCTGGATTTAGCATTAGAGACATTAGAACGTTTATTAAACTCATCAAAAAAGAACAAGTTCATTATTTTCACATATGTGAAGCAGATGCTTCAAAAGATAAAACCATAGGAAAGGCTATAAGTTATTTTGTTTCTGATTTTATAAGAGATGATGATTGATTATTGAAGATTTATATTCAATCCAAAAAAGCTTGAACTTGCAGCTCTATTAAATCTTGCGTAAGAATAGCTAAACCTTAATTTATTAAGTTTAATACTCACTCCTCCTGTAAGTCCAGAAAACGCTCTTTGATCTTGTATTCTTAATTCTTCACCCCTTCTAAAATTATATCCCAACTGAATGCTGAATCCTCCATCAGGAAATAGTTCTGCACCAAGTATAGTATGTCTAAGTGCGTTATTGATGAAACTAGGATCGTCTGTAGTTACGTTTCCAGTTAAATCCTCAATATCTCTTGCCGTGTTTCGGAATGAAAGATTCCATTGTTGTAAGTTTTCTAAAGTAACGTGCCATCGGATTGGCGCTTTTTTTAGTTTTTGGGAAATTCCTAGAACAACTTCAAAGGGCATTGATTCTCTGACATCGTTAAAGGCTTTAAATTGAGTTCCAAAATTCCTCACCACACCAGAAATAATTAAATCCCATTCTGGATAAATATAACTTACCCCAACATCTGCAGCTCCTGCAAAGGAAGAATATTGTTCTAAACTAGAAGAAATAAGTTTAAGATTCACCCCTACGTAATAATCAGACCTGCCAATTCGCCTAGAATATCCTACGGATAATGCAGCTTCAGACCCACCAAATTTTGATGTTGAATTACCAGCTTCATCAAATCCTTCAAACCTCCCGTAATCAATAAAAGTCACTCCAGCTTGGATAATTTGGGTTCTTCTTCCAATATCATAAGCATAAGAGGCAGTTCCGTAATTGACATCTGCAAAATAGTTCATGTAATTCACTGACATTTGGTTATGCATGTCAAAATTGATTAAGGCTGGATTTGCCATTGCATCTGAAGGGTCAAATGAATAGGAAGTGATATTTTTCCCACCAAGAGCTGAAACTTTTGGAGAAACAGGCAAATTTAAAAATTGATAGGTATTTTGCCCACCAATTTGTGCCTTAGTAGACCAAGTTACACTGAAAATAAATAGTAAAAAAAGTAATTTGAATTTCATTAAAGTCTATACTGCTCAGTATTGAAACGTATTGCAATGTAATTTATTTTGAAATGAATCAACCATAAAAAAACCAGATGATTTAATCATCTGGTTTTTAAAATTAAAGCTTGAGTAAACTATAAAATTTTAGCGTCTTTTACCTTTTGCTTTAGGAGAGCTAAGTCTAAAACTTCATGCATCTCACTAACATAATTAATCTTAAGTCCCTTGAGATAATCTTCTTTGATTTCCTCAATATCCTTACGATTATCTTCGCATAAAATAATCTCTTTAATTTTAGCTCGCTTAGCAGCAAGAATTTTCTCTTTTATACCACCAACAGGAAGTATCTTACCTCTTAAGGTAATTTCTCCTGTCATGGCTAAATTCTTTTTGATTTTACGCTGAGTAAATAAAGAGACTAAGGAAGTTAACATCGTTACACCAGCACTAGGTCCATCTTTTGGAGTTGCCCCTTCAGGAACGTGGATATGAACATTATAATTGGTGAAAATATCTGTATTCAAATCAAATTTTTCAGCATTGGATTTAATGTATTCCATGGCAATAGTGGCCGACTCCTTCATCACTTTACCCAAATTACCTGTAATGCTAAGATTTCCTTTTCCTTTAGATAAAATGGATTCAATAAATAAGATTTCACCACCTACACTAGTCCAAGCTAAACCTGTGACAACACCGGCGACATCATTATTTTCGTAAGAATTTCTTGGGCGGGAAGGACCTAATATTTTTTCAACAGCTCCATCGGAGACTTTAACGTCATAGTCTTCTTCCATCGCAATATTCTTAGCGATATTTCTAATTACTTTAGCAACCTGTTTTTCAAGGTTTCTAACTCCTGATTCTCTTGTGTATCCTTCTATTATTTTTTCAAGCTGTTGTTTTCCTAGCTTGATATCTTCTTTTTTAATTCCATGTTCGGAAATCTGTTTAGGTACTAAATGACGCTTAGCAATTTCAATTTTTTCCTCCACTGTATATCCACTAACGTTAATGATCTCCATTCTATCCCTTAAAGCAGGATGAATTGTTGCAAGATTGTTGGCCGTTGCTACGAACATAACTTTGGATAAATCGTAACCGACTTCCAAAAAGTTATCATGAAAATCGTTATTTTGTTCTGGATCTAATACTTCTAGCAAAGCAGACGAAGGATCACCTTGGTGACTATTCCCTATTTTGTCGATTTCATCTAAAACGAAAACAGGGTTACCAGTACCCGCTTTTTTAAGACTCTGTATAATTCTACCTGGCATTGCTCCAATATAGGTTTTTCGATGTCCGCGTACTTCTGCTTCGTCTCTTAACCCACCAAGAGAAACTCTAGCATATTTTCTACCCAAAGCTTCTGCAATAGACTTACCCAAAGATGTTTTTCCTACACCAGGAGGACCATAAAGACAGAGAATTGGGGATTTCATGTCTTTTCTTAATTTAAGGACAGCAAGGTATTCTATAATTCTTCTCTTAACATCTTCTAATCCATAGTGATCTCTGTCCAAAACTTTCTGGGCTCGTTTTAAATCGAAAATATCGTCACTGTAGTGATCCCAAGGAAGATCCAAAAATAAATCTAAATAGTTTCGCTGAATAGAATATTCGGCCACTTGGGGGTTCATTTTTTGTAATTTACCCAATTCTTTATTGAAATGCGTTTCAACAGTTTCTTTCCATTCTTTTGCTTTAGCACGTTCGCGCATGTCATCTACTTCTCCTTCAGAAGAAACCCCTCCCAATTCTTCTTGAATGGTTTTCATCTGTTGGTGAAGGAAGTATTCACGCTGCTGCTGACTCATGTCATTTTGCACCTTTGACTGTATGTCATTCTTTAGCTCGAGTTTTTGAAACTCCAGATTCATATATTTCAAAGTGGAAAGCGCTCTTTCTTTTAGGTCACTGGTTTCCAAAAGTTTTTGTTTATCCTCAACATCTACATTCATATTGGAAGAAACAAAATTGATTAGAAATGAAGAACTCTCAATATTCTTAATAGCAAAGGAGGCCTCTGACGGAATATTTGGGCTATCCTTTATAATTCTTAGAGAAAGGTCTTTTACGGAGTCTATAATAGTTTCGAACTCGTTGTCGTCAGACTCCGGTTTAAGCTCTTCAAATTCTTCAACTTTACATTTTAAATACGGTTGATCACTAACCAGTTCTGTAATTTTAAAGCGTTTTTTTCCTTGAATAATGACCGTTGTATTTCCATCTGGCATTTTTAAAACCCTTAGGATTCTAGCCACCACACCTACTTTATGAATACCTGCATAGGAAGGGTGCTCTTCGTCATCATTGGTTTGAGCTACAACACCAATAGTTTTATTTCCGTTATTTGCATCGTTAATCAACTTTATAGATTTATCTCTCCCAGCCGTGATCGGAATTACAACTCCTGGAAACAACACTGTATTCTTAAGAGGAAGTATTGGTAAATCATCGGGAAGATCCTCTCGATTTATTTCTTCTTCGTCTTCAGAGGTCATTAGGGGTATAAGCTCAGCATCCTCGTCTATGTTCTGAGATGATAAATTATCTAAATTAAATAGTCCTGATTTCGCCATAATTATTTTTTTGTCAAAATGTCAGTTACAACTGACTCGTCTTCTTTTTTTTATATTGATTTCTTTGGAAAAGACTGATTCCCAATAGAAATTATCTTTCTTCACTTGTAAGTTCAATTCCTATGCCACGCTAAATTACCAGTATTTATAGTTTTGTTTTTGTAGTCTATCAAAATTAGTCGAAATTTACCTTTCGATTAGAAATTATGACCACAAACCAAGAATTTGATCAAGTCATCGAGACCTGCAGAGATCTCTTTGAAATGAAAACTAAAGATTATGGAACAGCTTGGAGAATTCTTAGACTTTCTTCATTGACCGATCAGATCTATATAAAAGCATGTAGAATACGAAGTTTACAAGAAGCTACTGAGAAAAAAATTGAAGAAAATGAGGATTCCGAGTTTATTGGAATTATCAACTATTCCTTAATGGCTTTGATTCAAATTGAACTTGGTTTTGCCGATAAAGCCGATTTAACGAGTGAAAAAGCTTTGACTCATTATAACGTTCAAGTCAAAAAATCGAAAGATTTAATGATTGATAAAAACCATGATTATGGAGAGGCTTGGAGGAAACTCAGAGTCAGTTCACTAACGGACCTTATCCTTCAGAAATTATTGCGCGTTAAGCAAATTGAAGATAATCAAGGTCAAACTTTGGTAAGCGAAGGTATAGATGCCAATTATCTCGATATTATCAATTATTCTGTATTTGCTTTAATTCATTTGACCTCAAAACAAAATTAAATGAGATATTTAGTAGGTTTATCAAGAATTCTTGTTGGTGTTTTATTTATTTTCAGTGGATTTGTAAAGTTGAATGACCCGATTGGGTTTTCTTACAAGCTTCAGGAATATTTTGGTGAAGGGGTCTTAAATCTTGAATTTCTGGTGCCATATGCACTAGTAATTGCTATTTTTATTGTCATCTATGAGTTGCTTTTAGGAGTGACTCTTCTTATAGGATATGCTCCAAAATTTACGAAATGGAGTTTATTACTTATGATTATATTTTTCACCTTCCTTACTTTTTACTCAGCTTATTTCAATAAAGTAACCGATTGTGGATGCTTTGGGGATGCCATTCCATTAACACCGTGGCAATCTTTTGGAAAAGACGTCATCTTGTTTATTCTTATCTTAATTCTGTTTTTAAATGACAGCTATCTAAAACCACTATTTAATAAAGCTTCTTTAAAATGGGTTGTATTTGCTACTGCTATAGCTTGTCTGTATTTTGCTTACCACGTGTTAATGCACTTGCCTGCTTTAGATTTTAGAGCTTATTCAAAAGGAACAAACATTCCCGAAGCTATGTCCTTTCCTGACGATGCACAAGAGGCCGTATATGAATACCAATGGACGTTTGAGGAGAATAGTGTTTCAAAAGTGTATACCACTAACGGAAGCTATCCCAATGTCCCAGGAGAATTTATAACTGTGACTACAGAGTTGATAACTGAAGGTTATCTCCCTCCTATCCATGACTTTTCAGTAATGAAAAATGGTGAAGACTTTACAGAATCATTAATGGAAGAAGATAAACTACTTATCATAGTTGCTTATAATCTTTCAAAAACTGAACTTCAAGGTTGGGCTCAAATTAAGTCAGCGTTATCAAAGGCTAAAGCTGAAAATTATAAAATAATAGGATTAACAGCTTCTGGCCCTTCAGCTATTTCTAAATTTAAATCTGAATACGCTCTTGATTTTGATTTCTATTTTGCTGATGAAACCGCTATTAAAACTATTATAAGAGCAAGTCCAGGTTTAGTCAATATTGAAAAAGGAACTATCGTAGACAAGCTAAGTTGGAACGATGCAGATGATTTTTAAAATTTCTAAAACGTGCTAAAATTAATTTTTCAAAAGGTGGGCTATGCTCTTTTAACTATTTTTGGGGTTGTAACTGTCATCTTTTTTTTATTTAGCGTTTTACCTGGAGACCCTGCACAAATGATGTTAGGGCAAAATGAAACCCAAGAACAACTTCAGAAACAAAAAGAAAAATATGGGTTCGATAAGCCTATAAGTCAGCAATATCTATTCTATCTCAACGATTTGTCTCCATTATCTTGGCATAGTCAGGAAACTTCAGATTTCACTTACTTTGAGGATGATAAATATTCCGGGGTAAAATTACTGAACATCTCCACAGGAAGTTTGTATTTTAAATATCCATACCTAAGAACTTCATTTCAACGACAAGACCAAGATGTCATCGATATTATTAAGCAAACTTTGCCCAATACAGCGATTTTGGCTATATCGTCGATCATAGTGGCTTTGTTAATTGGTATTTTCTTAGGGATTATTTCTGCCCTTCAAAAGGATACTTGGATCGATAAGGGCATACAAGTCTTAAGCACTCTTGGAATGAGTTTACCTTCTTTTTTTAGTGCTATTCTTGCGGCTTGGCTTTTTGGTTTTGTACTTCGAGAGTACACAGGTCTCAACATGACAGGAAATCTGTATGAATTGGATGATTTTGGAGAAGAAAAGCGTTTGCATTTCAAAAATCTAATTCTTCCCTCTCTGGTACTAGGTATTCGTCCGTTAGCAGTTGTAGTTCAGCTTATGCGGAGTTCACTTTTAGAAGTATTTCAACAAGACTATATTAGAACTGCAAAGGCAAAAGGCTTAAATACTTATTCTATAATTGTAGGACATAGTCTTAAAAACGCCCTTAACCCTGTTATAACTGCTATTTCTGGATGGTTTGCTTCTATGCTTGCAGGAGCTGTTTTTGTAGAATACATCTTTGGATGGAATGGATTAGGAAAAGAAATTGTTGATGCTTTAAATACCTTAGATTTGCCAATTATAATGGGAGCTGTGTTAACTATAGCTATCGTTTTTATCATTATTAATATATTCGTAGACATCATATATAAATTATTAGACCCAAGAATTACTTAAAAATATACCTATGAGAACTCAAATTGTAGCAGGAAACTGGAAAATGAATTGTGATTTAGATGAATCACAACATCTTTTGAATGCTTTAAAACAAAAAGATTTTTCTAAATCTAACGCAGAAGTTATTGTTGCACCACCCTTCACCAACTTGTATGCGGCTCACAAGACCTTAGAAAATTCTTCAATAAAGATTTCATCTCAAAACATCAATGAAAACGACAAAGGCGCTTATACAGGAGAAATCTCTCCTAGTATGCTGAAAAGTGTTGGTGTAGAATACGCTATCATTGGACATAGTGAGCGAAGAGCCATCTATGAAGAAAGCGATGATTTACTTGCAAAAAAGGTGACTGCCGCTCTGAAGCATGACCTTAAAGTGATGTTCTGTATCGGTGAAGACCTAGAGAAAAGAAAAGCTGACAAACATTTTGAAGTGGTAGAAGAACAATTGAAGAATGGTCTTTTTCATATTGACGCTTCAGAAATGAAAGATGTAGTGATTGCTTATGAACCCGTCTGGGCCATTGGAACAGGAGAAACAGCTTCTCCAGAACAAGCCCAAGAGATTCATGAACACATCCGCAAGATTTTAGCTAAACAATACAGCCAAGAGATTGCCGATCAAACCTCTATCCTTTATGGAGGAAGTGTCAAACCAAATAATGCTAAAGAAATTTTTGCTAAAAAAGATGTTGATGGTGGGCTTATAGGGGGTGCCTCTCTAGATGCAGATAGTTTTGCAGAAATTGTAATGTCTTTCTAATATGACATATATAGAATATAATTTTAAAGTTCTCCCGCTCCAACCTGGTAGAGATATTATTCTAGCTGAGCTGGGTGAGCTTCCTTTTGAAAGTTTTGAAGATCACGAAAGTGGTCTTCTTGCTTATATCGAGGAATCTAAAGATAAAGACGATTTAGTAGAGAGTTTATTTATTTTAAAATCTGATGAATTTAAAATATCGTATACTAAAACGTCAATTCCTCAAGTGAATTGGAATGAAGAATGGGAAAAAAACTTCCATTCTATTCATATCGATACACGGTGTACGATAAGAGCTCCTTTTCATCCTAAAACAGAATCTGAAATTGATATTATCATAATGCCTAAAATGTCTTTTGGTACTGGACATCATGCAACGACTTATCAAATTTCTAAAATGCTCTTGGAAGAAGATTGCAAAGGCAAACGTGTTTTAGACATGGGATGTGGCACTGGTGTGTTGGGCATATTAGCAGATATACAAGGAGCACAATCTGTAGATTATATAGATATAGATACTTGGTGCGTAGAAAATGCTGAAGAAAACCTAGAAAGAAACTCGTGTAAAGGAAATGTCCTGTTAGGAGGAGCAGAAAAAATTGAGAAGGAGTATGATCTCATTTTAGCGAACATCAATAGAAACATTTTATTAAGAGACATGTCAATATATTCTTCTCACCTTGAATCTGAAGGTGTGATCTATTTTAGTGGGTTTTATAATGAAGACCTAGATTTAATAAAGGAAGAAGCAACGAAACAAGAGTTGACATTCGTTAAGAATCAGATAAAAGACAACTGGGTGGCTGCCAAATTCACTAAAAATTAAAATCAGCCTTAGGAATTCTCTATATATTTGTAAAAATTTAAAAAAATGAGTGTTAAGGAAGAAGTTTTAGAAGAAGTTGACGTTGAGGAAAAACTTACAGATTCATATGAAATTATCGTTTATAACGATGAGGTAAATACTTTTGACCATGTTATAGAAACACTAATTAAAACCTGTGACCATGACTCTATCCAAGCAGAGCAATGTACCCTACTCATACATTATAAAGGAAAATGCGCTGTAAAGTCTGGAGGGTTTGACGATCTAAAACCTCGATGTACTGAAATCCTAAAAGCAGGGATTAGCGCTGAAATAGTATAAAAAAAGCCTCGAACATCGAGGCTTTTTTTATACTTATAAGAATCAATACGCTTATCCTACTACTTTTAGAATTTCAGAAGTAATATAATCTATCTGTTCCTTATCCAATTCGGTATGCATTGGTAGGGAAATGACTTCGTCTACCAACTTATTGGTTATTGTAAACTCCTTTTCATCGTATCGCTCATCTTTATAAGCTTTTTGCAAGTGAAGTGGAATTGGGTAGTAAACTCCGTGTGGAATATTTTTTTCTTTAAAATGGTTCACTAGCTCATCACGCTTACCATTTTTAATCTTAATGGTATATTGATGAAATACATGACAATCGCAAGTATCACAAATGCCTTTTGAATTATCACAAGCTTTATGAGTTTCAGTCTTTGGAATTTCAATATGTTCAGATTTGCTCAAAGCCTCGTTATATTGACGAGCCGCATTTTGTCGATTTGAGCTAAAATTGTCCAAGTGCTTAAGTTTAATATCCAAAATAGCAGCCTGGATGCTATCTAATCTAGAATTAACTCCAACGACATCATGATGGTAACGCTCGTACATACCATGATTTACTACTCCTCTTAAGGTATGAGCCAACTCATCGTTATTTGTAAAAATAGCACCTCCATCTCCATAAGCTCCTAAATTTTTGGAAGGAAAAAAAGAAGTAGCACCAACATCACCAATGGTCCCAGCCTTTTGTTGAGTACCGTTTTTAAACGTGTAATTAGCACCGATGGCTTGTGCGTTATCTTCAATAACAAACAAATTATGAGCTTTAGCAATCTCCATAATTTCCTCCATTTGTGCAACATGCCCAAATAGATGAACGGGAACGATTGCTTTGGTCTTGGGAGTAATCGCTTTTTTTAGTTTCTCCAAGTCGATATTGAACGTATCTTTATCAACATCAATCAAAACAGGTGTTAGATTCAAAAGAGCAATGACCTCTACGGTTGCAGCAAAGGTGAAATCCACAGTAATCACTTCGTCCCCTGGCTTTAGGCCAAGTCCCATCATAGAAATCTGTAAGGCGTCTGTTCCATTTGCACAAGGAATGACGTGCTTTACTCCCATATAATTTTCTAGATTCTCTTGAAATTGTTTGACTGCTGGACCATTAATATAAGCTGTTGAGTTTACAACTTCTATGATAGACTTATCAACTTCATCTTTTATCTTCTCGTATTGACCTTTAAGGTCAACCATTTGCAGTTTATTCATAGTTTATTCATAATTTATTTTTTCTGTCACAAAAATAAGAATATAAAGGATTTAAAGAGCAAATTCGACTAAAAGCTTATTTTTGAAAAAAATAAAGTTTGAAATTATTTTATCAGATTCTCATCCACTGTACTCAATTGATTTTACCAGCTTTCCATTTCATCAGTCCAAAATTGAAATTATTTGTGAAAGGCAGAACCCAATGGAAACAAAAACTAGCTGCCCAAGTTTCTGAAAATGATAAGATTATATGGTTTCATACAGCATCGCTTGGTGAGTATGAACAAGCGGTACCACTTATAAACCAATTAAAAACATCGCATCCAAATCATAAAATTGCTGTTAGCTTTTTTTCACCCTCTGGTTATGAGGTAAAAAAGAAGGATTCTAAATTGGATATTATTACCTATTTACCGATTGATACCCCTAAAAATGCCAAAGCTTTTTTAGATATCCTTCAACCAGAAATCACCTTTTTTATCAAATATGAAATTTGGCCAAACTTCTTGGATGAAATAGCTAAAAGAGAAATTAAAACATATTTGGTTTCTGGTGTATTTAGAGAAGACCAACTTTACTTCAAACCTTTGGGACATTTTATGGCAGAAGCCTTGGGTAAATTCAATCACATTTTTGTACAAAACGAAGACTCTCTTCAATTATTAAAACGACATCATTTTGATAATTCTAGTTTATCTGGGGATACCCGCTACGACCGAGTCATCTCTCAGTTAAGTATGGATAATAAACTTGAATTCATGGAAAAATTTACAGATTCAGATGAACCTGTCGTAGTCTTTGGAAGTTCATGGCCAGAAGATGAGTCTTTATTTTTGGACGTTATTGATAAGGTATCTCTCAAAATTAAGGTGGTCATTGCGCCTCATCAAATTAAGCCTATACAAATTCAGAAATTAAAGAAAACCCTTACCAAAAAAGTGATCTGCTACACAGAATTGGAGCACAATAATTTAGCTGACTTCGATGTGTTAATTGTGGATACGATAGGCTTATTGACAAAAATATACAGTTATGCCGATGTGGCATACGTAGGAGGCGGAATGGGAAACAGCGGCTTACATAACGTCTTAGAGCCTGCTGCATTTGGAATTCCTATCATCATTGGGGATAACTTCAAAAACTTTCCAGAAGCGGTTTCCTTGATAAAATTGGGTGGTCTTTTTAGTGTATCCAATCAGGCTGAATTTGAAAAAATAGTTGAAAAACTGATAACCAATTCAACTTTTAGAAAAAAACGTGGACGGATTTGTAGTCACTATGTAAATTCTGAGGCTGGAGCTACAAAAACTATTTTGGACTTTATCAAGCTTGAAAAGTAATTTTCTTGACTTCCTAAGCACCAAAAAACCGCTCAACATCTTTCTTCTTAAAAGACTTTTTCCCTTCATCGATTCTTATCACGTCTGCCGCTATACTTTTCTTCTTGTCTTGTAGGCTTAGGATTTTCTCCTCTATGCTATCTTTACAAATCATGCGATAAGCCATCACTTTTTTATCTTGCCCAATGCGATAACACCGGTCTATGGCTTGGCTTTCGACTGCTGGATTCCACCAGGGGTCAATCAAATAAACGTAGTCGGCTTCGGTTAGGTTAAGTCCTGTACCACCAGCTTTTAGGCTGATTAAAAACACCCGCACTTTTGGATTATTTTGAAAGTTATTAACTTTTTCTTCACGCTTTTTAGTTTGCCCATCTAAGTATTCAAATTTGATGTCTTCTTCATCAAGTCGTTCTTTTACCAATTGAAGCATTCCTACAAATTGAGAAAACACCAAAACTTTGTGCTTCGCTACTTTTTGTTTAAGGTGTCTAACTAATTCGTCTAATTTAGCTGAATCATTGCCGTAATCCTTCTCCTTATCTGCTAAAGCAGTAGAGTTACAAATTTGCCTAAGCTTTGTCAATCCTTGTAAAATATATATTTGAGACCTGTTTACACCTTCATTTTCAATTTGATCAAGAATTTGCTGCCTGAAATAATCTTTAAATTGGTCATAGACTTTTCGTTGTGGTTTATTCATTTCGCAATAAATAATAGCTTCTGTTTTACTCGGCAATTCAGTAGCCACTTGGGGTTTGGTTCTCCTCAATAAAAAGGGGTGAATGATTTTTGCCAACAATGCTGAAGTATCTTCGTCTTGTTCCTTGTCAATAGCATCAGAAAAATTAGTTCTGAAATGTTTTATACTTCCAAAAATACCGGGGTTTAAAAAGTTAAACTGACTGTATAAATCGAAAGTATTATTTTCTATAGGGGTTCCTGTTAAGGCTAATCTATTTTCACAATTGAGTAGTCTCACAGCTTTAAACCGCTGAGATAGTGGGTTTTTAATAGCCTGACTTTCATCTAGTATAATGTAGCTATAGACTTGGTTTTTATGAAATTCAATATCTTTAACAATAGAACCATAAGTGGTTAATATCAAATCATATTGATCAAAACTTGATTTATGTTCATCTCTATTTCCGCCAATAAAAGCCAATGCTTTTAACTTTGGAGCAAATTTTTCTAGCTCTGCCATCCAGTTAAAAATTAAGGACGTTGGAGCAACAATCAAGTGTGGCTTTAATTTGTTCTTAGAGTTGTTTTTCAAAAATTGAAGAAAAGCTATGCTTTGTAAAGTTTTGCCTAGTCCCATATCATCTGCCAAACATCCACCTAATTGGTTTTCGTGAAGAAATACCAACCAATTGAGCCCTTCTTGTTGATAAGGTCTAAGTTTTGCTATGAGATGTTTTGGCGGATCAACTTCTTTTAACTGTTTTAAGTTAGAGATTCGCTTCTTTTTTTCATAAAGCTCTTTAAGGAAATCCGGTGAAGTTTCTAAATCTTCATAAAGCTCGTCAATAATATTAAATTGAAAATTAGAGACTTCAATTTTATCTTTTTTGATTTGCCCAAACTGAAAATATTTTTTGTATTTCTCAATCCATTTTTCAGGTAAAATTCCTAAGCTACCGTCATTTAGTTCAACATAATTGGATTTTTTAATAATTGATTTTTGAAGCTTCCTTAAATCTACCTTTTGGTCGCCAAAGCTGATGTTCATTTCCATATCAAACCAATCGGTTCCAGAGCTCAAACCAATGGAGAAGTTTGGTTTATTCAGGTTGTATTTAATTTTTTTGAGTTGGTTTAAGCCTAATAATTCAATGCCTTCATTTTTTAAATCTTCAATACATTCCATTATCCACATCGACTTCAATGCTTCGGTAGCTTCAATATAAAAATAATCGATTTTATCATTAAATTTTGGATGTAACTCTTGTATCAATTTTAAAAATTCTTCTTCTAGTTGTTGGTCCCTTTTTAAACTTAACATCTTTTCTTTATTAAGCCAAATTTTTTCAGAACTTGATGGGCTAACTAACTTTTCTCCATATTTCACGATAGGTTGGAACACCAAATAATTTCCTTCTTCGGCTTCACTTAGATAGACTTGTCTAACGGGAATAAGCTTTTTGTTAACTGACTTTTTTTCTTTAAGAACTTTATAATTAATTTCAAAATACTGTGAATAAGGCTCTATGATCTGAGCCTGAAGTTGATCTTGTCCTTCATTAATAAGACTAAAATCAGGTGTTTCTTCAAATTTAATAACGGCTAAGGCATGTTGTGGAGATTTATATAGGAAAAGTTTATTTTTGAAAACAACTCCCAAGGGAGTAAGGAGTATTTGTTTGGATTGTAATTTTAAAAGCTTTTCACTAACTTTTAATTTGACCTCAAATTCATGAAACTTATCATTGGATTTAATATTCAAAATTGGTTGTACAGTTTCGCTCGTGATTTCAATTGGCAGCAAATGCTTTTTATTGAAATTATCTTGATCTTCATGCTTAAAAAGCTTGATTGTACTCAGCTCATTTTTGTGTTGATAGACATAGTTTGTAAAATTAAAAATGTCTTTATCCAGTAAATCATCATTAATTAATTTATGAGCTTCATTATCTATATGAATTAAAATTTTAAGGAGTTTTATTTCAGCATCATTTATCTTAGTTATGACTTCATCTAAATTTATGTCCTCAATTATTTTTATGCCAGAACTTATTTCGGTTTTGTTTTTATTGAGTTTACCGCAGATAGAATCCATACCCAAATAATCATTATCACTATATCTTATACAAAGACCTATACCATGAGTTGAATCCTGACTTTCAAAAGGTTTAGCTAAGGCTTTCCTTTCTTCTTCAGTTTGAGGTTGAAAAATGAGATGAGCATCACTCATAATATTTTTTACCCTATCCTCAAAAAAAACTCCCTTTGGACTAATCTCTAACTTAAAAGCATCATTAAAATCAACTTTGCCATATAAATCCATTGACATAAGATGATCTTTTTTGATTTCATCTTCAAAATTGGGAGAAAAATAATCAAGGCTAAACTCATCTTTCAATAATTCAAGAAGTTTATATTTATGGGTACAGTTTTTATGTTGTAAACAAGTACAAGTCAGTTTTAATTCTGTTGAATTTATTTCTTTACTCAGTTTTAAATGAAATTCATCTTGATAATCTTCATAAATAGCCTCAATTGATGTTTTGTTGAGTGATGTAATTTCAACATCACCAAAAAATGCTCTTGAATTATTAAACGTCATTTTTCTTAACGCATCTTTATCCATTATACCAAGATTATGAGGAATAAAAAGCACTAAACTTTCTTTAGTTTTAGGTTTTATCAATAAACTGCTTTCAATTTGATTGTTTTTAATGAGTCGGATAAGTTCTGCGAGTGAGGCAACAGAATGTTTACAAATACCTTCATAAGAGTATTTACAATTACATTTTGTCTTAATATGATGAATATCGTTGAGGTCTATTGTAATTTCATAAGGCTCAATTTGAGTGCCAAAAGTATTGAACTTAAATTTAAAGCTTTCATGATCTTTGAGAAACGGGAAATAGGATGATGAGCGGTTAATACTTTCTATTGTGGCATTATCTGTAACGAATTCTTTTAATAAGTTTATAACCATAATTGATCAAAATAATTTGTAAAAGTGATTGCGCATCCGCAATTATTCCAATATTAAGGAGTAATTCCTATATTTATCAGAATTTAAAAGTCCAATATATGGATATTTTTTCATTTGCAGTCCATTTTACAAACGAGCAGAATTGTAAATTACATTATAAAAAACAGCGTGACAAATAGGGATTTTTTTGAAATAGGTTCAGGGGTTTCTAGCACAACTAACTAAGAAATAAATGGGCTTATCAGTGCAAATCTTGAGGCTAGAGCTACTCAGCATATTTTAGATGAGATTGAATTTTAAGAAGAGCCCTACATGCCCTTTTGATACTCATTATTTCTATAGCGATTTATCACATCTATCATGAAAAATAGAATGAAAATAAAACATAAGAATAAGAAAAAAAGCGAGCTTATAACTAAGATTTTTTGAACAGCTTCTAGCGTGTTTTCTGCGCGACCAGTTTGACCTAAAACTAGAAATCCCAAAGTAATAACAAACAAACCTAAACTCCAAGTAATCTTATGAAGTCGAGAAGGATGAATACTCTTCAGATTAGAAAACATACCTAAGACGTAAATCGCAGAATCTATTGAGGTGATTAGAAAACCGACTAATAAAACCAAAGCCAAAATAACGCTGACACTCCCAAAGGGATACTGTTGAAGGAAAACAAAAATAGAAGTAAACACATCATTAAATGCATTTATTTCTACTGCTCCTTTACTAATGAGCTGAAAGGCAGAATCCCCAAAAACTGAAAACCAAATGAAGCTCCCTAAACTAGGGATGAGAAGCACCCCAGTGATGAGTTCTCTTATGCTTCTTCCTTCTGAGATCCTTGCGATAAAAATACCAGTAAAGGGAGCCCATGCCAACCAAAATGCCCAGTAATAATACGTCCAGTCGGATAGGAACTCTTTACTAAAATCGTAGGGTGAAAAAGCTAGACTCAAGGAGAAAAAATTAGTCACTAAGTCCTTAATAGCCTCTATCATAGAAAGAAAGATGGAAGTCTGATCACTAAACAAAAGGACGTAGAACATTAAAACCAAAGTGAGACTGATATTGATTAAAGAAAGATTCTTGATTCCTTTCGAAAGGCCCCTGACGGAGGAAATGATGGCAGCTAAAAAAACAGTGGTGCAAATGCATAAAATGAGAGAAAAATTAAAAGAGGTGTCTGTCGCATAAGTAATACCACTTTCAATTTGTGAAACCCCTAGGGCTGCAGCACTCACGACACCAAAGACTATTGTAATAACTGTAATCAAGTCTATGGAATTGTTTATTTTTTTATTTTTAATATGAGGAATAAGGTGGCTAAGTTGAATGTTTTTATTCTTAACAAACAGGAGGTATGCTATAAACAGAGAAAATAGGCCATAAAACGCCCATGCTGTAAATCCCCAATGATAAAAAGTCATCATTAACGCATGAGTTTCCTCAGAGCCTTTTATGTTGACTCCAGGATGCTGAGAGAAATAAACTGGCTCTTGGACTGCTCTTAATATAATACCTGCTCCCATTCCTGTAGAATACATCATCGCAAGCCAAGAAATTGTTGAATACTTTGGTTTGGACGTTCCCAGTTGTATTTTACCAATTGGACTTAAGGCCAATAAAATTAGAAAACATAAAATAAAAAGTCCTGTAAAAAGATATAATTGACCGAATACGTCCAAAACATAGGAGGATAACCTATCGATGATTGTAAAAGATCGATTAGGAATAGCGATGAGTAAACCTCCTAAGACTAGGAAAAATAATACGCTGTAAACAAAAACCTTATTTTTAATTTGGAAAGTTTTCAAAGCTTTTCATGTTAAACAGTCACCGCTTTGTTTAAGTAGCGCCTGAAGGGGAGCAAGACTTTGTAAGCTTCTATGACCTTTTCCTTAAAATCGTCTGCCAAAATTTCTTTTCTATTGAAGGGTTTCATAGCTGCAAAGCTTTTTAGACGAAGTAAATCTATATGCTTATGGTCTTGTGTAAACCCTTTGGGAGAAGTTTTCAACTGGTCCTCATCTCCCATAAGGCCGTCAAAATTGTTTTGGAAAGACTTAGAATTGATTATTTTTTTGAACTCATCTCCATTGTAATCAATAGCTTCTCGTATGCTTTTTAAAAGTTCGGATTTTGGTTTGTAAAAACCCGCTGCCACAAAGCATTCTTCAATACCCAAATGAATGTAAAAGTCTCCAGTTTTGGGTCTCTTGTCCAATCCTGCTCCAAAGTGATCTTTATAAGTAGGCTTATTAGGATGGTATAATAGATTGTTATTAATCCTATTAATGGCTTTTTTGCCTGTAGAGGAATAGTAATTTTCATCGATCTTAGACAACTGAAGGTCAAGATCTTCTAACCATATAACGTAATCTGCTTTAACGGCTTCATACTGTCCTCTGTGCTCATCCATCCACTCTTTACTATTGTTGGCATTCAGTATCTCCAAAAAACCGAATAGGCGTTCAAAATTCATTTAATTAGGTTTTAGTGTATTGAGTTGCGTTTTGAGATCTTCCATAGATTGCTCTAATTTTTTAAGCATACTATTTTCTGAATTTTCATTAATAGAAAAGGTGAGTTTACTTGTTACTTCCCAAATCTCTTGGATTTCTGAAGCTTCAACCTCATAAGGTGGATAATAAGAATTTGTAGAAATTAGAGAAATCTTATGCGAATTAGGATGTTTGTGTAATTTCTTGACCAAGACCGAATCTTGAAGCACAAACACATACACTTTATGATTAAGCGCTTGTTGTAAGCTCTCCACAGATTTACCCAAAACCCAATCTTCAGGATGAAGATTGGGCTCCATACTATCCCCTTCTACCTGAAATCCTCTATAGGTTGCATTTCTAAATTGAGGGATTGGCATCTCAAAAGCAGGGAGTTGATGGTACCATTCTGCATCTCCTATATTTTGAGGATAACCTGCTGCCGCTTTTTGATTGACCAAAAGCATATTTTCTCTAGACTTAGTTTCATCCATAGAAATGATTTTTGGCATAGAATTGATGTGATGAACATTTAATTTCTTCTGAAAGCTTTCGCCGAATAACCAAAGTGGATTTACTTCTAATACCTTCAATAGCATCATAATAACTTGCCCCGAGAGTTTGGTTTTACCTCTCTCTATATCTGACGTGGAATTTTTAATATTCAAAATCTCAGCAAATTCAGATTGGGTAAAATTATTTTCTTCACGTATTTGTTTAAAACGTTTAATTTCAGGAGGTAAATCTGTTTTCATATTAAAAAAGATTAAATTAGGAATATTTCCATAAACTTAAGGAAAAAATCCTAATCAAATATAATATTTTGACATGAATTATTTTAATAAATTTGAAGACTAAGCTAAAGCACATGAAAATACATATCGTCAACGGTCCAAATCTCAATATTCTAGGAAAAAGAGAACCTGAAATCTATGGTAAGTCTACTTTTAAAGATTACTTCACAGAACTTCAGTTTCAATTTAAAGAGCTAGAATTGTCTTACTTCCAGTCCAATATTGAAGGAGAATTAATTTCAGAATTACAAGAAGCAGATGATAATGTAGATGGTATTATTTTGAATGCAGCAGCTTATACCCATACTTCCATCGCTATAGGAGATACAGTAAAAGCAATAGGAACCCCTGTGATTGAGGTTCATATTTCCAATACTCATGCTAGAGAAGAGTTCAGAAAACAATCTTATATTTCACCTAATGCTTTTGGAGTTATTCTTGGTTTTGGGTTAAGAAGTTATGAGTTGGCTATAATGAGTTTTACCAATTAATAAAAATAAGCTATGTCGTATTATTTGAGATTGCTATTTATTATTTTTAGTGTGACCTATGGTGTTGCACAAGAAAAAAATGAAGTAGAAAAAAGGGTCAAAGAAGATGAAATCCCCAATCAGGCCAAAGAATGGCTAGAAGATGCTTTTGAACAACAGCGAAGAACCAAATGGTATTATCAAACCGATGGAGGAAAACAAGGCTACGAGGCTAAATTGAAACAAAACAAACACCTCCACAGTGTTGAATTTGACATGGAAGGCAAGGTTGAAAATATTGAAATTAAGATTAAAGAAGATGAGATCAAGGAGGAAGCTTATCAGACCATTTTTGACTATTTCAAATCAAATTATATCCGATATTCCCTAAAAAAAATACAAATTCAATACACAGGCAAAGCCGATGATCTTGAAGATTTAATCGATGAAGATGAAATAGAAAATCTAGTGATTAACTATGAAATTGAGTATTATGGCAAAACCGACAAAGACAATACTTTATGGGAAGGTTTATTCGATGCCAACGGAAGATTAATAGAAAAACGGTCCATAAATTTAAAATTAACAGACAACTTAGATTATTAGCATGAGAATTTATATATATAGTATAGGTTTATTGTTTTTTACTTTGTCCTATGCTCAAGAAAATCAAACAACGTTTGGACTTTTTCCAGAAGCATCTCTCAGTTACAAACTTTTAAAAAATTATTCAATAACTCATAAGTTTGAATCTCAACATGGATTTTATGATTCTGAAAATTTAAATGAAGAGCTTGAGTACGAGCATACTTTAACAGATTTACAAACCTTTATAGGCAGGCGAATAACTCCTTTTATAAAAGTAGATATCGGATACCAATATAGAATTGAAGAAGGAGAAAACACCCACAGAACCATACAACAGGTCTCTATTTTACAACGAGAATCCCATTTTAGGATTGGTCATCGAGTGCGGATCGATCAAACATTTTTTAACAATGCTTCCCTCTTATTTAGGGCTCGTTATAGACTTAAAGGTCAAATTCCGTTGCAAGGGGAAAGCCTAGACAATGGTGAAAACTATCTTTCTATTTCCAATGAATTAATTTATATGATACAAAGTGGCGAGGATGATCTTGAAAATAGATTAACAGCTGCCTTAGGATTTTATATTGATGACAAAAATAAATTTGAAATCGGACTGGATTACAGAACTGATGATTATTTAGTCAAAGATCGATTTAGACATCGAATATGGCTTAAATTCGGATATTATAAAACCCTTTAATTACATTTATGAGGATACTTCATACCGCAGACTGGCATATTGGAAAAAAACTTCATAAGAAAGAATTATATCAAGATTTTGATCTTTTTATCGATTGGATGTGTCAGTTTTTACCTGAAAATGATATAGATATTTTGCTCGTGTCTGGCGATGTCTTCGACTTTTCGAATCCATCAAGTGAATCCAGAACCCAATATTATAGGACGCTCATCAAATTAAAAAAGTTTGATCTTAAAATTATTATCACTGGAGGTAACCATGATTCTCCAAGTGTTTTGGAAGCCCCTAAAGCTATTTTAAATGAATTGGATATACACGTCATTGGGCAACGCCCGGAAAATTTGCAAGACTGTCTCATTCCAATTTATAAGGATGAAAATGTAGACCTTGTTATTGCAGCCTTGCCTTATCTTAGGAATAGAGATTTGCAAGAACGTTTCGATGCAGAAAATCACGACAGCAAGCAAAAAGCAGTGCAACAGAGTATTGCCTATCATTTTCAAGAGGCGGCTAGTTTGGCTAAGAAAAAATACCCTGATGTTCCCCTTTTAGGCATGGGCCATTTGTTTGCCAAAGGGGTGAGTTTGTCGGATAGTGAGCGTGAAATCCAAATTGGAAATTTAGCGGGCTTAGATGCTTCTCATTTTGGAAGCAATTACAGCTATATCGCCTTAGGTCATATTCATAAGCCTCAACGTCTTAACTCACTAACCCCTATTTTTTATAGTGGTTCCCCTACTCCACTTTCCTTTAGCGAACGGAAAAATGAAAAACGCATTTTACTTATAGACACTTCTAAATCTTTTGAACCCGAAAGTATCTCTATTCCAAAGTTTAGAGATTTGATCTTGGTGAAAGGCAGTCTAGAAAAAATTAAACAGAAACTTTCTGAAATTACAAATATTCACCCTTTGCAAACGCTCATTGAGATTGAAATGGAGGAAGAAAACTTTTCCCCATCCAAGACTATTGAATTAGAAGAATACATTGAAACCTTTGAAAATGAAGCCTGTGAGATTGTAAAGCACAGAGTAAGTTTTAAATATAAACCTGAAGGCCTTCGTGGAATTACATCAACCGAAGAACAGATCTCAGACTTTACACCACTGGAAGTGTTCCATAAAAAATTAGAAAGTGTTGATGAAACTGAAACTAGCAAAGAAGAACTCATCTCTGCTTTCGAAGAAATTCTAGATGAATTGAACCGCCCTGAACAATGAAAATCGAAAGTCTATCCTTTAAGAATATCAATTCCTTAAAAGGTGAACATAAAGTTCATTTTGACGAATCACCCTTAAATTCTGGAGGTTTGTTTGCAATCATAGGACCTACAGGGAGTGGGAAAAGCAGCTTACTGGACGCCATATGTCTAGGGTTATACGGGCGTACGCCCAGAATCTCTAGTGTGACTAAAAGTAAAATCGAACAAGACGGCAGTATCTTGACAAAGTACCAAAAGGAAGCCTATGCTAAGGTTAAGTTTTCCTGTAATTTAGGGACTTACGAAGCAACTTGGTCTATCTCCACCAATAGAAATAATAAGCTGAGAGAATGTGAAATGGACCTCTGGAATGTCGCTACTGAAATATCTTTCAGCGAGAAAAAAACAGAAGTCCTCGCCGAGGTAGAGCGCTTAATAGGTTTGTCTTACGATCAATTTGTAAAATCCGTATTACTGTCTCAAGGAGATTTTGCAACTTTATTACAGTCCAATGAAAAAGAACGAAGTGAGCTTTTAGAAAAAATCACAAATACTTCCATCTATAGAAGCATCGGTAAGAAGGTGTATGAAAAATACATGAGTTTAAAATCTAAAATACTCACTCAAAAAACCATTTTAGATAATCTTCAAGACAAACTAATTTCAAAAGAAACGGAAAGCGATTTTAAGGAGAATCTAAATCAGCTAAAGGAAAAAGAAACTATAGAACGCAAAAAGCTTTCTGAATACCAAAAGGATTTGGATCAACTCACATTAAAAGAGAAGTTAAGTTCCGAAGAAAATGTAGTGAAAACTGATCTTAAAACTTTGTTGGACCATAAGCAAAGCTTTGATAATGAAAACCAACACAAATTAGAACAACATCAAAAGACATTGGAGTTTGAAGACGAACTGCAAGAATTCAACAGTCTCCAAAAAGATGGAGACCGCCTAAAAGCTTCGATAACCAGAGAACAAGAAGAAATTACCAAAATCAATTCTAATATTAACAGCCTTCACCAAAAAACAGAAGATCTATTAAAAACAAAAGTAGAGCCACAAGCTGTTGAATCGGAATTGGAAAAATTGCAAGAAACCCACACTGAACTTAACACGAGAAGGAGTTCGAAATTACATGACTTTTCTGCAAAAAAGCAGCTTCTTAACAAGGAACTTGAAGGCTTAGATTTGAAATTTCAAAAACAAGAATTGGACAGTTTTATTGGAGAACTAACTCGCAAATCGGAAATAAGCTCTGAGCAAATCCAAAATCTTGAAAAAGAATTAAAGGATGTCGAAAATCTAGAGAAGCGCATCCAAGAACAAGAACATCTTCGAGATACTCTTAAGGAGGCTGCTCATGAAAGTAGGATCCTTAAAGATTTAGGTGATCAACTTCTTAGATTGGAAAATAAACGTTCTATACTCCATAAAAAGAAAAGTGAGTATCCTGAGCAAATCAAGCTAAAGGAAAGTAAATTCAAAACTGCTGAAAAAGAATTGGATCATCTTCAAACTAAAAAAGAGAATCAAAATTTAAGATTAGAAGTGGAAGATCTTAGGCAAAAGCTTCAAAAGGACGAGCCTTGCCCTGTCTGTGGAGCTATAGATCACCCTTATTCTGAACATTTACCGGAAGTTATTTCAGATCTTGACAAAACAATTGCTAAAGCTAAGGAAATAGCCAAACAGCTCTCTAGAGATTTACAACACTTAAACGCTGAATTTTCCTCTCTTGTAAAACAAATTGAAGATCTTAATAAAGAGGCTAACGAGCTACACTCTAAACGCTCTTTAAATCAAGAAGAATTCGATTTAAAATTCAAAGAGTTAAACTCACTCAATGAAGGGGAGAGTTATGCTAATCTGGAACAAAAAACCAGACAAACTATAGAAAATTACAAGGCCTTTAAACAATACAAAGTTGAACTAAAAGCCTTGCAAAGTTCAATCTCAATTTTAGAAGAACTCCTTGATATTCAAAAAGAAGGAAAGAGCATCAGTGAAAAAATGAAAAGCCTTTACAAAGGTGATGATTTGGGTAGATTAGTGACGAGTTATACAAAATCATGGAATCAATTACATACAGAATTAAAGTCAGTTTCATCCTCTCTAGACAAGCAAACTAGTGATAAAGCTGTCCTTAATAATAACCTAAGTCAACTTCAACAAGGTTTAAAATCAATGCTAGAAGGTAAAGGCTTTGCTAATATCGCCGAAGCCAATGCTTCCAGGATGAAATCTTCAAATTATAATGAATTACTTCTTAGAAAAAGTGATATTGTCAAAAACATAAAGGTTAAAGAAGAAAAACTCGAGGGATTAGAAAACCAGCTAAAAAGCTTAGAGTTCGTTCACTTTACAGAAAAAGACAAGACTGAAATCGCTATTGATAATATCAAAGTAACTTTAAATTCCACAAGAGAAAAACTCGAGGACATTAAACGAGTTTTAAACAATCAAAAAGAGAATTTAACCGAATATAAAACCATTCAAGACTCGATTATTGAAGTGCAAAAAGCAAATAAAAAATGGGAGGTCTTGAACAGACTTATAGGAGATGCTACAGGAACAGAGTTCAATAAATTTGCACAAGACTTGAGTTTACAACGCCTTATTTTGTTGGGTAATAAGCGGCTGAATCAACTCAATGATCGGTATGAACTCGATAGATTTATAGCTGGTGAGGATAAAAATCAATTGTACGTGATCGATAATCACATGGGCGGACTTCGACGCTCTGTAAAGACCTTATCTGGCGGAGAAACATTTTTGATGAGTTTAGCCTTAGCGCTAGGTTTGTCTGACTTAGCTTCAAAAAATGTAGAAATCAATAGCCTATTTATAGACGAAGGTTTTGGTACTCTAGATCCAGAGACTTTGGATCTCACACTAGACACTTTAGAACGCTTACAGGCAGAAAGCAATAAAACCATCGGTATTATAAGTCATGTAAATGCCTTAAAAGAACGTATCCAAACTCAAATTGTGCTGAATAGAAACACACAAGGCTATAGTCAACTGGAAGTCATTAGCTAAATTTTAACCTATAACTCGTGTTTGGGGTTTCCTTTAAAATACAAAGTATTTATTAACGTATTATTGCATTTTCGACATTAAATCGATTATATTTTGAATTAATGTCAGAATTTTTGTCTAAAATTCTGAAAAATGGAATATAGCATCAAGAATAGAATAGCTTTTATCATTGAAAATTAGTATCTTCGCAAGAGTCAAAAATATATATAATGCAAGATAAAATTCAAAAAGAAGATATTTCTTTTGAAGATTTCAAGAAAGAAGTATTAGAAGATTATAAAATGGCCGTCACTAGTCGTGAGTGCAGTTTGTTGGGAAGACGTGAGGTATTGACAGGTAAGGCTAAGTTTGGAATATTTGGGGATGGTAAAGAAATCCCTCAACTCGCTTGGGCAAAATGCTTCAAAAACGGTGATTTCCGTTCAGGCTACTATAGAGATCAAACCTTTATGATGGCTATTGGTCAATTATCAATACAACAGTTTTTTGCAGGTTTATATGCTAATACAAATCTTAGTGATGAACCTATGTCTGGTGGTCGCCAAATGGGTGGTCATTTTATGACACACAGTTTAAACGAAGACGGTAGCTGGAAAAACCTTACTGAGCAAAAAAATTCAAGTGCAGATATCTCTCCTACTGCTGGCCAAATGCCAAGACTACTTGGCCTTGCACAGGCTTCCAAAATTTACAGGCATGTAAAGGGCATTCAAAACTCAGATCAGTTTTCAATAGACGGAAATGAAATCGCTTGGGGAACTATTGGAAATGCAAGCACAAGTGAAGGTCTGTTTTGGGAAACTTTCAATGCCGCTGGTGTGATGCAAGTTCCTATGGTTATAAACGTATGGGATGATGATTATGGGATTTCTGTACATGCTAGAAAACAAACTACCAAAGAAAATATTTCTGAAATCCTTAAAGGTTTTCAAAAAGAAAAAGATACCAATGGGTACGAAATACTCGTTGTTAAAGGTTGGGATTATCCAGCTTTAATTGAAGCCTATCAAAAGGCTGAAAAAATAGCTAGAGAGCAGCATGTTCCTGTTTTAATTCATGTTGTAGAAGTCACTCAACCCCAAGGTCACTCGACTTCAGGATCTCATGAACGTTATAAGAGTGAAGATCGGTTACAATGGGAAAAAGAACACGATTGTAATCTGAAAATGAGAGAATGGATAATTTCTAACGGATTCGCAATAGACGAAGAGTTAATCGACTTAGAAAAATCAATTAAAAAAGACGTTAGAAAAGGAAAGCAAGACGCATGGACTGCCTTTGGTAAAACAGCAAAATCTGAGAATAAGACCGTTATCAGTTTGTTGACAAATCTTGCCAACTCTACAGAAAACAAAAGTTCCGTCATGTCTTTAGTTGAAGAATTAAAAAATAATGATGAGCCATTAAAATCTGTAGTCCTTGCCTCTGCGAGAAAAGCTTTACGCTATGTGAGAAGAGAAGAGACTAGTGCTAAGACTCAATTAATCCAATGGATGGATGATTTTGTTGAGCGAACACAACCTGACTATAGCAGCCATTTATGGAGTGAATATAAAGGTAGAGCTACTCAAATTGAATCTATAGAACCTACCTATGCAGACGATGCAAAGGAAGTTGATGCTAGAATTATTTTACGAGATAATTTTGATAAGATTTTTGAAACACGTCCAGAAACTCTAATCTTCGGAGAAGATTCAGGAGAAATTGGGGATGTCAATCAAGGGCTTGAAGGCTTACAAGAGAAATATGGAGAATTAAGAGTTGCAGATACAGGAATACGTGAAGCCACTATTTTAGGACAAGGTATTGGAATGTCGTTAAGAGGCTTACGTCCTATTGCAGAAATTCAATATTTAGACTATTTGCTATATGCATTACAGATCATGAGTGATGATTTAGCGACTACAGCTTATAGAAGTAAAGGAAAACAAAAATCACCACTTATTGTAAGAACACGTGGACATAGGCTAGAGGGTATATGGCATTCTGGATCACCTATGGGTGGGATTTTAAATCTTATACGTGGAATAAATGTGTTAGTTCCTAGAAATATGACTAAAGCTGCTGGGTTCTATAACACGATGTTGGATAGCGATGAACCGGCACTCATTGTAGAGTGTTTAAATGGTTACAGACTTAAAGAAAAGAGACCTAATAATTTTGGAGAATTTAAGACTCCGGTTGGTGAAGTAGAAACCATTCGCAAGGGGAGAGATATTACGGTTGTCTCTTATGGTTCTACATTGAGAATCATAGAGCAAGCTGCTAAAGAACTAGAAGATGTTGATATTAACATAGAAATAATTGATTGCCAATCCCTTGTTCCTTTTGACCTTAACCATGATATCGTTAAAAGTTTAGAGAATACGAATAGACTATTAGTTGTAGATGAGGATGTTCCAGGTGGTGCTTCAGCTTATATCTTACAACAGATCATAGATGTACAAGATGGATATAGGTTTTTGGACAGCAAACCTCAAACCCTTACGGCTAAGGCTCACAGGCCAGCCTATGGTACCGATGGTGATTATTTTTCAAAACCTTCTACTGAAGATGTTTTTGAAAAAATCTATGCTATTATGAATGAATTTAAGCCTAGTGATTATCCCAAATTGAAATAGTAAACTTATGTTTATATAAAATACCTTGACTTTCTTGTATCGTTAGGGTATTTTATGTTTTAAATAACGATTATCGAGCACAGCTTTATTTTATTAAAAGTTAACTTTGTTTTTTATGAAATAATTAATAAATTTTTGAAGATGAAGAGAGGACCGTTATTATCATGGGATATTTATTCTGTACATGTTTTTAATTTCTTAAAGTCACTTAAGAAAAAGAAAGATATTGAAAGGTTAGTAGAATTCCAAAATAAATTCAAATGGGATTTCCAAATAGAGGAAACCCTTTTTAATACTGAATATAAAGCCATAATAATTACTGATGATAATCAGAAAATTATTTGGGTTAATGACGGATTCAAAGATATGACTGGTTATAGTTTAGCTTTTCTTAAAGATAAAAGCCCTAGGATTTTACAAGGTGAAAAAACGTCAAGAGTAGCCTTAGATCAAATCAGAGCTCAGTTAGCAACAGATTCCTTTTGCCAAACTTCAATGGTAAATTATAGAAAAGATGGAAGTGAATATATGTGTGAGATAAAGATTTACCCTGTTCATAACTCAAACCATAAAGTGAAGCACTACATAGCACTTGAAAATGAGGCCTTGCTTAATTAAATCCAATCTTTATGAGTTGATTCCACCTTATATATTAAATAATTCAAAATCTTTCTAGCCTCCTCCACTTTTAAATATTCTATATTAAGAGAGCCTGAAGCTGTTTCCAAAATTAAATCGGCGTGACCATTATACTGCTGAAAAATATTTCTTCTAAGCTTAACCGATTGTAACTTGTGAATTTCAATAAGTTTGTGAATTGTTTCAATAGAACCATTCCTTACATTTATAAAAGTTGGATTTATTCCTATACTGCTTTTTTTCACTTTTAAAATAGAGAGAGAAATAAATATAAGCAGTAGGAGAAAAATACCAATTCCACTTACCCAATTAAAATAGAAAGCATAAGCTAATAGCGAAAGGATTATTATAATAGCCAAACTTTGGTAAAAATATCTAAAAAAAAGTCTGGCTTGTGATCTACAAACGCTGTACACTTGCTCCGACAGATCTACATTAAACAAAGATCTAAAAAGCGTATCCAAATTTAGCTTAGAAACTCCAACAATTCCTATTTTTTGCTTTTCAGAAAGTTGATTGGAAGCTGCTTGGCTCACGTATATGCTCTTTATTTTAAACAGCTTCTTTATTGGATTTGTCCTTATCTCAAAAATTTGGGTTTTTACTTTTTTTATGACTTTATTGATTTTTTTAAAGAGACCATACTCCACCTCAAAATTTTCTTGGTTTTTGGTAATTTTTAAATCATAATATTTTAAGACCGTAGTCATTACCGTGATAAAAAAACCAATGAATATAACACCAATAATTAAAATTGAAATAAATGTTAGAGTTTCAGGAATTCTATTTTTAAAATCTTCCTCAAGATTGAGATCATAGATTTGAGTTAAGAAATCCCGGACGAAGTTATAGGCATAAGCTAAAAATGCAAGTAATAAGCCAACTCCCTTAAAAAGATTGGAACTAATACCTACCTTTAGTAAAGTATTGAAATTCAATTTAAAGAGCAATGAAGGCTCTTCGACCCTTTTGGAATGTTCATCTAGTTTAGAATCCAAAGCACTTTCATCCTCCAAAATTTGCAGTTCATCATCTCCTCTCAGCTCTTTTTCTTTAATGAGTTTATCTTTTAAAGATTGAGCAAAATCTTTGTCTAAGGCTTTAATTTTAATTTCGGCAGTTCCTTCGCCAGCTGTTTCAATTTCAAAACCCACTACATTTAAAATCTGTTGCAAAAAATTCTGTTGAAGATTGATATTTTGAATTCTCTCAAAAGGAATTTCAACATGACTTAATTTTATGACTCCTTGATCTAAATGAAAAGCATCTTCTTGAATAGAAAATTTAAACTTTTTATAGGATAGATACGAGAAGACAAATTGAAGAACAACAAATAAAATTGCTCCTATAATAATATAAGTACCGTAATCTTGTATTAAGTTTTTCTTGAAGAAGGGAATTGCCAAAATATAAATATTTTGACGGACTCGCTTTATCAGGTCTGTAAAAAAGATAAGGAAAATACCATTAAAGGATTGTAATCTAGGAATTGAGAAGTCTATATTACTCATCTATAATAGTGGTTTTAGCCAGAACTTTAGCCTTTAATTTTTGAGCGGTCTCTTTATCCAACCCATCTATAATTAAGTCTCCCGAAGAAGCGCCGGCAGTATACAGTCTTAAAGAATACAAGTTGTAAAATCGAGAAAGCGGACCCTGTTTGATCTCTACGTGCTGTATTCTATTATAAGGAATCACAGTCTCTGTAAAATAAAAGAAGCCAGATTGGTAAATAATATCGTATTGTCTTATTCCAAATAACCTCAAGGGGAAACCTTTTTCAATCTCAGTTGCTCTTATCGCTAAAACAAGGCTTAAGATGCATAAGACCACAATAGGGATCCATAGAGGAACAGGTTCAATAAAGAAAGCTACAATCGGTAACGCAAAAAGCAAGATAAAGACAAGCCCCTCATTTATCCAGATCAGTCTCTTATATCGTTTTTGAACTAAATTAAGCTCAACAGATTTAAAATCTGGTAACTCATCAAGATGCACTTCTAAATTTTCAAAATTCATATAATCAATAATTGGATTTTACTCGCTCTCCATTTTTATAGTAACCTACAAAGGCATCTTGAAAATCGAGTTTTGTTACTATTTGTCTAAGTTTTTCGGCTTCGACTTCAGTTTGATACACTCCTAAAGTGAACAAATTAAAATCTCTAAAATTAGCATTATGAACTATACTATAATCATCTGACGACAATTTGACGTTGAATTTCTTGAAAGCACCTAATTGAACCGCATAGAATTCATTAAGATCTAAGGGACTTGTAGACATAGATACTTGAGATTCTAAATCTATAATTCTATTTTCATAATTTTCTATGGATGAAATTTCAACAATCTGTTCGCCTTCTTCAAGCTGAATACCAGAGTTCAAATTTAATAAATCCGGTTGAAAATTAACAGTAAAAAGAAGTGCTAAAAAAAGTATTGCCAAGATAACAGTAGAAGCCAAAAACCCACTTCGCTGTGATTTTAGGTTTTTCTTTTCTTCGGCGAGCTCAATTATAGCTAAATTCCTCTCTTCAATTTTGGTTTTCGCTTCAGTTTCTTTATTAACAATTTCTTGAAGCTCTTGTTCGGTTAGAATTGGCATAGATGTATGAGTTATTGATTATCAATTAATACTGTTTAATTTATGAAAACCATTTGATATTTTTAAAGTTTGGTTTTCTTTTTTCTAAAAAGGCATCCCTCCCCTCTTTTGCTTCTTCTGTCATGTAGGCTAACCTAGTAGCCTCTCCTGCAAAAACTTGTTGTCCAACCATACCATCATCTGTAGCATTAAATGCAAATTTTAGCATTTTGATAGAGGTTGGAGATTTTTCAAGTATTTCTTGAGCCCAATCATAAGCTGTAGACTCTAATTCTTCATGAGGAATCACCGCATTCACCATTCCCATTTCAAAAGCGTCTTGTGCACTGTAGTTTCTGCCTAGGAAAAATATTTCTCTAGCTTTCTTTTGACCTACCATTTTAGCAAGATAAGCAGAACCATATCCGCCATCAAAACTCGTTACATCTGCATCGGTTTGTTTAAATATAGCATGCTCTTTACTCGCCAGCGTCAAATCACAAACTACATGTAAAGAGTGACCCCCACCAACAGCCCAGCCTGGCACAACGGCAATGACTACTTTAGGCATAAAGCGAATTAATCTTTGTACTTCAAGGATATTGAGCCTTGGCGTACCATCGTCATCTACATAGCCTTGGTGACCTCTTGCATTTTGATCTCCTCCACTGCAAAATGCATATTTACCATCTTTAGAAGATGGGCCTTCACCCGTAAATAAAACCACGCCAATACTAGTGTCTTCCCTGGCATCTAAAAAAGCATCAAAAAGTTCATTAACCGTTTTAGGACGAAAAGCATTCCTCACGTCTGGCCTGTTAAAAGCTATCCTTGCGACACCATTAGATTTTTTATAAGTAATATCTGTATACTTTTTAGCAGTAGTCCAATTCATTTTATTTTTTTTATTTATGATGTGAAAGTTTTTCTCCGTTTTTGGAATAATAGTCTAATTCCTTAAATACAAATTTATCTTTTTCTGTTTTATAAACAGAGCATTCATCTATAGGTCCCACATAAAGGTGAAGACTTATAGATCGGCCTTTGTCAAGATTATGCAAAGAATGATACCCTAAGGCGTCGTTCATGTAGGATAAACGGCTTTGAGTCATCTGCACATCTGCTGTTTTTTCTAAATCACCATCTATCTCGGCATATCGTTTTTCTCTAAGCTTCCCTTCAGCCAAATACACCCAACACTCTTCTCCATTATGACAATGAATGGGAGTTTCTTGCCCTTCTTCCCAACATAATAAAAGTAATTCATAGTTAGAGGTTCTAGAAACACAGTTCCTCGTGTAGGTCTCTTGACACCAAAATGCATAAGGCGATAAATCCTCTTCTGGAATTGACAGGTGTTTTGCAATTTCAAAATAATCTTGTCCCTTACAAGTTGGTAATATTTCTAAAAGTTTCTTTAAAGATGTAATGCTTTCCAAGGAGTTTAAATTTTTTAAGTATTTTTATAAATATTGAAAAATATTCAATGACAGTAAATATAAATTTCAAAAAAGGCTTATGCAAGCAGACCTTAAAGTATTTCAAAAAATTTCACAAAAACTTATAGATTACGAGCAAAAAGAGGGGGTTACAAAACCAATTGAAGCCAATCAACTTTTTGAAACTTTGGATCTGGATTTAGATGAAGAAGGACTTGATGAAGAAAAGTTTGAATCTTTACTAGAGGATGTCGTTTTAAGCACTCCTAGAACGTCTACAAAATTATTTTTTAACCAATTATTTGGTGGTCGAAGTCATAAAGGTACTTTAGGAGAACTCTTAGCTGTAATGCTCAACAACAGCATGTACACTTACAAAGTTGGAGGACCACAAGTGGGTATTGAAAAGGCTATTATAGATAAGGTTTGCAAAATGTTAAATTTTGGAAAAAATGCAGATGGCACCTTTCCTCCTGGTGGATCTATGAGTAATTTTATGGCTATGCTTATGGGTAGAGATGCTTATAACAGAGATATAAAGCTTGAAGGTGTTTCTGAAAAAATGATCATTTACACCTCAGATACTTCGCACTACTCCATTACCAAAAACGCCATGTTCGGCGGAATCGGGATCTCACAGATAAGAAAAATCGAAACTGATAAGTTTGGAAAAATGAAGCCTTTAGCACTTCAAAATCAAATTGAAGAAGACATGAAGCACGGATTTCAGCCATTTTTCGTAAATGCTACTGCAGGGACAACTGTTTTGGGAGCTTTTGATGATATTGAAGCTATACATCATATCACAAAAAATTATAAAAACCTATGGCTGCATGTGGATGGGGCGTATTGTGGCTCGGTGATTTTTAGTGAAAAGTATAAACACCTAGTCGATGGAGTTGAGCACGCAGACTCCTTTAGTTTTAATGCTCATAAGATGTTGAACGTTCCTTTGAGTTGTTCTATCTTGATTACTAAAGAAAAACACAACCTTAAGCACTCCTTTGCCTGCGATGCTGATTACCTTTATCAAACGGATGGAGATGAATATAATTTAGGAAAAACCTCCTTACAATGTGGCCGAAGAAATGATGCTCTTAAATTTTGGACCTTATGGAAATCCGTTGGAACCAAAGGCTTAGAACAAATGGTGAATCAACAATTTGACTTGGCAGAAACGGCTAGAACTTATATTGAAAACCACTCCGACTATAAATTGTATTCTTACGAAGACTCCATTTCTGTATGCTTCAATTATAAAAACATAGATCCGAAAGATTTGTGCAATTCATTATACCAAGATGGAAAATTAATGGTGGGTTATGGTGAGTTTGATGGTGAAACTTTTGTAAGACTTGTCACCATAAACAGCACTAATAGAGACAAAGATATTTTGAATTTCTTCAAAGTAATGGAAACTTATGTTGCTGAAAAACACGAAGATCTAGTGACACTTTAATCTGCTGCTTCATTTAATCAACGATCTTAAAAATAGAGAGACAAATTTCAACATTTTTCAAAGTCAGATTTAAAATATGTTGAAATTTTTTTCGCTAACTATGAGGAAATTACAAACATGCCTTAGGCCTAATATCATAAATAAGACACTAGTTATTCTCACCCAAAAACGAACATAGAACTTTTTGTAAGACATAATTATTAGGTTCATTAACTCTTAAATATGTATAGGTAAATACTAAAAGTTTCATTCTAAAGTGTTTGGATGCGCTCGATATCTTTATTTAAGAATAAAGGGACAGTGGTTTTACAATAGCTAGCACCTAAGGCAATATAATTTTTAAAAGTTTCTTAATAGAGTTGTTGCATAGCTTGATCGTGTTGCTTTGTGGGTTTCTTTTTAAGTCTTTTGAAAAAATATTTATGGGCTTTATGCTTATATTTGACCCTTCTGGCACTTGTTTTAAAGACTCATCCACAATACAAATATAAAATCACACACTTGGATTCTAACCCTAAAGATATATTCGGCTTGGCTGTAGAAAATCACTACAAAAGACGAGATCTAACTCCTATTATTGTTCATTCTGAAAACTTTTATGATGATAAAATTCCAGTAGAATATTTATTTCGAACTTATGAAGAAATGCCAGAAATTGAGCAGAAAGCAATCCAACTCTCAACAGGCACAACTCTGGATGTTGGCTGCTGTGCAGGAAGCCATAGTTTAGAATTAAAAAAAAGAGGTCTAGACGTATTGCCGATAGATATTTCTAAAAAATGCATTGAGATTTGTAAAGAGAGAGGTTTGCCTGAAGCTGCGCACATCGATTTCTTTACTTTAAAAGATAAGACCTTTGACACCATACTCCTATTAATGAATGGCATAGGCATAGCTAAAACGATTAAAAACCTACCTGTTTTCTTTAGTCAAATCAAAACTCTTCTAAAGCCTGATGGTCAAGTATTGCTAGACTCTTCAGACTTGATTTTTCTCCACGAGAATGAAATCATGGATGATAATAAATATTATGGGGAAATAAAATATTCCACGAGTTATAAAAAGCAAACCTCTCGACTATTTCCATGGTTGTATCTGGACTTCGAGTTGCTAAAAGAATTATCAGAAAAAGAAGGATTCAACTGTGAATTAATTTATTCCGATGATCACTACGGCTTCCTAGCCAAGCTAAAACTTAATTAAGGCTATAGACCTTTTCGCCGCCTATATAAGTGGAAAGTACTTTAGTAGCAGGAATTTTATTTAATTCCACTTTCATTGGATCTTGATCGACAAGGATAAAATCAGCAAATTTTCCTGGCTCTAAACTTCCTTTTTCTTGGTCTTCAAAATTGGCATAAGCAGCCCATATGGTCATCCCCTTCAAAGTTTCTTCTCTAGACAGTTTTTCATCAGGATTAAAACCTCCTTCAGGATAGTTTTCTAAATCTTGTCTAGCTACAGCAGCATAAAAGGTGAGAAAAGGGTTTACATTTTCGATGGGGAAATCTGTTCCTAAAGCAACTTTACCAGCATTATCCAAAAGAGTTTTATAAGCATAGGCAAATCCAGTTCTTTGTTCGCCAAGACGATCTTCTGCCCAGTACATATCACTTGTAGCATGGGTAGGTTGAACAGATGGAATAATGTTCTCGCCATCAAAATATTTAAAATCCCTATCGTCCATGACTTGAGCATGTTCTACTCTCCACCTTCTGTTCTCATCATTCTGAAGTAAACTATCATAGGTTTTTAGCACTACGGAATTTGCAGAATCACCGATAGCGTGAGTATTCATTTGAAATTCAGAATTATATAATCTAGCCGCTAAAGTTTTAAAATCATTTAGGTCAATAATCATACTTCCAAAATGATCTTCTTTATCTGAGTACGGCTCTTTTAAAGCTGCACCTCTAGAGCCTAAAGCACCATCTGCATATACTTTTACAGACCTCACATTTAAACGGTCTGTTTTTAAAATACCCGACTCTAAAAATTCACTTATATTTTCTTTATTGTTCCTTATCATCGCATAAATCCTCATTTTTAACTCACCAGCATTTTGCAAGTCATCTATTAAATGAATCACATCAGAATTTAAACCCGCATCTACTAGACTCGTAAGTCCTAAGGAAATAGCAATATCTTCAGCAGATTTTAAGGCAGTAATTTGAGCCGCTTTATCCAATTCTGGAAATGTAACTCTAATTTTAGCCATTGGATTATCGATTAGAATTCCTGTTAGCTTTCCATTATTTTGGACTATTTCTCCTCCAAAAACCGGTGTAGATTCGTCAATATTAGCTTTATCTAAGGCTTTTTGATTTACAATCATCGCATGTCCATCTATTCTGGTAAGTGCCACTGGAGTATCAGGAAATAGTAAGTCTAGAGTATCTTTTGTTGGAAATTCTTTTATGGCCCAATCATTTTGATCCCATCCTCCACCGATGATATATTCTGTTTCAGGAAATTTCTTTTTAAACTCTTGAACCCTTGAGATCACATCTTTATAGCTCACAGTTCCATCTAAATCAACACGGCTTAATTTTAAACCTAAATTATACAAATGGGCGTGGGCATCTATAAGTCCTGGCAGGATCGTTTTCTGTTCAGCATCTAGAGTTTCCTTAGCCGTATATTTCGAATTTAAATCTGAAGTTGATCCTAGGTCTACTATTTTCCCGTCCGTTACAGCAAAAGCTTCAGCAGTAGTAAAATCTGCATCTACTGTATACGCTTTAGCATTGATAACTAAGAGATCCACTTCTTCTTTAGACTGACAAGAAGACAATAATAAAGATGCTATTGAAAAGATAGAAATAAATATTTTCATTAAAATAAGTTTTGAATTGAAGAATAAATTTCGTCACGTATAGCGGAATTTCCACTGGCAGCAAGAATTATGGAAACAAAGAGTCCTATCATGGCATAACTAAAGTCTTTACCTATCATATAGACCGCTTTCTTTTTGTGCTTATTTCCTTTTTTCTTGCGAGAAAGGCTAATGGCAATTTCTCTACCGCCTATAATACCTAGAAAAACCCAAGTTGTACTCATAGGTACAGTAGAAATAAAGAGCTTGTAAACAAGAAGGATAACGTAAGATAAATCGATTAAAGTAGCTGCACGTATATCAGAAACTCTAGTTTTTTCGCTCACTACCCCTTGAATTTTATCACCTCGCAAGTAGAATAGTAAACCTAAACCAAAGAATATGGTTAAGGCAAAAATTGAAAACTGACCTACAGTTTGAGATCTTGGTAGGAATACGGCAATATTAGCACCATCCTGCATCACCCAAGTCGCCCACAAGGTTCCACTCACAAGCCATTGAACCACCATCCAATATTGGCTATGTTTCCTACTCTTAAAATATTTCCTAATGGTATTATAAGATAAATACCATACCAAAAATGAAATTATAAATGCTAAAATATAGCCAGACCAGCTTTTAAAAATGACCGATGTAATGCCTGAAGTATCAGCACTGAAGACACTCAGTAATAGAAATGTTGTAGATACTGGCATTTTTAGTCTTGTCAAAATCAACAAGACTAAAGGGGCTATAACTTGAAAAAAAGTGAATTTTTCGGGATGTGGATAGTCGGAAGTACCATCAAGGTTGGTCAATCTTTGATACGTCACATCTCCATCATAAACGATAAAACTGTAAGTGACTGTTAGTAGAAAAATACCCCCTATAAATAGCCAAAGAATCCACCACTTATTTGCTTTATTACTTTCTATAAAGGTTCCTAGAGACTGGATACTATCGTTAGCCACTGCGGCATAGGCGGCAAAAAAGAAACCAATCCACATTGCGAAATTGGCGTTGGTCGTCGACGTTGCAGCAATGATAATACCGACTACAATTATAATTAAAAACGTCTTTTCTTCAGAAAGAAAATCAAGAATATTTAAATAAGGTCTATCGCGATCATAACGTTTAAACTTCTTTGCCATCAGCTAGGATTTGTTGTAAAATCAATTCTCGCAAATCTACTTAAATAAAGCATTCTAATGTTTCCTTTTTGTTAAGAAAATTAAGTTAAGGCTTTACCAGTTGAATTGGTAGGTTAGTCCCCCTAGGACTTGGATACCTTGGACTTCAAAATTCTGCCAACGGTTGTAAGACTTGTTCAATAGGTTATTTCCATTGACAAACACTGCAAGTCTAGGATTGATCTTATACTCCAAGGATGCATTAAGGTCTAAATAGCCATCTACTTCTGTAGTATTAATCTGGCCACCTGAAATTGGAATTGAATTGGAATTTATCGAAATTTTTCCTTGAGCATCGGTTCGTTCTCCAATATAGAATAATGCTGCTGAGAAGTTCCAATTTTTGGTAAATTCAAAATCTGCATAAGCCCTTAACTCAATTTCTGGAAGGTTCCAGGCTGGTTGTTCATCTCCAGTTGAGAAATCTGAATATTTCCCAAAGAAACCTACATTAAAATCACTATCAATTTGATAAGCTAAGTCAGCAGAAATTCCGAAGGTCTTTAAATCATTGTAGACTACACCAAAGGAATTTTGATAATCAAAGCCTCTTTTAGATTGTTCAATGGCATAATCAATTTCTGGATTTGCTATAAAAAAAGCAAAGTTGTTTGTACTAGAATAATTCACCTGAGAAGATAAAGACAGGTTTTCCAATAATTTAGTTGTAAACCCTGCATAAGCATTGTATTGATTATTACTAGGTCTTATGAATTGAGTAGGAGATAAAAATGGATTTTGTTGAGATAAATTTTCGAAAGTATTTTGCTCTAAACCACCGTTCGCTCCTAAAAATACGTTTATACTTTCTTGGTTGAGATTAAACTCAGCTTTTATATCTGGATAAAAGAAAACTTTATTTTCGCTATTTTCAAAATCACTAAAATAGACAGCTTTAGCGCCTAACTTCAAATTTACATTCTGAATATTGAACTTCATAAAAGGATTAATTTCTGCTTGGAATTGTCGATAATCCAAGCTCTCCTCCCCTATCAAATTCTCTTCAAAAGAGCCATTCAAAAACTTAAAATCACCTTTAATTGATAACTTCTGAGTCCTCAAGGGAATTTCTACTACAGGTTGAATAGTTAACACTTGTTCTGAACTGCTAAAATTATCTGTAAAATTATAGACGGTTAACTCTGCTTCTTTTAAAACAAGATCTGTAAAACGAATTCCTCCAAAAGCTTCTAATTTGGTATAGGTTTGTTTGGAATCTATAGCGTTAAGTTGGTCTTGAGTTAGAGCATCTACTTGCTCTGATCCCAATCCGTAATAATTAACTTCCCTTCGGTTTATATCAAAGCCTGCATTCCAATCGAAATATCGATCTTGTGATGTGAGATCTAATCTCACATTGGTATTTGAAAAATCATCATCCAGTACAACACCATCTATACCTCCTTGGGAGGATAAATGATTAAAGGCAATATCTAAATTACGGTCTCGATTGATATCGAAATTACTATAAAAATCGGCTAGAATAGTTGAGAAATTTCCTACTCCAAATCTTGAATAGTTTTCAAAGAGCTTGTCTGGAGGAGACATTCGTACTCCCGAGGCTGTTCCTTTAGCAGGGGTAAACGTAGAAGCTACTGGAACGTCGATAAATGAATAAGACAACTCTCTACGCACCTGTTTTATAGAATCCTTTTCGCTTGGTTTTTGTTTGATTTTAAAGGCATCATTAACCGTAGGAGAGTATTGCTTTACGATAATCAACTTATCGGTATTAATCGTATCTCTTTGAGCAATTGCTTTAATACTTATTAAAAAAACAACTAAAAAAATTAGGTTTAGCTTGATGGTCAAGTTCATTTTATTCATTTGATTAATTGTGTAAATAACGTCATCTTTAAAACATAAATAACTCTTTAAGGTTGAATTTTATTTCATACTAAAGCTTAAATTTAAAAAAATGCAATTATGAAGGACGATCAAATCAAAAGTTTGATGAACGATCAGGATAAATTTTTAAAGACTGAAAAATCGAAATCTATATCTCAGAGAATAGAAACTCTAGAAAAACTAAAAGCTAGTATTAAATCTCATGAACAGGATATTGTAGATGCTCTTTATAAAGATTTCCAAAAGCCAGAGTTTGAAGTTTTAACTACCGAACTTTATGTGGCTTACAAAGAATTAAACCTCTTTATCAAAAAAATTAAAAAGTGGTCCAAACCAAAATCAATTTCCTCTGCTTGGCTAAACTTCCCCTCTAGTGATAAAATCTATTACGTTCCTTGGGGAAAAATCCTAGTAATAGCCCCTTGGAATTACCCCTTTCAGTTAGCTATTACACCAGTTATTGGAGCCATTGCTTGCGGAAATACAGTAGTTTTAAAACCTTCTGAACATGCCCCATATACCGCAGATATCTTAGAGAAAATAATCAGTGAAGTATTTGAAGATTCTCAAGCTATAGTTATCCAAGGCGCCGTAGAGACAGCTCAAATTTTATTAGATCAAAAATGGGATTATGTCTTTTTTACAGGAAGTGTCCCTGTAGGAAAAATTGTTTCGCAACAGATCGCAAAACATATGACGCCACACACTCTGGAATTAGGAGGCAAAAATCCCTGTATCGTAGATGCTTCTGCAAATCTGGATAGTGCTGCCAAACGAATTTGCTGGGGAAAGTTTTTGAATGCTGGTCAAACTTGCATCGCTCCAGATTATCTGCTTATTCATTCAGACATCAGAGAAAAATTTCAACAGAAGTTAGTGGAAACCCTTAAAGACTTTTATGGAGATTCTTCTAAAGCGTCTTCAGACTATGCGAGACTTATCCATGCTTCTCACTTTGAAAGATTAGATGGGTTTCTAAACGATCAAAAAGTAATCTATGGCGGGATTTCTAATGCAGAAACTAATTTTATTTCTCCTACGCTAGTGGATTCTCCAGATTTTGACTCTCCACTGATGAAAGAGGAAATTTTTGGTCCTATTTTGCCGCTGTATAGCTTTACCAATTTTAAGGATTTGGAAGTAACTATCAATAGCTTCGACAAGCCTTTGTCTCTTTATGTGTTTAGCGAAAACAGTTCTTTCACCAATCAAGTTAATGAAAGCTTCGATTTTGGAGGAGGAGTCATCAATGACACTATTGTTCATTTTGTAAACGACAAACTTCCATTTGGAGGTGTAGGAGCTAGTGGAGTTGGCAACTACCATGGCAGGGCGTCTTTTGATACTTTTACACGCCAAAAACCTATTGTTCATCGTAAAAATTGGCTGGATATCCCTTTAAAATACCCCCCTTATAAGCGACTGGATTCTTTCAAATCTTTTCTGAATTTATTCCGTTAAGCTTAAAGGTGAATTTTGATTTGACTCGCATTTGTGACAACTGATTTATGGACTTTTCAGAAAATTGAAGGATTCGTGGGTAACCACCTGTCACTTGTGCATCTCTCATCAATACTATCATTTTCCCTGCAGGCGTAAACTGAACAGTTCCTGGCAGCACAGGACCCGTGATGATTTCCTCCAAGTCATTTACCAAACGCTCTTGGATTTGATAAGCCATCCGGTTTAAAGATGTAGACAAAGAAAACTCAGCATGTTTTAATTGGTAGTCTAAGGTTTGACTTAGCTTATAAAATTCAGGACCTTCAAACACCTCTAGTTCACTCTCCCCATAATAACTCATGTCAAATACAGATGACTCCCCACCACTTTCTCCATCGAAAGCCTCATAAATTAAGACATCATCATTTTCAAATTGCCGCTTCGTTATGGGTTCATAAAAGCTTTGACTGTTAAAGGGGCTTTCAGACTCAAAGCCGCCTTTCACAGCAATATATCCCCAATTTCCCCTAGTTAGTTGTTTAATCTTAAGGAGGTCTCCTTTTTTGATCTTTAAGATTTCGAAAGGTTCCACCGGTTTATCATTGAGTTTGAAATCGCCTCCCAAAGCGCCTATGCACATAAATGTTGGCGAAGTGAACTCGAGTTCTAAACCTTGTTGATAAAACTCCATAGAGGATGAATCAGCAGGATTTTCCAGTATAGTGTTTGTAAAATGATAAAGATTTTGATCCATCGCTCCAGAAATTGGAATCCCATAAGTCATCCCCACAAACCTTCCCTTATCTTGAAGAGAAGAATACAATCCTGCTTTATGAATATAAATGCTCATTGTTATAGTTTTATATCAGAAGGATGAGATTGAAGGTTATCAAATTCTTCCTTGGTAATTGATTCAAATTGGAGAGAATCTCCTGGACTTAAAACACACGGGGTGTCCGTTTTATGACTATCAAATAAAGACAGCGGTGTTCTTCCTATAATTTGCCAACCTCCTGGAGAGCTTGAAGGGTAAATTCCAGTTTGAGATCCAGCAATTCCAACTGCACCCGAATTTATCTCAGACCTAGGATTGGATTTTCGCCTGCAAAACAAGGAAGAATCCATACCCCCCAGATAAGGAAAACCAGGTAAAAACCCGATGAAATATACCGTGTAAATGGGATGCATATGACGCTTGATAATTTCTGAAATGGATAGGCCAGTTTTTTCAGAAACTTCTTCTAAATCTAAACCAAAATCCAACTCGTAACACACTGGTATTTTTCTGGTTGGAGACTTGGGTATATTCGTTGTAGACACGTTGGAAATAAGTTCAAAATAATTGTTTTTTTCACTGTGGAAATTATTTATTGTGAATTTATAAATAACCAACAATGAATTATACGTGTTTGTAACTTGAAGTATGTGTTCACTTTTATTTAAAAAGATATTTTCTTTTAAATTCAATAAAAAATATAGAAGATTCTTAGTGATATCCCGGTTAAATTCTATCAAAATTGAACGCTCACTAAGCTGAAAAATACGCGCAGATTCATTCATCATGTTCTATCTATTTTAATTCCATTTTTAGATAATTGAGAGGTCAATGTCTTCAAAATTTCATAGGCATTTGGAGTATCGCTATGCACGCAAATAGTATCAAATTTTTGATCGATTTCTTCACCTAAAATTGATTTCACTTTTTGATGTTTTATCATTTTGAAAACAGTTTTAAAAATGAGATCTGGATCGTGTAGAACAGCATTTTTTTGGGTTCTTGGAACCAAACTTAAATCATTTTGATAGGCTCGATCTGCAAAACCTTCAATCCAAATAGGGATCGAATGTGGACTATCATTTTGAAAATTTACTCTAGGTGGGCTGAACAAGACCAAATCCTTATTTCTTTCCTGAATAACTTCTAACACTAAATTTGCCAGTACTGGACTTTTCCTCATATCATTATACAAAGCCCCATGAGGTTTTATGTGATGTAAGTTGACCTCATATAACTGACAAGCGTCTTCTACCAAATCGATTTGATGGTGAAGACTCTCCTTAAGGTCTTTAGAGGGAAGTATTATAGATTGACGACCAAAATTTTCTAGGTCCGGATAAGAAGGATGTGCCCCAACTTGAACATGATACTGTTTTGCAAGCTCAACAGCTTTTCTTACAGTCTCGACAGTTCCATAATGTCCACCACAAGCAATATTACAAGAAGATAGAAACGGCATTAATAGCGCATCGTACTTTCCTCCTTCGCCTAAGTCACAATTTAGATTTATAGTTGTCAATTTTATTCGAAATTTATAAAAGTTATGCTGAGTTCAAAACAATTTTAAGTATTTTTCCTGTATAAAATCAATTTATATGAGGTCTATTTTAATTCTCCTAGTTTTAGTTCTAAATTTTCAACTTTACTCACAAACCCAAACTGTAAATTCTAAGGTCGTTTCTGCGATAGTTTATAATTCTGGCGCCCAAGTGACTTCAGAAAAAAAGGTCAGCTTAAATCAAGGTATTACTACGTTAATCTTCGACAACTTATCGCCGAATATCGATGAATCCAGTATCATCGTTAATGGTCTTGAAAATATCAATTTGAATTTTATCGCTTTCGAAACTGACTTTTTAAATAAAAAGGAGTCCTCCATAGCTTTAGATAAATTGAGGAATCAGCTTAAAAATATTGAAAAGAAGAAAGTTTACACGGGCAATAAAATAAAATCCTTAGAAAAATCTATAGCGCTTCTAGAGAATAATCAAAGCCTTGATGGTGGCGAAAATGAATTGAACGTTGAAAAAATAAAAGCCTACAAAGAGTACTACTCCTCACAGATTGAATCTATTTCCAATTCTATTTATGACCAACAACTCCTTCTTAAAGAACATAACGAAGACATTTTAAAACTCACTAATGAAATCAATAAACTAGAAAGTAAAAACCGAATTAACAGAGGCAAGATAAGGGTTGAACTAAAAGCTGAAAATAGTGGAAACAGAACTCTCTCTTTGAGTTACTTTATTTTTGATGCAGGTTGGCATGCGTCCTATGACCTCAAAGCTGAAGATATTGATGAAAACATCACTCTTACCTATAAAGCAAAGGTTTACCAGAACAGCGGGGAGGATTGGAAAAATATCAACTTAAAGCTATCCACTGCAAAACCAAACAGCAACACTGTCAAACCAGAATTAGAGCCTTATTATTTAGATTATAATTCCCCAGTTCAACAAAAAAAACGATCTCATAACTATCGAAATTTAAGGTATAATCCTAGCGTAAAAAGTGTTCGGGGAAAAGTGTTTGACCAACAAGGTCAACCTTTACCAGGTGTAAATGTGATGGTTGGGAATAATGGCACTCAAACGGATTTTGATGGGAACTACTCTATCGATGTTGGAAACTCGCAAACAATTATTTATACATATGTAGGCTTTGAAAGAGTCAGTATTCCTGTTTATAACAGTAATATTAACATCAATCTTGAGACAGATTCCGCGAGTTTAGACGAAGTAGTTGTTATTGGTTATAGTACATCAAAAAGAAAAGAGTTAACTGGCGCTGTCCAAGAGGTTGCTCAAGCTATACAACAACAAACTTCTGTTGAGTTTCAACTTCCTCAACCCATCAGTTTAGTTTCGAGTTTTGATGATAAGCAGTTTCAACTCAATGAACACGAGCTCGAAACTACTTACGAATACTACTCCGCCCCAGAATTGTCATCTTCTGTATTTTTGATCGCTCAATTAAAAGACTGGCAAGACCTTGACTTGATAGAGGGGACTGCCAACTTATATTTTGCGAATAGCTATCTTGGTACTACGAGTTTAAACCTTGGATTTTTAGAGGATAACCTAAGTATCTCCTTAGGTGCCGATGAAAAGATTGTATTGGAACGCACACTTCCTAGAAAAAAGACTTCTCAGACTTTCTTTGGCAACACTAGAATTATCGAAAAAGCTTATCAAATTGAAGTCAAAAACACTAAAAATTCAATGGTTGATATTCTTATTCAAGAACGTGTGCCTATTTCTAGAAATGAGTCCATAGAGGTTGAAGATGTAAACTATAGCAAAGCAGAATACGATTCTAAAACTGGATATATAACCTGGAAAGTACAACTACAGCCCAACGAAAAAACCACTTTGAGCTATGGGTATTCTTTAAAATATCCTAAAAATAGAGTTTTAAATTTAAGGCCCTAAGGAGAGTTTAGCCCAACGACCCATCACGATCTACTATCAAATTAAAGTCTTTTAATATAGGTGATTTAATAACTGATGAGACCAACAAGAAGTTTTTTACCAATGCTTATTACCCTTGAATACCAGCATATCAAATAATGGCTATTTCTGGTCATAAATTATGAGAAGGTATTTATTTAAGTATATAATGGCTTACATAAAGAGGGAAAGCAGTTTAAATTGTAGGACATCCTTTTTTTAATTAGATTATAGCCAGTATGCATTTCTAAAGTTATGGATTCCTTTTTCTAATGATCAAAATTTCATCATCTGAAAATGGCATCCATGCAAGATCATAAATATAGTGATAGGTTTTACCCTTAGAATTTGTTTGAAGGTGGGTGTGGTATTTAAAGCGAAAGTTTTTGTTGGCAAGTAGATTGCGATACACTTTTATCTGTGTTTTGTTCTTTCCTACGAGTTCAAGTAGTATGGCATAATTACGTTTTAAAAACCCATTAATTTCTACTGCGGCCTTTTTGGTTGCATATTGCAAATGCTTGTGATAGTAATTTTTACAATAGGTAGAGCAGAAGATCTTGTCCGATCTCCCAATGATTGTTTTCTTACATATTTTACATTTATTTTTCACAAGACCTATACCAATCCTTAAATATAGGCTATCCGTTCCTAACGGTTAAATACCTTTAAGTTATTAAAAGACTTGGCTTTTAAGTTTATTTCTAACTAATTTAGGAGCTCCTGATATAATTTATATATGACTAAAAACAATGAAAGCCCCTAAAAATCAAAATATTCTAGTCTATACCGCACTGCCAAAAGCCAAACGGTTTAAGGTGTATATTCCATTTCTTATGAAATCTGAACGGGAATGCTTTAGAAAACTTGACTCCAGCTATTATCATCCTCAACAAAACCTTTGGAGTCTTATTAACACAGTAGAGAATCTTAAAAAAATTGAAAGTCTCTTTGGCGGTAAAGTACTTAAAGTAGGAGAGTCTGCGCCAAGGGGCATGCCCAAGATAGACCTTAACAGACAGGGTGAAGCAGAACTTGAAAAAACCCATCAAAAAATGGTTTTAAAGGGATTTAGTAAAAACACAGTCGATAATTATAAAAGCTCGCTTAAACCTTTTTTTAAATATTTTGAAAACCAATCTCTTAAATCAGTGACTAAAGAACAAATAGAAGGCTATGTTTTTGAATTGATCAGTAAATATAAGATAAGCGAATCTGCCCAAAACACTATTATTAACGCTATTAAGTGCTACTACGAGCATACTTTAGGATTACCACGAGAATATTATAACATCACTAGACCTAAAAAGAGTCAAGATTTACCAAACATCCTTCATATCAACGAAGTTAGAAGGATCATTAACAGCCCTAGTAATTTGAAGCACAAAACTATCCTCCATACTATTTACGGTGCAGGCTTACGTGTTGGAGAATTGATTAGACTAAGAGTAGTAGACATAAGAAGTGAAGAGGGTTATATCTTTATAAAGGACTCCAAAGGAAAGAAGGACAGGCATACCGTACTTAGCAAGCATCTGCTAGAATTACTTCGAGAGTATTACAAGATCTATAAGCCAGCTTACTGGTTGTTCGAAGGGCAAACTGGCGGGCAGTATTCCAGTACTAGTATACAAAGTATTTATCGAAAAGCTGTGAAAGAGACCAACGGAAACCCTTGGAGTACTCCACACACTTTACGTCATAGTTTTGCCACGCACCTTATGGAACGGGGAACAAGTTTAAGACATATCCAGGCCGCTTTAGGTCATAATAGCTCAAAAACTACAGAGATTTATACTCGAGTTTTAGCGATTAATAACAAAACAATAAAAAGTCCATTGGATACTATGTATGAAAGTGTTAGTTTAGATGAAAATAAAACAACGTCCTAAATAGATATATACCCTATACTGAAGATTTGAATAGGGTTTATACGGATGTTAGCCACAAGCTGAAAAAAAATTACGTTCCAAATTAAAATTTTACCTTTGTAGAAAAATAATGGCTGATAAAGCATTTATAACATCCGAGATATTAAAGTGGGCTAGAAAGTCCGCCAAAATCTCTGTGGAAAATGCCGCCAAAAAAGTTACTGTATCGCCTGAAAGATATTTGACTTGGGAAGATGGAAATGATTTTCCGACAATTCGACAAGCAAAAATCTTGGCAAAAAGTTTTAGGAGACCTTTTTCACTTTTCTTTTTGCCTGAAATTCCAAAAGATTTTCATCCACTTCAAGATTATAGAAGAGATGACTCTCAAGAATTAGATACTGCCTCGTTATTTATAATCAGAGATGTCCAAGAAAAACAAAATTGGATTAGTGAGTTATTTGAGGAAATTGGAGAAAGCACTCTTCCTTTCGTTGGTAAGTATTCAATAAATGATAATCCAGAAGTTGTTGCTAAAGATATATTGGACACTTTAAAAATTAACCCTAACGATTATAAAAAAACACCAATTACTGAATGGATTGACAAAGCCGAAAGTGCAGGAGTATTTATATCTCGTGCAAGTTTCTTACACTCAAGATTAGTCCTAGACAGAGATTTAATACAAGGGTTTGCAATTGCTGACAAATATGCACCATTTGTTTTTATAAATTCAAAAAATTGGAATGCACCGCAACTTTTCACACTTGTTCACGAATTAGCCCATATTTGGATAGCAAAATCAGGTATATCAAATGAAATAGACATTGATTTTACCGACAAAGCAAAATCAAAATTTCATCCAGTAGAATTATTTTGCAACCAAGTTGCAGCTAATGCATTAATGCCAAGAGAATTAATTACACAACTTGGCAACGATACTTTTGATTCAAACAATAAGATTTTTAAACAAGCAAAAGAACTTGGTATAAGTTCGTTTGCTCTATTAGTTCGTGCTTTAAACTTAAAATTAATTTCCCAATCTGAATACAAGAATCTAAAACAAGATGCTCAAAATGAATTTGAGAAGTTTTTGGAAAAAGAAAAGATTAAAAAAGAAAAACAAAGAGAACAAAAAGGAGGAGCAGATGCTTACCTTCTTCGTCTAAATAAAAACAGTAAACTCTTTACAAGAATCGTAATGGATTCTTTTAATAATGGTTCATTGTCGCCTTCAATAGCAAGTAATCTACTCAACACGCAGATAAATAAGTTCCAAAAATTTGAAAAACTACTTGCCTAATGTTTGAAAATGAAAAAGTAGTTTACTGTATTGATGCTAATATTCTTATTCAAGCTTGGCAAAAATATTACTCGCCAGAAATTTGTCCGTCATATTGGGAAGTTTTAAATGATTTAGGCAAAAAAGGCGTGATTTTTATTCCCGAATTAGTTTATGAAGAAATTGAGAAAGGAGAAGACAATCTATTCGAATGGCTAAAGAATAGTGATATTCCGATTAAAAAAATTGATGGCGAAGTAACAAACTGCCTTAAAGAAATCTACACATCAAATCCGAACCATAAGTATTTAGTATCCAGCAATGGAATTCACTCAAAAGCTGACCCTTGGGTAATTGCTCACGCGATGAAAGAAAATGCAGTTGTAGTCACAAAGGAAACAAAAGACTATTTTAAAAAACAAACCAAAATTAAAATCCCTCACGTTTGCGATAATATGGATGTAAAGTGGATTGATGATTTTGAATTTATCAGGGATTTGAATATAAAGTTCATTTGTAAATCGGAATAAAGCCAGTGGCTAACAACGTATATAATTTATTGCTAGTTCAAGCCTACTTACGAAAATCCTCGCGGATTTTTTATTCGGTTTGTATTTGCTAAATTAGTTACTTGAAACACGCAACAAACCATAGTGTGCCAAGAATCAGCCATGGCATTAAACTGGCTGCATGCTGTAGATAAGATGATGGTAGATCCATCAGAGTCGTTGTATAGGCGATGGCTTTAAACCACCTAAAGGTGCTTTGATTAATAGTCTTGGTATTGAGCGTTTAGGAGAATCTAGTCCTAGAGATTAGCAGGTACGAATAAAGGAGTTGAACTAAAGTGAACCATTGAAGAGGTGTCGAGAAGTAGGAACCTCCAGTCAAAAGCTACAGGGCGGAGCGTTAAGAAAATGTCCTGAGGACATTTTTAGCGAACGAGCCAGTTGGCGTGAGGCATACGGAGTGAAAAGTAATAGTATTGATACTATTAATTACAGAGATAACCTATTTATTTTCTGTAAAGTCCCGATATCTATCGGGATCATTCAGGTGGCAAGAACTTTACTTGGGCTTAATTATGGAACTTGGGAATCTGCTTATGGATGATAGACTTGATTAAGGCTACCGCATTAGGATTCGCTACAAGTCAAAGGGAAATATTCAATCGAAACAATCGAGAGATAGTCCCGATAGCAATCGGGAGAAGTTGTAAGCAGAGGCGGACTCATTCGTAGTAGTGTTGATCCCGATATCTATCGGGAGTGTAATGGAACTGGAGCAAAGGGATGAGCTAATTTTAATTTACAATTTGCCAACTTGAAAAAGGATGAGCTTATATTTGTATACTAAATTAGAAGAGCCGTGTGAGGGGAGACTTTCAAGCACGGCGGTGCACTGAGCCTGTCGAAGTGTTCTGTGAGAGGCTTGGGGTGAAATTCCCCTTGTCTACTCGACTACCAAACGTTGTGGTGCATTTGAAAAAAAACTTTATGGATGAAGACAAAGTTTCGGAATTTGAGTTAAGAAAGTTCTTTTTAGAATATTATCGAAAAACGAGAGAAATCGTTAAGATACATCCTGAATATAAACTCGGTCAAAATAATTATCATTTATTATCGCAAGATGCAAAAGATGCCAGCCGACTTTTTAACTTTATGAATAAAGTTTATGGTTTAATATCTGATTTAGAAAAAACTCATACCTTTATTAAAAGATTTCCTTTAAAAGATTATTATCAATCCAATGATATAGACCAATTGGATTTTATAAAATATCATTTTGAGGTTTTTATACATAAAGTTCACACACTATTAGAAGTTAAAAAATTATGGGTAAATGACTTTTATGGTATAGGATTAAAAGAAGAAGATTGTAATTGGAATAATTTGAAAAGTTATGACAAAATTAAAAAATCACCAACATCAATAATTATTAAAAACTATTTTAAATCGTTTAAGCACATTATAAAATATCGTCATTTAAACACACATAGAGCATACTTTCAAGATGCAAAAAACGATGAGCTAAAGACCGATTTGATGATTTATACTCAATTTAAAAAGTACGGCTTGGAAGTTGGCGAAGATTTTAGAAGGTCAATGCCAGAATTTATAGTCGATTATAGAATAAAAAAATACAGGAGCGAAAAAATAGAATATATTAATAACGGAATTGAAATCGCAAAAACCTATTCGGAACAATTCATTACAATAATTCAAACGGAATTTTTCGCAGATAAAATGAAAAAGTAAAGCGCAGAAAAACGCACCACAATAACTAAGCATATGGCTTGCCGATAGGCCAACGCTATATGATTTGTTGACTGATCCAGGATTGCTGGTAAGGGGGAATTCGATGAGTTGGCAGGAACCTTACATGAGGAGAAGGTTGTTTTTAGAGTGCTTTGCATCCCTTTTTATTCAGTTGCTTATCTAAATAAGGCACTTTTTAAAGAGATCATGCTTTTTTTGTGTGAGAATCTGCTGTTTTTTATCATTTTCCTTCAGTTTGGGCGTTATACCAATTTAAACCTATACTGTCGCAATAAATCGTTTCTTTTTTGCCTGCTTTTCATCAAAAATAATTACCGTAACTAAGGCTATGCTAATTATTTTTAATTTCAATCGATCAAAAAACCTGTGCTGAGCTACGTCGTAGTATAATTCAATTTATTCATACGACATTATAAATTTAATTTGGTATTAGTAAGTCAAGGCTTTTTTTAGAACTGTTTTTTAATTTTTGTATTCCAGTTTATCCTTTATAATTTTTTTGTAATCCTTTGGCGGCCCGCGACTGTCGCTGTTTCTGCTACTGTAAGAAAATTAGCCACCATACTTTGGAATATGCTCTACAAAAATCAACACTATAATCCTCCTACTGTTTATGAATATCTTGACCAAAAAAGGAATAGAAAGGTCATAGAACTTCAAAAACAAATTGCTAATTTAGATGCAAGAATGAGTAACATTAAGCCTGCCTAAATACCAGTAAAAACAAGGTGTGAACAAAACGCTACTCAGAACTATGACCTCAGCTGACTTCTCTATTGTACCAACTCGTGGTTGCACTCCAACACGCCAGCTGGCCCATTCGCTAAAATGATTTAACAAATCATTTTTTAAAGCTCCGTCCTCCAGGTAATTGCATCTTCTTTCACTCGATTCCTGCCGTATCTACATAGATGCACTTTTGGTATTCTTTGGGCTTTACAATGATACTTCGACAGGCTCAGCAGAGCTGTGGTTGCTTACCCGGGCATAAATGCCTCGTATACGGTTTCTGCTTTGGTTTGGCCTGCCCCGGACTTGATACGGGGTCAGAACCGTCCCGTATAGCTATCGGGATTGTAGCGGTATTTGCTCATTAATCAATCACAAATAATCTTCACTTTCTATCTCACGATAGACCAGTTGCAGCTTACTAATAGTTAAAAGAGCCTGTCCTGAGCAAAATCGAAGGGTTACCCTTGCCCATAAGGGACTTGCCTGACGGCAAGTCAGGCTTGGTACCCTCTAGAATAATTAACTGCATTACTGTAGTTAAAAAGATGCCCATGCTGGGCACACACACGCGGTATAAAACATTGGGGTTTAAGTGGTTATTCAAATATTCTGCCACACATCAAGTTCGGTGTTACTGGACAGGTAAGTAGCTCGCAATCACCAACGATTTCATACTGTCAAACGTTGGCTATAATTCCTCTTTTTTTGGGAAGGAAAATAATTACTTTAAGGTAACTTTTAGGCATCGAAAAAAAGAAAAATGCATCTGAAAATAATGAATATAAGTAATTGATTTTCAAAATATTGAAAATCAATTACTCAGAATTAAAACAGAAGTTATAATATAATAAAAATTGATTTGGATGATACATTTGATGCGATTACAGCAAGTGAAGATTTAAAAAGATTTACATTCAATTCTGAACTTAAGGATAATACTAATTTAGAATTACACGTTTTAATAAGTGAGCATCCTGACCCTTTATTGCCCAATGTCTTTAATTTAGCATTTGGACCTTTAGGAGAGGACAATGATATAGATGATGCAATTGCTTTACGTCATAAAAATATAAATAAAGTATTTTCGACTATACTTCTTTTTGCTATTACGTTTTTGGAAGATAATAGTGATAAACAATATTCTATTGGAATAGATGGTTCTGATGAAAGAAGAGCATATCTTTATCATAGAATGTTTAGATATAATAATGATACTCTATTAGATTCAATAGTTACTGTTGGTGTTGATTGGTATGTTAAACTTTTAAGAAATGACACGGACATTGAAAGAGATAGTGATGGGTTACCTCTTTTTAAACCAAGACCAGAACCTTTTGATTTAAATAGAAAAGCTAGAGATTTATATAGATATTACATATTTTCTCTAAATAATTAATATATTTGTATTATGAGACAAACAGTTCAAAATAGATTACTAACCTTAAAGCTTTAGCTAAAGGTAGTATTTCTAATTCTATTGCTAAAAGTCTAATAGAATAGTTAATGATAATTTATCTAAATCCATTCGAACTGAAAGCGATGCAAAAGTTTTTAGAAAAGAACTTTCTATTGCTTTTAATTTAGCAAAAGAATGAAGATTTAGCATATCCTTTAATATATAGAGCCCACTTTTTTAAGTGGGCTTTTTTTTTCACAAATAACTACAGCCAATAACTAAGCATATGGCTTGCCGATAGGCCAACACTTCGACAGGCTCAGTGGAGTCCGCTATATGATTTGTTGACTGATCTGGGATTGCTGGTAAGGGGAAATTCAATGAGCTGGCAAGACCCTTACAAGAGGAAAAGGTTGTTTTTAGAGTGCTTTGCATCCCTTTATATTCAGTTGCTGATCTAAATGAGGCACTTCTTAAGGAGATTACGCTTTTTTTGTGTTAGAATCTGCTGTTTTTTATCATTTTCCTTCAGCTTAGACAGTACTCTGCTAATGTCTTTTTTTACTGTCTGTATTCCAGTAGTTATCACTCCAAATAAAAATCCTTGCAGAAAAAACTGATATCTCATAAATTATTGAGGCCTGAAAATTCAATTCCCTACTAATCATAAAGTAATCTCTCTGAATACAAGTAGTTAGTATAACAAAACGCTCAAAGTACACGCCCACTTTCATAAGAAAGGCAATCATCAATACGTGCCAAAATTTTGAAGCTAAATTTTTTATGAACACGAAAAATGGCAATACAGTAGAGTAAAAAAGCATTAATCAATAAGCAAACTTATACGGTTCAGTGGTTCTTATAATAAATACAAAATCTTCAAAATTTATACTTATACTCAAAACACATAGCTTTTCAAGTTTTTAACTCTTTCTTTTTCCCTTTCTCTGCGTTAAAATTTTAAACCGTAGCTATCCCGATAGATTCTGTGTTAATAATCAAGTGATATTTCAATTTATTTAATTAATATTGATATCTGAAGGCAACTATATGTTAGCCTGCAAGGGTACCTCCGCATTCGTGTGGTGTACCTTTTTTTGATGATAGTCATTTTCATAGGGATTCTGGTTTTTATCTATCACAAAAATAAGTTCAAGCATTTTTCTCTGCACAGCAATCAGCGCCTTCATTTTGATTCCACTTTTTGATACGATCCTAACATATAAGTCTTTATGCGATTTGTTATATTTAACAGAAGGATAGAGATGGAAAGTGCATGGATTTTCTTAGATATCTGTTGCCTCTCTTTGATATTCGAGGTTTACCTTTTATTGATGTTCCCGATTGTTTTTCCTTGACATCAAAACCAGCGTAACTGGTCAATTGCTTCTTGTTTCTAATGAGTTCGAACCCATTAGTCTCTGCAAGTAACCGTTACAGCAGTCAGTTCTCCTACTCCAGGTATAGTACAGATAGTATCTACTCTTGTCTTTACCTCTGGGTGACTTTTAAGTAATGTTGCTATGTCCAATTTGATTTCTTTTTCCTGAATATTTAAAAATTTGATTCTCGCTTCGATTCGAATGCTCATTCGATAACTATATCAATAATTTTCTAAACTGATTTTAAAAAAAAAGAGTTATCGCTTCGTTTTAATTTCGTTATTGCATTTTCAAGTTTATAACCCAATTGGGGCTTTTGGTGAAAAGCAGCATAGAAATCAATTCAACAAAATACAAGGGATTTAAACCCCTTGTAAATACCCGTTATAAATAACAGAAGATAAATAAGTTATAAGTAACTACTCTTCACCTTTAAATTCACTTAAACCTTGTTTTAGCCAAGCATAATAGTCTTCTACATCTGGCATGTAAGCGGCTGTTTTATTCAGCATTTGAAAATTGGCATCCATCAATACGTAAAAAGGTTGTGAATTATTTTGGAAGTTTACTGTTTGAAAAGTAGCCCACTTATCGCCTATGGTCTTGATTTGTTTAACACCGCCTTTGGGTCGCTCATAATTAAATTGCTGTTCTTCTGGTAATTCTTTTCGATCATCTACATAAAGGGAAATCAAAATATACTCCTCTTTTATCATTTTGTAAACACGTGGATTACTCCAAACTTGTTCTTCCATTTTACGACAATTCACACAAGCCCAGCCTGTAAAATCTACTAAAACAGGTTTGTTTTCAGACTTTGCAACAGCAATTCCTTCATCAAAATCTTTATAGGCTTTTAACCCCAACGGTCCATCTGTTTCTTTATCGTAAATGCTATAAAACATAGGTGGTGGAAAACCGCTCAACACCTTTAGGTTAGCATACGAGGTATTGGTTAAACCTGGAATTAAATAAATAGCAAAAGCTAGGGTTAAGACTCCTAGAAACTTACGAGCAGGTTTTATAATTGGTTTTGGTGGATCATGTGGAAATCTAATCTTCCCAAATAAATACAAGGTCATTGCTATGGCAATTACAATCCAAATCCCAATAAATATCTCTCTTTTCAAAAAGCCCCAATGCTGTACCATGTCTGCATTAGATAAAAACTTAAAGGCTAAACCGAGTTCTAGGAAACCCAAAACTACTTTTAGAGAAGTCATCCAGCCACCAGATTTTGGCAAGGAATTCAACCAATTTGGAAATAAAGCAAATAAACCAAATGGCAAGGCTAATGCTAGTCCAAAACCACCCATTCCAAAAGAAAGTTGAGTTGCTCCCCCATCTCCAGATAAGGAACCGCCCAATAAAGAACCTAAAATAGGACCTGTACAAGAGAAAGAAACTAAGGCCAAAGTAAGTGCCATAAAAAATACACCTATAAGTCCACCAACACTATTGGCTTTTTGGTCTAGGCGATTGCTCCAAGATTGGGGTAGTGTAATTTCGAAATATCCAAAAAAGGAAAATGCAAATACCAAGAAAATTAAAAAGAAAAATATATTCAAGTACGTATTGGTTGATATATTATTCAGGATTTCAGGATTAACCGAATCTAACAAATGAAATGGGATACTTAAAATCAAGTAGATCGCCACAATAAAAAAGGCATACATACTAGCATTGATTAATCCAATTTTCTTGGTTTTTGCCCCCTTGGTAAAAAAGGAAACCGTTAAGGGAATCATGGGAAATACACAGGGTGTGAGCAAAGCGATAAACCCACCAATAAAACCCAATAAAAAAATAGTAGCATTACTCTCTTTCTCTTCGCTTTCTTTTTCAGCAAGTGTAAAGCGGTCTTCTTTTAAGTCAATTTTAAGTGAGTTGGTTAGTTTTTGGTCCACTTCATCTACTTCAATTTCTTGTCCTGAAACTTGAAGCATTTGTCTTTCTAAATCGAATTTTAGTTGAAAAGCTTCCACATCTGGTGGCAGACATCTTTCTTCATCACAAATCATGAAAAGTATGTCCAATAAGAATTCTTCATCTGCATTGTTTACTTTTATTTTTTGGGTAAACGCAGCTTCATCTATAAAATACTTTAAATCTGTTTTAAAAATTTTATCAAATTTTTCAATCCCTTTAGGTTCTGTAGTTTTACCGATTATTTCATACGCATCACCTTCAAAGACAAAAGTGAATTCCGTTGGAATAGGTCCATTCTCTCCTTCAGGAATTTCACGTTGGGAGGGCAAATGCCAATTTTCCGCAATCAAAGCTTTTATCTGAAGTTCAAATACGTTTTCGCCAAGTGGAACTGCCTCAACTTGAAAAGATAGATAATTTTCTTCTGCAGCATTGGATTGCCCAAATTGAGCATTTAATGTGTTACTCGACAATAAAACTAAACTCACAAAGGCGAAAATTATGCTTCTATACAACTTATTCTTAGGCATTTATTTGTTTTTTCGGTTATTTCAAATTTTTCATTTATACGATGATTGACCACCCAAACAACGGCTTCATTTGAACACAAAATTCAAGTCTGCTTTTTAATAGAGGTCGGAACTTTTTCATCCCATAGAAAATGATTTACTTTTTTGCTACCCTTCATTCCCAAAGTTACAAAAATATCTTCCTTGTTTACCTTTCGAAGCGAAAGCGGAAACACAAGCTTTTCAGCATCACCATAAGTCATGCTTTTTGCTGTTTTTTCTTTTCATTCAACTTTTTCAATCTGTAAAACTGAATGTTTAAATTTAACAACTTAATCTAATTCATTCACATAAATCAACAGTTAATTATCAATTCATTTCTGTTTTTTTCTATAACGTATGGATCCGAAAATAACTGCTTTCCAGTTTCAGCATTTATCAAATTTTATACACTTTCCCAATCAGTAAATCCAAACGGATGAAGCAATTGGTGCAAAACTGCATTAGGATTTGGGAACTTCCTAAGTTTGTCTAGGCTTAAAAAATAAAAATCTTTTTAATTGGAAATAAGTTCTTTTCGTAATAAAATGGTGTAGTCCTCTAGAAGGTTATTTGTTGCAAATGATTTAAGGTGTGTTGGAAAGAAACCAGTAAATTAGGATTCTCCTCTTCCAATAACGGAATCACTTTATTGCAAATTCTATTTCTGAAATAGGTGTTTTTTTGGTTAGACGCCTCTTCTCTCCAATCCCATCCGTGTTTTTCAGCTTCGTCCTGAATGGCATTTTTGCTAAACGGAAGTAATGACATGTTTTCTAACGGCGTTCATCCTCTCGTTGAAAAGGAGTGATTACGGGTGAACATAAAGTAATGAAAAAAGGAAAGATTGTAACTTGCTTTGCTGTAGGATCATATAAATTATACAATTTTATTGATGATAATCCTATGGTTCATTTTAAAGAACCAGCTTATACCAACGATACCGGAATTTTAAGAAGAAACTCGAAAGTAACGGCTATTAATTCTGCTATTGAAATTGATATAACCGATCAAGTTTGTGCAGATACCATTGGAAAAATACAATTTTCTGGTGTTGGGGGACAAATGGATTTTATTCGCGGTGCTTCTTTATCTGAAGGTGCAAAGGCGATAATCGCAATGTCTTCGATTACTAAAAAGGGAATTTCTAAGATTACTCCATTTTTTAAATGAGAGCCCAAGAGTAACTACAACACGGGCACATCTACATTATATAGCCACTGAATTTGGCGTTGTAAACCTGTACGGAAAAAACCTAAAACAACAGGCCAAAGCATTGATTTCTATTACACATCCAACACATAGAGAAAGACTTGAAAAGCTGCTTTTAAAAGTTTTGGAGGATCTTAAACTATATTTAGTAATGAATATTAGTAAATAATACCTGAATTAAAAGCAAAATAGTGTACAAAAAAATACCGCCTTAAGTTAAGGCGGTATTTTTTTGTACACTATAAATTATAAACTGATTTTACTCAATTTCAAATTCTTGATTTACACCTAAACTTGCTTTTCTAACATTAATTACATTCCCTTCTTCGTCAACAATAAAAGCAACAAAATCAATTTGTGTATCATCTTCTATTACATCAGGAACTTGAAAGTTAAAATCACGTTCAAAAGAGTTTCCAGTTTGGGTTTCACTAGATGCAATCTCGTCTCCTAAAATATCAGTTAAGATAGTTCGTAAGGTATAATTATGAACATAATCGGAAATAGGATTTACACTACCATAAAATGAAGTATAATTAACTTGTGGGTAGACTAGTGCGTTTTCCAAAAGATAAACAACCAATCTAGTGTTTTCAAAATCTTTTGCAAATTGTACTTCCACCTTTAAATCGATAGTATTGTTTTGCAAATCTGAAGACATTTTAATACCCAATCTAGGATTGATTCCTTGCGTAAAATCTAGGACTTGACCCGTATTATCTGGTTCTGGAAAATCCCACTGTGTCAATCTATTAATAAATCCTTTTGGATATCCTGGGGTATTGATCAATAATTCTAAAGGACCTGCCTCTAAATAATTAAAAGGATCTTGTGTTCCTGCTGGCGCGCGATGTATGGCAACAAACTCAACTGCATCACTTTGATTAGCAACTAATTCCATTCCAAAAGAAACACGTGGACACCAACCACACCAAGTACCCGTATAGTCTTCAATTAAAGCTCGTTTTTTAAAAATAACTTGCGAACCGTCATCATAAAACTCAATGTTTAATATAGAAGATTCAAGATTTAGATAGCTCGCAGTAACTTCATAGACCCCAACTTCGGCTGTACTAAATGAGTTCCCAACTAAAATTTCTCCATTGACCAGTATTTTGGCTTCACCTGTTACATCTAAACTTTCACTACCTTCCGTGTTAACCTCAAAAGTAACTTCCTCTCCCATTACTATAGAGCTGGCACTAGTTTTTATGAAAATACCTGAAATACCTTCAATAGTTTCGTACTTTTCAGTACAGGAAGACAAGACAATAGCCGTGCAAAATAAAAACGTGAAACCTAAGAATTTTGAAATCATACTAAAAAAAGATTAGAGTTTAATTAATTTGGTCACTGCCCTTCTACCATCGTTAGTGGTAAACACCGCAATAAGTAAACCTGTACTAACATCACTCATATTAAATGTATTATAACCAACTCCTATTTCAAACAAACTTAAACTCTTGCCTAAAACATTGAAAACTTCCATCTTGGCAGGAGTACTTGATGACATAGAAATTTGCTGATTAACTCGTGTATTTTCAAGCTCAATTCCTAAATCTGAAAGTTGAAAATCTGATCTTGAAAGTGGATCTGGGTCATACAAATAAGTTATGGTTATATCATCCCCCACTTCATCACCATTATCATTTAACGTAAAGAAACGCAAGACGTATTCCATAGGATAATTCTCTCCGTCTCCAGGATTTGTGTTCACAAAATAATCATCCACACCGTTGTCTTCTCCAGGACCAAGAATAATTGGACTATCAGGGTAAGTAAGTCCTATTTGGATCGAAGGGAAACACAATGGTTGAACGCACAACTGTAAGTTTGTACCATCTGTGTTGGTAAATGAAACCACTTCTATTTTAATCTGAATACTTTCGGTTGAAGAGGTGTTACCTAATACAAACTTTAGTTTAGCATCTTCAAAAATATTGGTGTCGAATTCAGAAACGTCTCCGTCTAAAATAGGGTCACCACGTTCAGGTGTCGTAATAGACATTTGAGCATATGAAATTGAGACACTTAAAAAAAGGAAGCAACAAATAAATTTAATTTTCATAATAATTTACTTTAATATTATTTTCTGAGTTTTAGAAACACCATTGATGTTCACTTTTATAAAATATACACCACTTGCAAAGCGTAATAAATTTATTTGTTTTGAAAGTGAATTTGATTGACCTTGATGTATTTTTTTACCCTGAAGATTAAATACTTGGTAATCAAAATTTTCGTTCGCTGATAAATTTATGATTCCATTAGTTGGATTTGGATACACACTGAAATTAAAGGTATCAAAACTAGCAGTAGAAAGAGTATTGTAATTACTAAAAACCTTCTTTGCTTGAGAACCAAAATTCCCTCCTCCAATAACCAATTCTCCGCTTCGGGTTTCAAGTGTGAAAGAACCATTTCCATACTCACAACAAATACCATCTCCAAAAGCATCACGAATAATAAATGAGTAACAATCGTTTTCAGGTAAATCAAGTGTTTGCTGTACCATCCCATTTCCCTGACTATAAGGCCCACCAGAAAAAATAGCATCACCAGCTGAATTTGTAATATTCCAAGTAGTTTCAACTGGATATTCATCGAGTTGAATTGTCAAATTGAGTTGATTACTTAAAAAGACCTCTGCTAAGCTAAAGCTGGTAGACCCTTCATTATTTGTGTTATCATCATCATTTGGAAGTGAAATAACTAACTGATTTGTGGCTTCTGGTTCATATAATATCTCTGGCAATTCAATTTTTTCAGTAAAAAGAGTAGAAAGATTTCCGGTCCAAGTATAAACTTGAGGAGTATTATCGTTTATTGAATATTCAATATCAACAGAAGTTAAGTTATCTGAACCTACATTTTGTAATTCAAAATTTGGTAATATAGATCCTGCACATTGTTCATCAAATTCTTCAACAGACTTTACTATTGCATCATTAGAGTTAGCTAATCTAGTATAAGTTGCATAAGCTCCATTTCCGCTGATAATATTTTGTCGTGTTTCAGTCATGAAAACGACTACCTCCATTTCAGCATCAAATATGTTGGCTGATATACCATTGTAATCTGCAGGAATAGTATAAGTAAAAGTTTCATCAATAAAGCTACCTCGTGTTGTTGTAGTAACATCAACACCCCATTGTCCAGTTAATAGATGAACTAATCTGTGCATGTGAACGTAGTTGTCTCCGACACCTCCACCAACTTGTGGGCCTGTTGTTTTGTTTTGTAATAAAGCAACGTTCAATTTATTAACGCTTTCAGGGCTATCACCTGTATAATAGGCCTCCACATGAACAGTGAGTTCATTATTAGTTACATCAATTGAAGCCTCAACACCTAAATTTACGTAAGAAGACTGATTTATAACATCATTTGCAGAAATTGTCCATACATTTCTATCAAGTGCAGTAGTGCCAGGATTAGTCATTTCTCTTCCTGGGAAATTTTGACGATTTGCTGTTCCAGAAGGATAGCCAAAACCAGCACCAGAAAAAGATTGATTTACAATATCATCTCCAAATGGAGTTCTAAAATCTGGTTGACCAGGCCCTGGAGTTGAAAATCCACCTTGATGAATATTGATGACGAAAAAATTATCTGGATTGTTTTCTTTTATCGCATTTGCAATAGCATGCCCTTGTGGACAAAAAGTACAGTTAACACCAGTGAACTCCTCTAAAATAGCTTTTTTGTTTTCTGGATCCGTACTCACAATACTCTGACTAAGCATTGGAAAAGCTAAAAAAAACAATATTGAACTTACAAGTAATTTTTTTAACATGTTTATGTTTTTTATAATTTAAGTTCCAAACATAGCGTTTTATTAGTTAATTTTTAGTTGATTTGAGAAATTAAATTTTTCTTCAATAATCAATTAAACAATTTACGTTATGCGGTTTATCATTTTTCTTTTTCTTTTTGCAAGCTTTCAATCCTTTTCGCAAGACAGAATGCCTAATCTTATTGTAAAAGATTTACAAAACAAACCTGTTCACATCAATAAAGATTTCAATGAGGTGGATAAGATTTATATTTTTTCTTTCTGGGCTACTTGGTGCGCACCCTGCATTAGTGAATTAGAGGCCATCAACGAACATTACGCAGAATGGTCTGAAGAATTGAACATGGAACTAATTGCAGTTTCTACAGATGATTCACGAACGCAACGTAGAGTAAGACCGCTTCTAAATGGGAAAAACTGGCCTTACCAAGTTTTAATGGACACCAATCAAGATTTAAAACGCGCACTATCTATTGTCAACATTCCTTATATGGTTGTTGTAAAAAATCAAAAAATCGAACTCATTTTCAACGGCTACACCCAAGGTGCGGAAGAAGAGTTATACCAATCTTTGAAAACCCTTTAGTATGCTAAAATATTTATCCAAGGCGACATTACTTTTGCTTGCCTTAGTAAACTCCGCATTCCTGTTTGCGCAAGAAACTGAAAATGAAGAGGAAAAAAAAGATTACGGCCGTTTGTATGGCGGAATAGAGTCTAACATGCAATATTACATAGAAGACAATGGGCTCGAAGGTGCAATTGTCCCAGATGATGCGTTTAGATCTAATAATTACCTATACTTAAATTACAACTACAAACGTTGGACAGCTGGTATACAAGTTGAAGGCTACGAGCAAAATGCGTTACTCAATTACAATCCACAATTTGAAGGGACTAATTTAGGAATCTTTTACGTAAATTATAAAAATGAAAAATGGGATGTTACCCTAGGACATTTTTACGAACAATTTGGTAATGGAATGATTTTTAGAGCTTGGGAGGACAGAGCTTTAGGAATTAACTCAGCTGTAAGAGGGGGAAGGGTTAAATTTAGCCCAAACTACAATATGGATTTTACGGCTTTTTACGGAAAACAGCGTTCCGGTTTTGGAGTTAGTTCAGGAGATTTATTTGGATTTGATGCCAATATATTTTTGGCAGAATACCTCAATTTATATGAGAAAAATCAAGACTTAAGTATTGGTTTCAGCTATATAGGAAGGTATGAATCTTTAAACCGCTATATACAATTAGAAAACCCTGTTTTTGATGATCTTACTAATGCATATTCACTTCGTGCAGATTACTTACTGGGTTCATTTTATGCTAATGCAGAAGTCAACTACAAGTCTAAAGACGGTATTTTGGATTCACAAGGCAGTCTTACCGATGACTTTGCTGAAACTGGTAGTGCAGTTACTTTTAATTTTGGATACTCCAAATCAGGCTTGGGTCTAGATGTAAGCCTACGCAGGATAGAAAATATGGGCTTTTTCACTCCTAGAGAACCCGCTGTTTATACAGACTTTAAAGGTGACCAATCTTCAAGCTTTGACTATTTGGAAAGTTTTATCAATTTTGCCCCAGCATTAACCAAACAACATCATTCCCTACTTGCCAATATTTATGTATTTCAAGCACAACAAAACACCTTATTTGAAGATCCAGAAGTAATGCGCGCTGGAGAAACTGGGGGTCAAATTGATTTCTTTTATGAATTTAAGGAAAAGAGTTTTTTTGGAGGAAAATATGGAACACATGTGTATTTAAATTTTGCCACTTGGTATAATTTACCGGGTGTGTACACCTTTAATCCACCAGATTATGATGTAGATTTCTTTGGCGTAGGAAATAAATATTTCTCCGATTACAGTATCGAAATTAAAAAGAAACTAAATGATACTTGGCATTTGGGCTTCAATTACATCAATCAATATTACGACCAACGATTATTAGGTGGTGGGGATTTGGTTCGAGCAGACATCATAACAAGTGAAGCTACTTACAATTTCAACTCAAAACAATCCATTCGCCTAGAGCTTGAAAAAATGTGGGCGGTTGGTGATAGAGAAGATTGGGTTGGTGGTACTCTTGAATTCAACTTAAATGAAAACCTTTCCGTTTATACTTGGGATATATGGAATTACGGAAGCAAGAAAGAAAGTGAACAAATTCATTACATAAATGTAGGAGGCGCTTTTCGAAAAGGCCCGTACCGGGTTGCTGTAAACTTTGGGAGACAACGTGGTGGTTTAGTTTGTGTTGGTGGAGTGTGTAGATTTGTACCCGAAAGTTCTGGGTTTACATTAAATTTTAATACTTCATTTTAAGTTTTCATTCAACATTTCAGTAGCAACAAGAGATTCTCTGTCGCGCTTTCGTTTTCACTGAATGACAATCCAAACCTGAACTGTCATTCCGTATAAAATTTCATAAAGAAATTTTATACGGAATCTTATTCTAACGGAAACTTGAGTTTCGGTTCTCATTCAACATTTAGGTTGCAACAAGAGATTCCCTATCGCGCTTTCGCTTGCATGGAATGACCGTTTCTAAATGCACTAAACTATTCAGAAAAATTAATAATTCAAACTTAATAATCTAGAATTTAGAATTGCATTTACTCTTCATCTAAAAAATTAAAGTCTACATAAAAATGAAATACATCAATTTTTAAATTCGGTAAGCCTTTCATCTTGATTTCCCTTTAAACCAATCCCGAGAGACCTGCAAACGATAAACTTGTTCATCTCCAACAAAACCTGAATCAATAGGCATTTGGAGACCCTTTGCATGTACTTTCCAACGCACATCAACTCTTTTTCTATTCTTTCTAAATTCAAGAACAGGGATTTCAACATAATGAAGGTATTGATCGAAAAAAGCGGAATAATCAGCACCCACCCGAGGAGGAGCGGATATTTATGTTTCTTGATATGAAGTCATCTACTACTATTGCCGAGCAGCTGAGGCATGTGGAATATTTCCGGCTGCCCAACACGTATTATGCTGAGACAACAGAGACCATCATTCAAACCTCTGGTGAGGTCTATCAATATGCAGGCGATGAGATTATACCAAATTATATTTATAATGCCGTATGAATAAATTGAATTGTTTTTTGATTGATTGAAATCAGAAATAACTAGCATAGCCTTAACTACGGTAATTATTTTTGATGAAAAGCAGGCGAAAAAAGCCTGTGCCGAATTCGTATCGGTAAAACGATTTATTGCGTCATTATAGGTCTAATTTGGTATAATTTGGTATTATAGTATCCTGGGATCTGAAGAAGGGTTTAGATAATCTCAATTGCATTAATTGTTATTTTATAATCAAAGAAACCTTCCAGACACTATCAGAAAATTATATCAAAAACTTTGGGTTGGTTCCGGAATTTAAAGTCGGATTTCACTACGGAAAAGTCACAACTGGTGAAATCGGAGTCCTAAAGAAGGGAATATTTTTCACAGGAGATGTTTTGAATACCAAAGCAAGAATACAGGCCAGTTGCAACGAATTTGGAACAGATATATCAATTTCAGAGGAATTGATTTCAAAATTGAATTTTAACAAGACGTACGATTTGACTGAGATTGGCGAAAGTGAGTTGAGAGGAAGAGAGGAGAAAGTAATCCTTTTTTCAATTGCCAAAAAAATAGAGAAACAACCGCTAATAACTAAGCATATGGTTTGCCGATAAGCCAACACTTCGACAGGCCTCGATAGGCAGGCTCATTGGAGTCAGCTATATGATTTGTTGACTGATCCGGTATTTTTAAATAAGGGAGAATTCGATGAGTTGGCAAGAACCTTACAAGAGTAGAAGGTTGTTTTTAGAGTGCTTTGTATCCCTTTTTATTCAGTTGCTTATCTAAAATAAGACACTTTTTAGGGAAATCACGTTTTTTTTGTGTGAGAATCTGCTGTTTTTTATTATTTTCCTTCAGTTTGGGTAGTACTCTGCTAAGGCTCTTTTTAGAACTGTTTTTTAATTTTTGTATTCTAGTGTATCCTTATGATTTTTTTGTAATCCTTTAGTGGTCAAACGACTGTAGCTGTTTCTGCTACTGTAAGAAAATTAGCCACCATACTTTGGAATATGCTCTACAAAAAGCAACACTAGAATCCTCCTACTGTTTATGAATATCTTGACCAAAAAAGGAATAGAAAGGTCATAGAACTTCAAAAACAAATTGCTAATTTAGATGCAAGAATGAGTAACATTAAGCCTGCCTAAATACCAGTAAAAACAAGGTGTGAACAAAACGCTACTCAGAACTATGACCCATCCTGAATAATAGCATTTAATTAATTTATTCTCTTTTATTTATTTTAAGTCTTATATCAATAGGTAATTTAATGAACTCTATAACTTCTACTTTCCCAAATTCTATATACAAAGGATTTAAGATAATATTTGATTCTAATCCAATAATAGTAGATGGTACACGTAATGCAAAAACATTTCGATCTTTTGCTAAATCTGTGAAAATTTCTGTTGTTTTAGAAGAATATGGGTGCTGATTCCATCTTTCAGGAAGCTCTTTTAATTCCTTTATTGCGAAATCATCTGGAAATTGAATTTTCGCAATTAATATTTCTTTAGGCAAATATGCAATGTTTTCAGAGTGAACATAATACTCTAACAATGCTAATGAAATATTTTCTGAACAATAAACAGCTCGTGTTCCAACTTCGTTCCATCTACCACCAACCTTTTCAGCCCCTATTCCCGATAATGTTAAATCTTTATATTTAACATTAGCTATTCTATATACAATCATTAGCTATAAACGTTATACTGAATTCTGGTAATTTCACTTTCAACCATTTCAAAACCAAAACTACTATCAAGTAGTTCAAATGGTATTTTATTACCAAGAGTACTTGATGGCGTCATTAACCATTTCTTAAAGTCTTCTTTAGAATCAAAGACTTCATAACCTAATCCGAATAATCTCGCCAATTCGTAAATTCGTTCTGAAGTTTCCTTACCATAAACAGTTTTCTTTTGCATACTACTAATAGATGCTGGAAGTATATGTTCAAACTCTTTTTCAGTAGAATCCGTGTAATGTATTAACTGCTTCCAATCTGCCTTTTTAACACCTTCTCTGATACGACCTATTAATTCCATTTTAAATCCTGGAGCATCTTTAGAGTGCTCAGCAACCCAAGAGGGTGAGAATTTAGTAGGATTAATTGGATTCCTTTCTTTTCTAGCAACTTTAGCTTTTACAACACCTTTCTTTTTATTTGAATCTTCTGATTTCACCTTAACATTCATAATTGTATATTTACATTTATATCATTGTAAATATACAATGATATTTATTGTTTCGAATTTAATTGGTATAAAAAAATATTGATTAAAATATAATTACTGCCAATAACTAAGCGTATGGCTTGCCAATAGGCCAACACTTCGACAGGCCTCGATAGGCAGGCTCAATGGAGTCAGCTATATGATTTGTTGACTGATCCGGAATTTTTAAATAAGGGAGAATTCTATGAATTGGCAAGAACATTACAAAAGGAGAAGGTCATTTTTAGAGTGCTTTGCATCCCTTTTTATTCAGTTGCTTATCTAACATAAGGTGCTTTTTATGGAGATCACGATTTTTTTGTGTGAGAATCTGCTGTTTTTTATCATTTTCCTTCAGTTTGGGTAATACTCTGCTAATGGTGTTTTTTAATTTTTGCATTCCAGTTTATCCTTTAAAATGTATTTGTAACCCTTGGGCGGCCCACGACTGTCAAGGGTGAAAAGTGTGATTAAGGTTTCCTTTTTACAACTCGGACAATAGCGATGTAAGGATTTCTCTTGAGTGGCAAAGGTTATTATGTGTGCCAAGTTTTTATCTGCTAATTGCAGTTGCAATAGCGGTAACTTCTCTTTTTTCCAACTGCTGCTCAAAAACCCATAATGCCTTATTCGAGTAAAGCCTTTGGGAAGAATATGAAGTAGAAAACGCCGTATAAACTCTTTATTGGAGAGTGTTAGTGTGGTTTTTTTGATAATCTTACAACAATCATAACTCGACGGATTACTAAGCAAAGTTTGCATTTATTTTTCACAACATCTCCACGAGGACATAACTTTAGGCTATCCGTTCTTAACGGTTAAATACCTTTAAATGATTAAAAAAGTAGTTTTTTAAAGTCTGTTTTAACTAATTTAGGTGATCAAGGCATAATTAATTTATGACTAAAAATAACGAAAGCAACTAAAGATAAAAGTATGTATAACAAAGCTTTAAAAGCATCAACAGTTAGTCATGGAACATCCCAAACACTTTACGTCATAAGTTTTCCACAACCCCTATGGAACTGGTAACAAGCTTAAGACATATCCAGGCCGCTTTAGGTCATAATAGCTCCGAAGCGACAGAAATTTACATTAGAGTTTTAGCGATGAATAACAAAACCATTGAATGCTATGTATGAAAGTGTTAGTTTAGATGAAAATAAAACAACGTCCTAAATAGATATATACCCAATATTGAAGATTTTAATAGGGTTTATACGGATGTTACCACCAATTAAAATGAAGAGCTACAAACTGACAATATTTAATCAATCAAGGGTTATTACCATAGTCTTTTTGTTACCTGTTATACTATTAGGTTCTTTGTTTGCAGGATTAGAATTTATGCCTAAAGGCTACTTTTGGATTGTTTCGATTCCAATGTTTGCAGGACTATCAGGCCTGATATACTACTTCGCCAAGGGAGATTTAATAGTTGACTTTAATGATGAAACCCTGATTTTCAAATGGAAAAAGAAACTCATTTTTAATTACTCCGCAATAGAAGCAATACCTGCAAAAGAGATTAAAACAGTTGTAATCGACCAACACCAATTACTAAGAAAAATAATCACTTCAGACAGGGAAATAAATATTAGCAACGGTAAATTACTAATGAAAGACTCTCAGAAGTTTATAAACTTATTACGCTCAATTATCAGACAGAATGATGGCAGAGCAATTGATAGTTGGGACGTTTGGCAAGAGAAAGGATATTTAAAATGGGCGCTAAGAATAAATACCGTAGTTATTGTTTCAGTTGTTGGACTAATTGCAGCGTTCGGAGTAATCAAAGGCTTTGACAAAATACCGCCAGCAAGTTTCTTTATGTCGATATTCTTATTGCCCCAAATGCTATTATATCACAGACAAATGAAAGAAAAATAAAAAAAGGTGGTAACACTGTATATAGCAAATAGGGCGTTCAACGGTTAAAGAAAGTCCAGTGCTATTTACCAATACCGCCAAATTTTTAATTTGGTTTTTAAAATGAATAAATTAAAAACAAAATATAAAAATGTGGCTCAGAGCAGACTTGAAAGTTCATCGCTTTCTACTGCCCTACTTGCCATATACTAAACGTTGGCATTCATTGCGAACAAATTAAAAAACAATTTAAAATGATAGAAAAAATTAGAAACCTAACTCTGAATAAAAGAATAATTTTCTTCGTTATTGCTTTGGCATTATGGTTTGTTATTATCAAAATGCTCATTGGAAATGACACAGGACACCAACAACAAATAAATACTGAAACGATTTTGATTGTTTCCGGATTTTTCATTACTGGACTATATGTTGTGTTTTTTCGAAACATTAAGAAAACGGATAAATAAATTTATATCTGGGTTTGGACAAGTTGACGGAACTCGAAAACTGACTAAAAACTATTGCGGATTTTATCACTCAAACGGAATTGAATATCAGAACGTGTAATGAATTACTCACTCAAACATGAACTGAAATGCTGAAATGGGAATACATAATCGGAATAAAATAACGAAATGCCAACACCGTATAAAATTAATTGCTTGGTTCTAGCCTACTTGGAAATTCCTTCGGAATTTCCTCTGGTTCGTTCAATTTTTACTAATTTAGTTACTTAACCACGCAACTAACCTTATACATAAACGTTGGCTGTAGTTTAAACTAACTCATTTATTCCTATATTAGTTATTTCTAAAATTGTATCATAAAAAGGACATTACTTATATTAATTTGCTTTATTGACCTATTTGTAGTACATTTGAATATGGAAAATAGATATTACGGCTATTCAGATAAAGAGTTAATACGAAAATGGGGAGAAAAACTTAGCTCATTACGCGTAGATGCTGGCTTATCGCAAACTGAATTAGCTCAAAAAACTGGTATGAGCAGAAGTTCCATTGCAGGAATCGAAAAAGGGAGAAATTTCTCGATAGCTTCACTAATTTCAATTTCTAGATCTCTTGAATTTTTGGATGAATTTGAATTCTTTCTAAAAAAGGAAGAGTATGAATTAACTCCTATGGAAATTTATGAAAAAGAAAAAAAGAAAAAAAAAAGAGGGGGATATAAAAAATGAATCTATTAGAAGTAATTATATGGGAAAATCTTGTTGGAGTTCTTATTTGGAATGAAACAAAGAAAACTAGCACTTTTGAATACGCAAAAAAATTTATTCAAAGTAAAATTCAATTGTCCCCCATAATAAACCCTACCACAAAGAAAATAATCTCTTCAATTCAAAAATTAGAGTATAGTAGTGAGGGCAGTTTATTATTTGACACGAATAAAGGACTTCCTCTTTTTATATCAGATTCATTACCTGATAAATTTGGTACTGAATTATTCTCAAAATATCTCGAGAAAGAAGGTAAAAATTATAGAGATCTTACCCCAATAGAAAAATTAGCTTATATAGGCAATAGAGGAATGGGAGCACTTGAGTTTGTACCTGCTAAACATGAACAAACTAGCACTAAAATATTAAACTTAAAAAAACTAAATGAATTATCAATATCACTACTAAAAAATGAACCTGTAGCTAATATTGACAATATGGCAAACCTTTTCCACATAGGAACATCTCCAGGAGGAGCTCAACCAAAAGTTCTAATTAATATTGATAATAAGACAGGGGATATTTATAGAGGTGATAACTTACCATCAAAAAACCAAGATAGTTGGATTCTAAAATTCAATAGAGACATAGGTTTAGACTCTGATAAAGAAAGAGGTAAAATTGAATATGCATATTACCTAATGGCAAAAGAATCTAAAATTATCATTATGGATTCAGAATTAAAAGAATTTGAAAATGATTTTTACTTTATGACTAAAAGGTTTGATCGCATCAATGGACAAAAGATTCATACTCAGACCCTACACGCATTTGCTGGAATGAATTTCAAATTGCCGGACACTTATTCTTATGAACAAATATTTACAATATTAAATAAAATAAATTTGGATTATTCTTCAAAGGAACAATTATTTAAGATAATGGTTTTCAATGTAATTGGTCAAAACGTAGATGACCATACTAAAAATCTCGGATTCAATATGAAACAGAATGGAGAATGGAATTTATCTCCAGCCTATGATTTAACATTTAGTTATAATGAGAATTTTAATAGAATCACACCACATTTCCTCTCAATAAATGGTAAAAATCAAAACTTCAATCTAAAAGATATTCTTCACGTAGCAGACGAGTATTCTATCAAAAACCCAAAAAAAATAATTAATGAAATAAATCTAAGTTTTCTTAATTGGAGAAAAATTGCTAAAGATTTAAATATCTCAAAAAAGACCACTGATTATATAGCTAGTAAATTAAAAACCATTCCATATAAAGTAAAATAACTACAGCTAACAAAGTACTGTGGCAAAAAACAAGTAAAAACTCATTAATTTTTCACTAGAGTACTTTTATATTCTTTATCATATATCAACCCTGATTTTGCGATGGCAAAGGCTTGTTTTAAGAGCTTATTACATACCGCAGTTAATGCCTAATTTCTTACTCTTTCCTTTGGCTACTATTCGCTCGTAAAGATCTCTGCAAGCCTTGTTGTATTTACAAGCATTAAAACTGCACATAAATAATAAATTACGAAGTTTTTGATTGCCTATTTTACTTATTCGAGGGCGTCCTTTTACACTACTACCACTTTGCCTAATCACCGGTGTTAGACCAGCATAACTGCATAGTTCTGCTGCACTTGTGAACCGATCAAAACCACCTGTTAAAACCACTAACATAATTGATGTTTTAGGTCCAATGCCTGGACTAGTTTTTAAACGAGTTAATAGGTCTTGATGTGATTGTTTTACTAAAACCAACAACTTATCCTCTAAGGTTTTCATCTCTTTTGTAAGCTGTTTTAAACTCTGTTTTAAGGACCTTACAACTGCTTTACTTGGCTCTCCCAAAACAGCTTCTCCATGTAATTTGTTTTTTAACATGGTGCTCTGCTTTGTATATACAGATAGTGCTCTGGTGATTTGAAGACATTCCATCTCATCTTTTGTGTTTCCCTTCCACAGTTTTAGATTTACCTTCTGAGCATACTCACAAATAAGTTTTGAATCGCTCTTATCTGTCTTGATTTTTGACAACTTCATCTGGATAAAACGTTTTACAGCTAATGGGTTTTCTACAGATACTTTTATACCAGATTCAAGTAAATGGTAAGCCAGTTGGTAGTGGTAATAACCGGTGGCTTCCATAACACAATGACTATCTGTTTTTAAGAGCTTTGTGAACTTTTTAAAGCCTGATACATTGTTTTTAAACTGATAATATTTACCATCAGAATCTGTAACATCAAACACTAAATAACTAATGTCAATTCCAAAATATTTAATATTTTTAATCATAATAAAATGTTTTTTTTGAAAGTACATACTACGCGAGTTTCAATACTTCGACTGCGCTCAGCACAGGCTAAAATCGAGGTCTAAAGCCTGATACTCCCGATAGATATCGGGAGTTCGAAATCTGTGTAGAAAAGAGAGGGGGTTTTTCCCGAGGCTTCAGGATTGACGAGATCATAGTCTCTGCGTGTATATTAACCTTATTCCTCTCTTTGGTGCTTTCTGATTTATATCTAAATTTAATGAATTGTAAACTTAAGACGTGTATAATTAATTGCTAGTTCTTCTTTACTTACGAATCCCGAAGCGTCGGGACTCGCGGATTTTCTATTCAATTTGTATTTACTAAATTAGTTGTTTAATCAACGCAAAAAATCATAGTGTGCCAAGAATCAACCATGGCAATAAATAAAATGGTTGAATGCTGTAATTAAGATGATGGTAGGTCCATCAGAGTCGTTGTATAGGCGATGGCTCTAAACCCCCTAAAGGTTCTGTTGTAAAGAGCCCCGAAGCCTCGGGGGTGCTGAGCGTTTAGGAGAATCCAATCCACGAGGTTGGCAAGGTGTGAGTAATGGAGTTGAACGAAAGTAAACCACTGACGAGGTGTCGAGAAGTTGCTATTTTCAGTCAAAAGCTACGGAGTATGATACGGAGTGAAAAGTAATGTTAGCAATAACATTAATTACAGAGATAACCTATTTATTTTCTGTAAGGCTGGCGTCATTCAGGTGGCAAGAACTTTACTTGGGCTTAATTATGGAACTTGGGAATCTGCTTATGGATGATAGACTTGTGTAAGGCTACCGCATTAGGATTCGCTACAAGTCAAAGGGAAATATTCAATCGAAACAATCGAGAGATAGAATACCAAAGTTGTAAGCAGAGGCGGACTCATTCGTAGTAGTGAAGATCCCGATAGCGATCGGGAGTGTAATGGAACTGGAGCAAAGGGATGAGCTAATTTTAATTTACAATTTGCCAACTTGAAAGAGGATGAGCTTATATTTGTATACTAAATTAGGAGAGCCGTGTGAGGGGAGACTTTCAAGCACGGTTCTGTGAGAGGCTTGGGGTGAAATTCCCCTTGTCTACTCGACCACATCACGTTATAGCCAATTCGATAAATAAAATGCAAGTACCTGAATGGAATACATATTACCCCTCATTATCTTCTGCTACTAAAAAGCAAAAAGAGTTCTATTCCGAACTTGTATCTGCATTAGAAAAAGGTAAAAAAATTGAGATTGAGGAAAATCTTTCATACATCTTTGTCTATTTATACAAAAGCGTTAAGGAATTTGTTAAGAGAAAAAAAATAGAACCACTAATAAATAAATTTGAGAGAATTTACAAGTTTTATGGAAGTAATGAAAAAATCTCTTTATACATTTCAGCGTGGCTAAAAGACGCTTTTCTGTATATTAGTGACTTTGATAATGCTTGGATTTATCTAAAAGAAGGAAAATGTGGGAGTATTGAAGACATTATTTATGTAAGAGGTAATTGTACAGAAACAGACATCCGTGGAGAAGAAATCCTTCAAATTTTAGGCTCCCAAAGTGGTTTAACAAAATTTGGCAACGAAAATATTGAACAGGTCACTGAATTAATTAGTATTTTCTTAAAAGATTTTCATTTCGAAAACAAAATAAATTACACCGAATATTTTCTTAAACAATTTGACTATGGAAATATAACCGAAGAGGATTTTGAGGAATTAAAAGAATACTATACAAATGAATCTGATTACCAAATGTGGTACAGTGAGTACAAAAAAACTCAAAATTCAAAATATCCTTATCCAAAACAATATCATCATTACTTATTTGCAGGAGCACCGTTGACAACACCGTATTTCAAAAGAGATACAATTCCTTACATAGTATCAGTTGCATTGCATAACAAATTCAAAGAAATTATTCGAGAATCTGAAAATACAGTTCGTAGTGAAAAGAATTTACCACTTGTAGGAGAAGGCTGGATTAGTGAGACCGAATTATATTATAAAATCCATAACGAATTTCAAAATGAAAAAGTAGTCCATCACGGAAAACCGCTTTGGCTAAAAAGACAGCATCTCGATATATATTTTCCAAACAAAAATATAGGAATAGAGTATCAAGGAGTTCAGCATCAAAAACCCGTTGACTTTTTTGGAGGAGAAGAATCATTTAAAAAACAACAAAGATTAGATAAGAAAAAACAAAAACTTTGCAAAGACAACGGATGTGACTTAATCTACGTTTTTGAAAACTATGATTTTGAAGATGTTATTTCAAAAATAAAATCTGCGTTATGACAATCGAACAGGCAAGAATAAAATATAAACCGAAAAAGATTAAATATCTACTAATTTCTGAAACACCACCAAAATCGAATTCTAATAGATTCTTTTATTTCGAAAATGTTAAAGAACAAGACAGTCTCTTTTTAGAAACAATGAAAGTTATATATCCTGAATCTGTATTAGGCATTACAACTAAAGAAATTCGTTCAATTAAAAAGACATTTTTAGAGAAATTTAAAAATGACGGATTCTATCTAATTGACTCATTAAACGAACCATTTGAAGAAAAATATAGCTCGCCTAAAAAAATTAAGTTAATAAAAGAGGGGCAAGAAAACTTATTGAAACGTATTACAAAATTATTAACATCTGAAACAATTATTGTTCTTATTTCCGCCACAGTTTTCAGAGCAAACTTTGAGTTTTTAAAAGAGAATAACATCAACATTTCAAACTCAGAATTAATTGATTTTCCTGGTTCTGGTGGACAAAATAAATACAGAGAAAAATTAAAAAAGGCTATAACATTGTATATAGCAAATAGGGCGATCAAAGTCTAACGAAAGTTCAGTGATATTTACAAACACCGCCAAATTTTTAATTTGGCTTTTAAGAATGAATAAATTAAAAACAAAATACAACGCTTTGGCTCAGTGCAAACTTGAAAGTTTATCGCTTTCTACTGCCCTACTTGCCATAGTGTGCCAAGAATCAGCCATGGCATTAAACTGGCTGCATGCTGTAGATAAGATGATGGTAGATCCATCAGAGTCGTTGTATAGGCGATGGCTTTAAACCACCTAAAGGTGCTTTGATTAATAGTCTTGGTATTGAGCGTTTAGGAGAATCTAGTCCTAGAGATTAGCAGGTGTGAGTAATGGAGTTGAACGAAAGTAAACCACTGACGAGGTGTCGAGAAGTTGCTATTTTCAGTCAAAAGCTACGGAGTATGATACGGAGTGAAAAGTAATGTTAGCAATAACATTAATTACAGAGATAACCTATTTATTTTCTGTAAGGCTGGCGTCATTCAGGTGGCAAGAACTTTACTTGGGCTTAATTATGGAACTTGGGAATCTGCTTATGGATGATAGACTTGTGTAAGGCTACCGTATTAGGATTCGCTACAAGTCAAAGGGAAATATTCAATCGAAACAATCGAGAGATAGAATACCAAAGTTGTAAGCAGAGGCGGACTCATTCGTAGTAGTGTTGAAGGTTGTGTAATGGAACTGGAGCAAAGGGATGAGATAATTTTAATTTACAATTTGCCAACTTGAAAAAGGATGAGCTTATATTTGTATACTAAATTAGAAGAGCCGTGTGAGGGGAGACTTTCAAGCACGGTTCTGTGAGAGGCTTGGGGTGAAATTCCCCTTGTCTACTCGACCACAAACACGTTACCCAACATTACGAAAAAAAGAAAAATCGTAACTTTACAAAATGAACAAAGATTTAACAACATCTAACTTACATAGAAGAAATATTCTCAATAATAATTATGCTTTAGAAATTATTTATAATGAAATTTCTTTTCCAGGAATAATGTTCGAAAGTAAGTATCGATTTACTAAAAAGCAAGTGGCGGAATTCTTTGAAATTGATGAGAGAACTGTTGATAGATATATAGAAAAAAATAAGTCTGAATTTGAGGAATCTGGTTATGAAGTATTAAAGTTTAACCGCTTGAAAGAGTTCAAAGTAGCTTATGTCAACGACACGAATGTCGCTAACATAGATAAATCACTTCAAAAAGCACCTTCTCTTGGTGTATTTACATTCCGAGCTTTTTTAAATATAGGCATGCTTTTAACGGAAAGTGAGAAAGCTAAATTATTAAGAGCTTTTATTTTAGATATCGTAATAGACGCTATAAATCAAAAACTTGGAGGCAATACAAAGTACATAAATCAAAGAGAAGAAGAATTTTTATCCAGCGCAATAAAAGAGCATAATTATAGACAAGAATTAATTAATGCTTTGGATAATTATGTAGAACCAAATAAATTCAAATACGCCCAACTAACAAATAAAGTTTATAAAAGTATCTTCAAAGAAGATGCAAAAGAATATCGTCAAATACTTAAATTAAAGGATAAAGAAAGTGTAAGGTCTACAATGTATTCTGAAGTGTTAGACCTTGTCTCAAGTTATGAAAATGGGTTTTCTGATTTTTTAAAAACCCATTCTGAGAAAGCAAATAGAAAATTACGCCTATCTGAAACAAATACCTTATTCGACCAATTTGAAAATCTAACTAATTCTATTTACGAACCGCTAAGAGAAAAAGTAAGAGGTTTGATGGCTAGCAGAGATATGGCATTTAGAGATGCATTACATGAAAAGCTAAAAAATTATATCACACATCTAACAACGGAGGAATTTGACAAATTTTTAGGAGAAAAAAGTTTGGATTTAGAAGACAGAATTCTAAATAATATTGATGTGTTCAAAAGATTAAAAGATAGATAATGGAAACATATATTTATTTTGATATTCAACACGCAATTCGGACTCATGACTTTATAATAGAAAATTCTGGAGGAAATTCTGGAATTATAGAAATCGGGAAAATTGAGAGTGTTTTAGAACATATACAAAACGACCTTTACTATCCTGAATTCGAAGAAAAACTAACTCATCTTGTATTTGCCGTAAATAAATTTCACGCTTTTAATGATGGAAATAAAAGAACCTCAATTGCACTAGGTGCATATTTACTCGAAGTCAATGGAATTGAATACTGTATTGATAAATTCATTATAGAAATGGAAAATATTGCAGTATATGTTGCAGACAATAAGATTGACAAGGAATTATTACAAGAGATAATTAGCTCAATAGTAATAGAAGATGATTTTAATGAAGAATTAAAATTGAAAATTATAGATGCATTAAGCGAATAAAAGAACAGCAGGTAATAACTAAGCATATGGTGTGCCGATAGGTCAACACTTCGACAGACCTTCCTGACAAGGCACAACAGGCAAGCTCAGTGGACTCAGCTATATGATTAGTTGACTGATTCAGAATTGTTGGTAAGGGGGATTCGATGAGTTGGCAAGAACCTTACAAAAGGAGAAGGTTGTTTTTAGAGTGCTTTGCATCCCTTTTTATTCAGTTGCTTATATAAATAAGGTACCTTTTAGGGAGGTCACTTTTTTTTGGTGTTAAAATCTGTTGTTTTTTATCATTTTCCTTCAGTTTAGTCAGTACTCTGCTAATGCTGTTTTTTAATTTTTGTATTCCAGTTTATCCTTTATAATTTGTTTGTAATCCTTTGGAGGACCACGACTATCAAAGGTAAAAAGAGTGATCAAGGTTTCCTTTTTACAACTCGGACAACAGCGATGTAAGGACTTCTCTTGAGTGGCAAAGGTTAATATGTGTGCCAAGTTTTTATCTCTTAATTGCAGTTGTAATAGCGGCAACTTCTCTTTTTTCCAACTGCTGCTCAAAAATCCATAATGCCTTATTCGAGTAAAGCCTTTGGGAAAAATATGAAGTTGAAAACGCCGTATAAACTCTTTAGTGGAGAGTGTTAGTGTAGTTTTTTTGATAATCTTACAACAATCATAAGTCGATAGGCTACTAAGCAAAGTTTGCATTTATTTTTCACAACATCTCGGCAAGGACATAACTTAAGTCTATCCGTTCTTAACGGTTAAATACCTTTAAATGATTAAAAAAGTAGTTTTTTAAAGTCTGTTTTAACTAATTTAGGTGACCAAGGCATAATTAATTTATGACTAAAAATAACGAAAGTAACTAAAGATCAAAGTATGTATCGCAAAGCTTTAAAAGCACCACCGGTAAGCCTTGGAGCACCCCACACACTTTACGTCATAGTTTTTCCACACCCCTATGGAATGGGAAACAAGCTTAAGACATATCCTGTCTGCTTTAGGTCATAATAGCTTCAAGGCGGCAGAAATTTATACTCGAGTTTTAGCGATGAATAAAAGCCCATTGGATACTATGTATGAAAGTGTTAGTTTAGATGAAAATAAAACAACGTCCTAAATAGATATATACCCTATAATGAAGATTTGAATGGGGTTTATACGGATGTTGCCCACAATATGAAAAAAACGCTATCATTAATATTAATTGTGCTTACAATTGGAATTGTAAAAGCTGAAAGTATAGTTACTGCTCAATATCCTGACAAAATTACATTCAAAGGAACTGAATACAATCTGAATTCAAACCCACTCGAACCATATTTTGAAAAATTCCCTGACAAACGACCTCAAAGCGGAATGATGTCAACTGCCTTATGGCGTGGATACGTAGCATACTTTGAAATTATTGACGAACAATTATTCTTGACTGATATTAAAATTGAAGTTTCTGATGAGGATTCAGAAGATGATTATGATACAAAATGGATTTCTGCATTTAAGCAAGTTTTTCCAAATAAAGAGAAAGCTAAAATAGATTGGTACACTGGAATTCTGATATTACCACACGGAAAAATTGTTGAATATGTTCATATGGGTTATGCATCTACATATAGTAAATATTGGCTTCTCGAAATTGAGAAAGGCAATTTTAATGAAGCTCGAAAATATAAAAATAAGGAGTTTGTAAAGTTTAAAAAACGTCAATTCGAAATGTTTGAAAAAACAGAAGAATACAAAAAATTATATGCGGAATTAAAAGAAAACGATGAATCTAACGATGATGAATTTATAAAATCATTTATTTCTGATTTTGTAATTAATTATACGATCAAATTTCTGACTGAGTAAAATACTGTGGGCAACACCGTATATAATTTATTGCTGGCTTTTTGCCTATTTGCGAAAGTCCTCGCGGACTTTCTTGGTCGGTAATTATTTACTAAATTAGTTGCTTAAAACACGCAACAAACCATATACAAACACGTTAGCAGCAACCTAAAATGAAGACATTCACCAAGAAAATATTGCCCTATCTGATTACCACTTTGTTGGTAATTGGATTATGGAAAATGTGGACTTGGACAGACAATTACGCTTGGAACCCAAAAGGAAAGGATTTGCTAATGCTCGACATTGCATTGACTTCTGTATTCTTCTACAAGACAATTTTTTGGTTATTAACAGCGAACCTCTTTGTATTCGGACTTCTCCGACTAAGAAAACGGAAATTCAAAACAGCGGGACTTGTATTCGCATTAACCCTAACTTATCACTTTACTGTTGGACAAATAATCGACAAAAAATGTGCTTTCCATTACTACTCTGTCTTTCATAACCAATCAGTTGCCGAAGGATATATTGTCAGACCGATTGAAGAAGCAGGTTATCAAATTGGACCAATACTGATGGAGGTAATTGAAGACAAGGAAATGAAGTTCAGACGATATGCAATTCTTGGACTTCAAAAAATTGACTATCAACCTGCGACTGAACTGATGGGAAATATTCTTTTTGACACTTCAGAATTGAAAATTTTTCGGGCAGACGCTTACGAAACTCTAAAGGCATTTGATAATGAGAATGGCAAAAAGCTTTTAGTCGAATTCAGGAATCAGGCGAAAGACTCTACAGAAATGAAAATTGTTGAACTTGGTGAATATTTTTATGAAAATCGAGAAAAGTAAAAAGGCAGCTGCTAACACTGTATATAGCAAATAGGGCGTTCGGTGGTTTACGAAAGTTCAGTGCTATTTACAAACACCGCCAAATCGTTGATTTGGCTTTTAAGAATGAATAAATTAAAAACAAAATACAACGTTTTGGCTCAGTGCAAACTTGAAAGTTTATCGCTTTCTACTGCCCTACTTGCCATAGTGTGCCAAGAATCAGCCAAGGCATTAAACTGGCTGCATGCTGTAGATAAGATGATGGTAGATCCATCAGAGTCGTTGTATAGGCGATGGCTTTAAACCACCTAAAGGTGCTTTGATTAATAGTCTTGGTATTGAGCGTTTAGGAGAATCTAGTCCTGGAGATTAGCAGGTACGAATAAAGGAGTTGAACTAAAGTGAACCATTGAAGAGGTGTCGAGAAGTAGGAACCTCCAGTCAAAAGCTACGAAGTATGATACGGAGTGAAAAGTAATAGTATTGATACTATTAATTACAGAGATAACCTATTTATTTTCTGTAAGACTGGCGTCATTCAGATGGCAAGAACTTTATTCAGGCTTATTTACGGAACTTGGGAAACTGCTTATGAATGATAGACTTGTGTAAGGCTACCGCATTAGGATTCGCTACAAGTCAAAGGGAAATATACAATCGAAACAATCGAGAGATAGAATACCGAAGTTATAAGCAGAGGCAGATTAATCCGTAGTAGTGAAGAAGGTTTTGTAATGAAACTGGAGCAAAGGGGTTAAGTTGTACAGTTGCATTTTACGAATCAACTTACAAAATGTGAGGATGAATTTATGGAATGAAACAAAATCAATACCGATAAGTCGCCTAATGGTTTGGGAGGCTTATCAAAAAGTGCGTTCCAACAAAGGAAGTGCGGGAATAGATGCTATTGGTATGCAAGAATTTGATGCCAACCGCAGGAAACACCTTTACAAACTTTGGAATCGGATGGCATCAGGGAGTTATTTCCCCCCACCTGTCAAAGAAGTAGAGATATCAAAGAAAGACGGTACAATCCGTAAATTGGGTATACCCACTATTAGTGACAGAGTAGGGCAAATGGTGGTTAAAATGTTTTTTGAACCAAGATTAGAGTTAGTATTCAGTCCAAATTCTTACGGCTATCGACCAAAAAGAAGTGCCCATCAGGCATTATCAAAAGTTAGATTAAATTGTTGGAAAAAAAATTGGGTAATTGACTTAGACATCAAAGGTTTCTTTGACAATATAGACCATAACAAACTGATGCTTGCAGTAGAGAAACATGTACCTGAAAATTGGGTTAAACTCTACATCACACGATGGCTGGAAGCACCCGTTGTTACAAAGTCTGGAAAGCTGACCCAAAGGAAAGGAAAAGGAACGCCACAAGGCGGAGTAATCAGTCCCTTACTGGCAAATCTTTTTCTGCATTACGCTTTTGATACATGGTTGGAAAAGGTAGACAAAAATGTAGTTTTCACTCGTTATGCCGATGATGTGATATTACACTGTAATACAAAAGCTCATGCGGAACAAATACTGCAATTAGTACATCAAAGAATGGAATCGGTAGGATTAGAATTACATCCACAAAAGACAAAAATTGTCTATTGCCGAGATTACAGAAGAAAAGAAAATCACCCAATGGTCAGATTTGATTTTTTGGGATACTCTTTTCAACCAAGAACAGCTTATTCTAAGAAAAAGAGAAAGCTATTTTTAGGTTATGATTGTGCTATAAGTATTAGTTCAAGAAAACGAATCGCAGACAAGCTCGAAGAACTCAAGGTAAATAAACTTACGTTTAAAAGCATTGTAGGAGTGGCACAATATCTTAATCCAATGATTAGGGGATGGGTGCGTTACTATGGTAAATTTAAGATGTATGAACTTACAAAAGTCTTTCGATTACTAAGTAAACGATTAGTTTGGTGGGCAAGGAAAAGGTATAAGCGTTATAAAACCAGTATTAGGAAAGGGTACAAATGGTTGGCAACGGTAAGAAAGCAATTTCCTACTTTGTTTTACCATTGGAACTTTTCTCAGATAAACATTATCGCTTAGATTTGTACAACAAGAGCCGTGTGAGGGGAGACTTTCAAGCACGGTTCTGTGAGAGGCTTGGGGTGAAATTCCCCTTGTCTACTCGATTACTAACCGTTAGTATCAATTAAAGAGCCTCGAAAAATGAATACCCAAATACGAATATTAATTTCCATTACATTTATTACCTCTTTAACATGTTCAGCTTTTGCACAAGACGAACAGAATTTTGAATATACAACTCCGCAAAGTTTAGGTTTTTCCGCTGTAAAGCTTGACTCACTTTCGAAGTTTCTAGCTAGTGCAGGTTCTTCATCACTAATCTTATTAGTTGATGGTAAAATCATTTTTGAATGGGGAAAGACGAATTATAAACATACAATTCACTCAATAAGAAAACCACTTATAAGTGCACTTTATGGGATTTATGTTGAGAAAGGAATAATTGATACTACGGCAACATTACAAGATTTGAATATTGATGATATTATACCCAGTCTTTCAGAAAACGAAAAATCAGCTAGAATTATTGATTTGTTGAAAGCAAGGTCAGGAGTTTATCACGATGCTGCCGCAAACTCTAGTGGAATGGTTTCAAACAGACCCGAAAGAGACGAATTTATACCTAATGAAAACTATTTTTATAATAATTGGGATTTTAACGTTTTAGGAGCTATCCTAGAACAAGCAGCAGGAAAAAGTGTGTTTGAACTTTTTAAAACTGAAATTGCAGATCCAATTGGTATGGATGACTATTTAGGTGAATATTCCCAAATTGATGGTGAAGATGAAAATGCAAGTATTCCTAACGTAGATGGTTTTTATCAATATGAAAAGAGCAAATCAAATTACCCAGCTTATCATTTTAGGCTTTCAGCTAGAGATATGGCTAAATTCGGACAACTATATCTTAACAATGGTAATTGGAAAGGAAAGCAGATAATTCAAAAATCTTGGATTGAAGTAAGTACAAAAGCCTATTCTGTAACAAATCCAGGATATGGAATTGGTTATGGAATGCTGTGGTCTGTTCTTATGAAAAATGAGTTTAGGAAAAGTTCATCTTTTTACCATACAGGCACCAATGTGCATATGTTGGGAATATATCCTTCTTCGAAAGTAGTTTTAGTTCATAGAGTGGATACAGAAAAAAAATACACATTTAACCAAAACGATTTTTATAAAATGATCGAATTGGTTTGGGATTCAAAAATAGAATAAGAAACAGCTACTAATACCAATTTGGCGTTTAAATGTTGGATAAAATCAGTTTATTTTTCACTTATTAATCGTCATAAAATAGAACCGTAACTATCGCTATGCTTATATTTTTTTTCCTCAACTAAGTAAAAAATCTGTACTGAGCTACGTCGTAGTATAATTCAAATTTTTAATGCAACATTTAAAAACTAAATTGGTATTACTCTGCTAATTATCTTTTTAGAACCGCTTTTTAATTTTTGTATTCCAGTTTATCCTTTATAATTTTCTTGTAATCCTTTGGTGGTTCCGCGACTGTAGCTATTTCTGCTACTGCAAGAAAATTAGCCCCTATACTTCGGAATATGCTCTATAAAAATCAACAATTCAATCCTCCTATTGTTTATGAACATCTTGACCAAAAAAGAGAGAGAAAGGTCATAGAACTTCAAAAACAAATTGCTAATTTAGATGCAAGAATGAGTGACATTAAGCTTGCCTGAATACTAGTAAAAACAAGGTGTGAACAAAACGTTACTCAGAATTAATGAAAAATCGAAATATGCACAAAGTTATTACCGAAACATTTGAAAAATTTATAGAGGAAGTTCTATCACTTGGAAGAAGTGATAGTATTATGATTTCGTATAATGATGATGGTTCATTGAAAGTAAATGAAAAAAATGAAGTTGATATTGTTAGTAATGCTCCAGAGTCTTTACTCTTTAGAGGACAAACTAAAAATCATCCCTTGATTCCAAAATTTTTATGAAGATGGATAATACTTATATTATAAGAAAGGAAAAATCATTGATTGATGAACTTAAAAGAAGAGGAGATAAATTAACACAATCAGGAAATCTTAATGATTGGGAATTATTAGTTTACGCACAACATTTTGGTCTTGCAACACAATTACTCGATTGGAGCACCAACCCATTAGTTTCATTATGGTTTGCTTGTAATGAAAGTAAAGAATCCACCGGATATGTTTATATATTAAAGCAATCGGATGAAAACATGCTTGATGTTCATAAGAATCACTCACCTTACGAAATAAGCTCGTCTAAAATCTTTAGACCGATCTTAAACAATGAAAGGATTATTGCTCAAAACGGTTGGTTTACAGCTCATTCATTAAATGACAATAAATTTAAAAAATTGGATTCGGAAAAAGAATTTGGAAACAAAATTTCATTAATTGAAATTCCAGCATCCGAAAAATTAACTATGCTCTTGAAGTTAGATATTTTAGGAATGAATAATAAAACGATTTATCCAGAAATAGAAGGTACTTGCAGACACATAAATTGATTGAACAATATATAAAACTGAACTGATACCTGAATGAAAAAGAAATATCCTTTAGAAATACTTCGCCAATTAAACACTTACAAGAAAAATGTTCCTTCTGAATCAAAACTTGTAAAACCTGAAAAAGGCTACATTCGATATGAAGATGTTGATTCCGAATCAGACTTTTATTTTCAAATTAATTCTTATGCACAAGATCAAAATGGATTTTATTATAATGTAAAATTTAAACCAACATCTGCTAATAATTTAGAAAAACGAGAAGGAACTTATAAATATGCAGATTTAAATCAACAAATTAAGAATTGGTCAAATGTGTTAAAGCAGTTTAATGAAACTGAATATTTTGACAACGATCCAATTACTACGAATTACACGAAAGAATTTTTCCAAGAATATAAAATTATTGAAGACGGTGCTGATGAAAAACCTTTTGATTTAAAAAGACAAATTCTAATTGATAAATATTTAGACTCTTCTATAAAGTATTTAGAAAAGTATGAAGAAGAAAACCCTGAAATTGATTTAACCGAAACAAAAGAAGAAGCAAATAATTTAAAAGAACATCTTACAGAACTTTCCAAAAATCAAGTTGTCAAAAAATTATCAAAATTCTGGGCCTTATGTAGAAAAGATGGACTGCCAATTATAAAGAAGGTGTTTTTTGACTTAGCAAAGGAATTGATAACGGAATTAGGAAAGAAAATGATAGGAATGTAAAAAAACTGATTACAACATTATAAAAAATTAATTGCTTTGTTTTGGCTTATTTAAAACTTAAATGCTCAATCACATCAATTAATATCGGACAACAAAGTAGCCAAACATTACAAATGACAGAAAGAGTAAGTTCAAGTAAAAAAAATTCAAGTTTTCTGAATTCCATTATTGGTAAATTATCAATTATTTCAATTGCCTTGACTGGTATTGGGATATTAATCAACAATATGTATTTATTGGAATTTGACATTGTTGATTTCAATTTACTTCAACCACGAAATATCCTCACAGGAATAACCTTTATTATTTATTTATCTATATACTTCATTATTTTTCAATTCAAATTAGACATTTCGAATCTAAAGAAACATCCATATTTTATAATAGTCTTCCATCTATTAGTCAAGTATTTCATTATAGTTTCAGGACTTTTTTTCCAACTTAATATTAACAGCCAATTACTTGAAGATAAAGAATACATTATACTATCCTCTTTATCGATTGGAGTCCCAGTAATGTTCCTTTTTATTTATATGTCTGACGCAATTTTTTCAAAGAAAGAAAGAAACACTTTAGTACATCGAATAAGCTTTCCCTTTTTCAAATGGTTATTAATCCTTGTTACCATTGTAACATTTTTTTATACATATAATTACTTTTCCGAATTTAAACAATTCGCAAAATCTCAATCAACTTTTTTGTACTTGACTATTGGGATTTTTCTTTCATTCAAAAGTGTTCAAACTAAAATAGAATTGGCGAAAAATAATGAAAAAGAATTTGAACCGACTAAATCGCTTTTCACTGAAAACCATTTTGATTATGACAATGTGGTAGAGAAATTTTTCAAATACTTAGCAGGTGGTTTCTTAATTGTATATAGTATGTTTGTATACAGTATTTACATACATCCTAACATACCAACAAATTTTGGCGGAGCAAAAGAGTATGAGATTTCCTTGGAACTCTCAAATGGAGAAAAAGTAAAAGGAGAATTAATATTTCAAAATGAGAATAAATATTATATTCAAAATGAAAGTGAATTATTATTTATCAAAAAAGATGATGTGACAAAAACATATCTAATAAATGAATGAAATACAAAAAACCATCCTCTATCATTAAATGCTTGGGATAGTTTGGCTGAATCACACAAGGTTTTTGGGAATATTGAACAAGCAAAAAAATGCTATGAAAAGATTTTAGTGTTAGACCCTAATAATATAAATGCTAAAAATAAATTGGAAGAATTAAAATAACTATTGTTGCAGTAATTATTTTGATAAAAAGCAAGCGAAAAATAAACGATTTTTTCTGACATTATAGGTTTAAATTGGCATAATTTATAACAAAGCAGAATACGATTCTAAAACAGGGTATATTACATGGGAAATACAACTACAGCCCAACGAAAAAACCACTTTGAGCTGTGGTTATTCTTTAAAATATCCCAAAAATAGAGTTTTAAATTTAAGGCCCTAAGAAAAATTTAACCCAACCACCCATCACGATCTAAGCTCCTATACTGTATCGCCTCAGAAATATGTGTTCCTGTAACATCCGCCGAACCTTCTAGATCGGCTATGGTTCTCGCTACTTTCAAAATCCTGTCGTATGCCCGAGCAGAAAGGTTAAGCTTTTCCATCGCCGCTTTTAAAAGTGCTTTAGAGGATTCTTCAAGTTTACAAAAGGTTTTAATGTGTTTCACACTCATTTGAGCGTTATAATGCACCGATTCAGAATCCTTAAAACGTTCCGTTTGGGACTCCCTTGCTTTTGTCACTCGATCACGAATATCGACGCTGCTTTCCCCTCTGCGTTCATCGCTAAGCTTTTCAAAAGGAACCGGAGTCACTTCTATATGAATATCTATTCTGTCTAAAAGGGGGCCACTAATTTTCCCAAGATAGCGTTGCATTTCTGCTGGCGAAGAGGTCACCGGAGCATCTGGATCGTTGAAATAACCACTTGGACTTGGGTTCATACTCGCGACAAGCATAAAACTAGAGGGATAGGTAACCGTGAATTTTGCTCTAGAAATGGTGACTTCGCGATCTTCTAAAGGTTGGCGCATCACTTCCAAAACTGTTCTTTTGAACTCAGGGAGCTCATCCAAAAATAAAATGCCATTATGTGCTAAAGAAATTTCACCAGGTTGAGGATAAGCTCCGCCACCAACTAAAGCTACGTCAGATATCGTATGATGTGGACTTCTAAAAGGCCGTTCTGCCATAAGGCCTACATTTTCTTTTACACGACCTACTACGGAGTGTATTTTGGTCGTTTCAAGAGCTTCTTGCAAACTCATTGGTGGGAGAATACTAGGTAAGCGTTTTGCCAGCATGGTTTTACCAGAGCCTGGTGGCCCTACCATAATGATATTGTGTCCTCCAGCTGCTGCAATTTCCATACACCGCTTTATGGATTCTTGGCCCTTAACATCTGCAAAGTCATATTCTGGATGAGCTAGGTTATTATAAAAGATTTCTTTTGTATTTATTTTTGTTGGCTCTAAGGGTTCGTCTTTGTCAAAGAAATTAATGACTTCACTTATGCTTTCGACACCATACACCTTCAGATCATCTACAATAGCAGCCTCTTTGGCGTTCTGTTTTGGTAGAATAAAACCCTTGAAGCCTTCTTGTTTTGCTTTTATAGCAATAGGCAAAGCTCCTCTGATGGGCTGTAAACTCCCATCTAGAGACAATTCTCCCATAATGATATAATTGCCAATCTCCTCAGATTTAATTTGATTGGAAGCAGAAAGAATTCCTAAAGCCAAAGTTAGATCATAAGCAGATCCTTCTTTTCGCATGTCTGCTGGCGCCATATTAACAATGATTTTCTTCCCTGGAAACTTAAAGCCTGTATTCTTGAGTGCCGCCTGAATTCTAAAACTACTTTCGCGAATAGCATTATCCGGAAGGCCAACGAGATGATAGCCTATCCCCTTTTCCATATTAATCTCAACGGTAATTATTTCAGCATCTACTCCAAAAACCGAACTTCCAAAGACTTTAACTAGCATAATACATAGATTAAAAGTTAGCTTACTAAAAATATGCTTTTTTAAAAACATATCGTGCGATTGCTCTGATTTTTAAGTATTTAAATATATATTCCCAAATTATCTTACATAAAAAACCCGAAATGCAAGCATTTCGGGTTTAGTTAAAACTTATAAAGAACAACCTAAGCCTTAAAGTGCTTTAATAAAGCATTAGTAGAAGCATCATGGGAGCCTTCTATAGTCGAAGACTGGATATCTTTCAACGTGTTTTTGGCTAGTTGTTTGCCAAGTTCCACTCCCCACTGGTCATAACTGAATATATTCCAAATAACACCTTGAACAAAGATTTTATGTTCATACATCGCTACCAATTTACCTAATGACTTTGGAGTTAACTTATCCATTAAAATTGAAGTCGTAGGCTTATTACCTTCAAAAACCTTAAAAGGGAGTAGCTTTTGAATATCCTTTTCTTTCATACCTAAGTCTTGAAGCTCTTTTGTAACTTCTTCTTTAGATTTTCCAATCATCAATGCTTCTGTTTGGGCAAAATAATTGGCCATCAATATATCATGATGTTCTTTGTTACCATGCAATGGAATTTTATATCCAATAAAATCTGAAGGAATCAACTTGGTTCCTTGATGAATTAACTGAAAAAACGCGTGTTGTGAGTTTGTTCCTGGTTCACCCCAAACAAGTGTACCCGTTTGATAAGTCGTTTTCTGTCCAGTTCTATCCACGCTTTTACCATTGCTTTCCATAGAAGCTTGTTGAAGATAAGAAGCTAGTTTTTGTAAGTATTGGGTGTACGGAATAACAGCTTCACTTTCAGCTTTCAAAAAGTTATTGTACCAGATACCAAGTAAAGCAAGAATAACTGGAATATTAGTCTTGAAATCTGTGGTCTTGAAATGGTGATCCATCTCTTCGGCACCCTCCAAAAGCTCTTGAAAATGTTTTGAACCAAGACTAACTGCTATCGATAGACCCGCAGCACTCCATAGAGAAAATCTTCCGCCAACCCAATCGTACATCGGGAAAATATTGTCTTTATCTATTCCAAAGTTTTCTACTGCTTTTATATTGGTAGAAACAGCTACAAAATTATGCTTAACATCTTGTAGGGAGGCTGACTTTAAAAACCAGTCTCTTAGAGTATTAGCATTCGTCAAAGTTTCTTGTGTAGTAAAGGATTTAGAAACAATAAGAAAAAGTGTTGTTTTGGGATTTAAACCTTTTATGGTTTCCATCACGTGATCTCCATCAACATTGGAAACAAAGTGAGGTTTTATATCCTTTTGGTAGTAGGCTAAAGCATCTACAATCATCTGTGGGCCTAAGTCTGAACCACCGATACCAATATTGACAACATCTGTAAATTTATCTCCACTAAAAGATACGCGTTCACCAGAATTTACCTGGTCTGCAAAATCTTTAATTTTGGACAATACCTCTTGTACATCTCCATAAACATCTTTACCCTCAACTTTAGCCGAGTTGTTTTTAGAGGCTCTTAAAGCTGTGTGTAATACAGCTCTGCCTTCGGTTTGATTGATGAGGTCTCCTTCAAAATAACTATTGATAGCCTCATCCAAACCCGCCTCTTTTGCTAAGTGTATTAAGTGATCTAAAACTTCTTTATCGAGTAAGTTTTTGGAATAATCCACTAGAAAATCATCAGAATGAATAGAGAAATCTTTGAATCTATTAGAGTTTGAAGCGAATAGTGGCTTCAAATCATAGTCTTTTTTTGAAAGAGTCTCTAAAGCTTTCCAGTGTTTTGAATCTAAAGGAGACTTTGTGTGTAGTGGCATTTATTTAACTTTTAGAACATTTTTTTTATAATGAGATATAAGACCATCGATAGGTCTTCTGATGACGTTTCCAATGTTTAAATGGTAACGTTTAGCAACATCACGAATAATATCCTCAGAAAAGAAAGCAATTGAACCTATAAAATGGATAGGGACATTTTGAGCTTGTTTATAACACATCACTCTGCGCTCAATAAACTTTTCCATCCCTTCATAAATCAATTTATAAAAATACCCATTTCGTTCTTGTGCAGTAAAAATAAATTCAGCAAAAGAGGCTAAATACGTATTGGGGTTATCTTCTTTGTATACATTTCGTTTTATAGAGTCTGCTGAGAGATCATAACGTTTAGCAAACTCTTTACTCATATCTTTTCCCATGGTCTTATAATAGTAGTCGCGTATTAAACGTTTACCAAAATAGTTACCGCTGGCCTCATCCATCAAGACATAACCAAGTGACTCCACTTCCATGTGGACTTTTTTACCATCAAAAAAACAAGAATTAGATCCAGTTCCTAATATACAGACGATACCGCGCTCTGTAGTCGCCGCTAATGCAGCAGCAACCATGTCCTCTTCAACATTCACCTCAGCATTATTAAAGTAGTCTTCTAAAATTCCCTTTAAGTTTTTTATGGGTGTCGGAGTGCCACAACCTGCTCCGTAAAAATCAACTCTGCTCACTTTAGGAATAATTTGCTTTAGTGCATCATTTTCTTGTAAGCGAGACTTTAAAATATCGGGTTTAAAAACAGCAGGATTTAATCCTTTAGTTCTAGTTTTGGTTACAACTTCTCCTTCATCATCCAATAAAATCCAATCACACTTTGTAGACCCACCATCAGCAATAAGTATCATAGTCTTATATATTAAAAAAGCTTGAACAGTAACCTATTCAAGCTTTTGTGATTAATTAAAAATTAAACTTTTGCAATATGAACTGCTAAATCAAGCATTTTTGCAGAGAATCCCCATTCATTATCGTACCAAGCAATGAGCTTAAAGAAATTATCATTAAGTGCAATACCAGCATTCGCATCGAAGTTACATATACCCGAATGAGATACGAAATCTTGAGATACAACTTCGTCTTCTGTATAGGTTAAGATTCCTTTCAAGTCTCCTTCAGAAGCCTTTTTCATTGCAGCTTTTACCTCTTCATACGAGACTGATTTTTCTGTTCTAACCGTTAAGTCGACTACAGAAACATCTGCTGTTGGAACTCTAAAAGCCATTCCTGTTAGTTTACCTTTTAATTCAGGTATAACTTTAGTCACTGCTACAGCGGCACCAGTACTTGTAGGAATAATGTTATTCATGGCACTTCTACCAACACGGTAATTTTTGGCAGATGGAGAATCTACTACAAACTGTGTTGAGGTTGCTGCGTGAACTGTCGTCATTAGGCCCTCTACAATTCCGAAATTGTCATTGATTACTTTTGCCAAAGGAGCTAAACAATTCGTTGTACAAGACGCGTTAGACACAACTGTATCTTCTGCTTTTGCGTCCTTATGATTCACTCCCATTACAAACATAGGAGTATCTTTGGTCGGAGCAGAAATGACTACCTTCTTAGCACCTGCAACAATGTGAGCAGAAGCTGAAGCTTTATCATTAAAGATTCCTGTACATTCTACAATAACTTCTGCACCAACAGCATCCCATTTTAATTGTTTTGGATCTCTTTCAGCTGTAATTCTAACTGTTTTTCCATCTACAACTAAATGTCCATCTTTAACGTCTACAGATTTGTTGAATCTTCCGTGAACAGAATCGTATTTAAGCATATAAGCCAAATGATCGACATCAAGTAAATCGTTTATTCCTACAATTTCTACATCTTTATTATCCATCGCTATGCGAAAAGCAATTCTACCAATACGGCCGAAACCGTTAATACCTATTTTTGTCATAATTATTGAATTTTAAGGTTTAATATATATTTAAGAGGATACAATATCTGCAACTCTTATCAAATCTTTATCTAATACTTTTTTAATATTAATGGCCGTATCAAAGGGAACGTAAACTATCTTTTTGTGTTCTATGCCAACCATAATATTAGAATATCCTTCCAGCAATGCATCAACAGCTCCTACTCCTAATCTACTGGCAAGAACCCTATCGGAGCAACTTGGAGAACCTCCCCGTTGGATATGACCAAGTACAGTTACTTTTACTTCATAATCTGGAAGCCTAGTTTGGATAGAATTTGCCACCTCAGTAATATTTTTACCAATTTGGTCTCCTTCAGAGACGACTATAATGCTAGACGTTTTACCCGTTTTACGGCTTTTATCAAGAGATTCCAACAGACGCTCTATGCCCATGTTTTCCTCAGGAATTAGAATTTCTTCAGCACCTGCACCTATCCCACTATTTAAAGCGATATCGCCAGCATCTCTGCCCATAACTTCTACCAAAAATAAGCGATCGTGAGAACTTGCTGTATCTCGAATTTTATCTATGGCTTCGACAACTGTATTAAGCGCTGTATCATAGCCTATAGTATAGTCGGTTCCATTGATGTCGTTATCTATGGTTCCAGGAATACCAATAATAGGAATATCGAATTCCTTACTAAAAATAGAAGCCCCTGTAAATGTTCCATCACCCCCTATAACCACAAGAGCATCTACATCTCTAGCCATTAAGTTATCGTAGGCTTTTTGCCGACCTTCTTTGGTCATAAAGCCTTTTGAACGAGCGGACTTTAGAAAAGTACCCCCTCTATTAATAGTGTTTTTGACATCCCTTGGACCTAATTCGATAAATTCATTTTCAATTAAGCCTTGGTAACCTCTGTAAACACCGTCACATTTGAGATCACAATAAGCAGCATTTCTTACAACTGCTCTTATTGCTGCATTCATCCCAGGGGAATCACCGCCGGATGTTAAAACAGCTATTTTAGTTAATTTCTTACTCATTTTTTCCAAATATATTTTAAATATAAGATTCTCACTAATTAAGTTATCTACTAAAACGATTTCGAAAGATAAACATTATTAAAATTTTATAAAAAATAGTCAATTTTTACTTAGATAATAAAATTTTGTGTTCCCAAGCCTCAAAATTGTGAATTTCATCAGTTTTTAAACTTACCTCATCAAATAATTCATAATCTACAAAATCTCCAGAAACTGAAATCATAAACTCTTGCTTCTTGTCCGAAAAGTTAGCTATAAATATAAATGTATCGCCATTCTTTTCTCTTTGGAAAGCCAGAATATGCTCATCGTTTGAAGTCGATAGTCGCTTATAAGAAGCTCCATTCTTAGCTCCATGCAGAACTTTTCGATTGTTTTTTAAAGCGCCTAGCTTTTCTAAGGTCTTCCAGGTTTCTCCTTTAGTTTTGGGTATTGTGTCTTTCTCAAAAAACTTTAACCTATGATTCATACCATATTCTTGTCCACTGTATATTAAAGGCATGCCCGGCAAGGCATAGGTAAGCGCTAACATAGTTTCTGAAGCCTCTCCCAATCGTTCCTTAACGGTACCATTCCAGGAATTCTCGTCATGGTTAGTTATAAAATTCATCAAATAATCATCATCCTGATAAGTAGTATCAATTTTGGCCATGTATTCATCCCAATTTTTCACTGACATTTTACCTTGAGCAATTTCGTTTATAATATGATGACCTTCCCAATTATAACCCATATCAAAAGCTTCGTAAAACAACTCTTTATCTTCACTTTCAGCTAACATAAATACTGGCTTTTCTTTCTTTAACTCTGGAACGACATAATTCCAAAAATCTGTAGTGACATTACCAGCTACATCACATCTAAAACCATCGATGTTTTTTTCTTTTACCCAGTATAACATTTCATCCTTCATCGCTATCCAAAGCGAATCGCTTTCATAATTCAGGTGAGCAACATCTGTCCATCCCCAAGATTCACCTGTATCTGGGTTAATAGGGTCGGTGACATTCCCCTCTTTATCTTTATGATAATAGTCTGGGTGTTTTTCTATCCATTCATGGTTCCAGCCTGTATGGTTTGCCACCCAATCGAGGATAACGTACATACCGTTTTCATGAGCAGTGTCTACCAACTTATCAAAATCATCTAATGTCCCGAAATCAGGATTAACTGCGGTATAATCTGAAATTGCATAATAACTCCCTAAGTACTTTTCCTTTTCTTCAGGATCCTCAATATCTTCAATCGATAAATCTGCAGTAGCTTTCCTGTTTTTCATAGAGATAGGATAAATAGGCATTAGCCAAATTACCTTTACGCCCAATTCTTTAAGCTGGGGAATATCTTTTGTAAAAGCTTCGAAGGTTCCTTCAGGTGAATATTGACGAATATTAGCTTCATAAATCACAGAAGATTCTAGAATTTCATTAGAAATTGGCTCTAAAGCCTTAGACTCTTCCTCTTTTTTTTGCTGACAAGAAGCTAGCACTAATGTTGACAATATCACTAAGCTTACGTATTGGATTATCTTCATTTTATCGGGTTTTAATTTGATAGTTTTATTTAGCGATGTAAAAGTATTTTTCTTTTATTCTGAATTTAATAAAGCCTTCTTACAGCTTTGCACTAAAAACAGAAAACCCAGGTTTTAACTGAAGTTCTTTTTTCCAGGTAAAATCAGTTTCACCCAAAATATCTTGAAATAAAGTATCCTGAAGATCTAACTCCTCAAATACATTTAAGTCTATAATAGTTTTACTTTCGTTGGTATTTAGAAATACCGCCACCACTTCATTTTCATGAATTCTGAATAGTGGATAAATACCATTGGAAGGTGCAAAATGAACCATTTCCCCCTCTAAAATAGCTTCTGAATTTTTTCTGAAATTCAATATGTTTTTTAAAAACAATTGAAAGGCTGCTTTTTCGCTACTAAGGTTTTGACCCGTAAACGCATTCACTTCATCTCCGGCCCAGCCGCCAGGAAAATCAGTTCTTATTAACCCATGATCACCGGGCTTTTCTGAATTCTCCATTAAAATTTCAGTGCCATAATAGATTTGAGGTGTTCTAGGTAGAATTAACATAAGCCCCAACGCCATTTTGGTCTTATCAATGTCTTCCTGTAACTGAGTGAAAATTCTATCCATATCATGGTTATCTGCGAAAATCATAATATCCTTAGGCTCTGCATAGTAAAAGTCGTTAGCTAAACCTTCATAAATTTTCATCAAACCGCTCCCCCAACCCTTGCTATCATCATTTAAGGCCTGCACGATTTTCATCTGCATAGGAAAATCCATTGTAGATCTTAAATTGGACTTGTATCCGTCTTTATTTTTTGCTCCATCCTGCCAATATCCTACGAGTAGTTGGTCTGTCGTCCATTCCTCTCCAACTATATTGAAATTGGGATACTCTTCCATAATAGCTCCTGCCCAATTGGACATAAAGGCTTTATTTGGATACGGATAGGTGTCTTGACGAATCCCGTGTAAACCTAAAGTTTCAACCCACCAAATACTATTTTGAATGATGTAGGTTGCTAAAAATGGATTCCGCTGATTCAAATCGGGCATAGTTGGTACAAACCAACCTTCGTGCATAATTTTAGAATCCAATTCTGAGGCATATAGATCTTGATTGATTGATCTCCGATGATTGGAGTTTGGTATGTTTTGACCAGATTCATAAAGTTCCTGATAGTTGAGCCAATCCTTGAAGGGTAAATCTTTCATCCACCAATGTTCACTTCCACAGTGGTTGGCAATCATATCCATGATAAGACCAACTCCTTGTTCAGAGGCTTTTTGAGATAACTCTTTATATAAATCTAAAGTTCCAAATCGGGGATCTACTTCATAAAAATCGGTGATCGCATAACCATGATAAGAAGAGGAGTTCATATCGTTTGTTAACAACGGGCTAGACCAAATACTGGTAAATCCCATTCCCGAAATATAATCCAGATGATCTATAATTCCTTGTAGATCTCCACCATGTCTTGCATAGTTATTATCGCGATTCATTTTAGCTTCTTTAAGCCCTTTTACAACATCATTACTAGGATCGCCATTTGCAAAACGATCTGGTGTGATTAAATACACTGCATCTGTGTGGTTAAAACCTACATACTCTTCTGCTGATTTTTCTCTTTGCTTTAACTCGTAAATGAACTTCAAGTTCTTTTCCCCTTTTCTTTTGAAGTTGATAGTGAACGTTCCCGCTTTTGCTTCTTCTGAAATAGTTACATCTAAAAATAAGTAATTTGGGCTATCTGCCTTATGAACCTTTATCAATTCAACTCCGGCGTAATTCAACTCAGGCTGATAGGTTGAGATATGCTTTGCATGAACCAAAAGTTGCAAATCATTTGTTTGCATGCCAATCCACCAATTAGGAGGTTCAATTTTTAAATCTTGTGCATTGAATTCCACTGAAAACAAATTCAGAAGAAAAAAACATCCCAAAGCAAATACTTGTGGTTTTAAAAAATTCCTATGTTTCATATCTAAAATTTAGTGTTCCATTATACTAATCGCAAAACCACCACCAGGTGCAGAATTCAATTTCAGAGTAGATTGATAAGTCACTTTCTTTTTAGAAATTTTATAGGCCTGTGGGTTTGTTTTATAATGTGCATCTTTAGCATCGGCATAAATGATTGCTTCATAAGTTTTCCCTTTCTCTAGGAAATCCAACTTCAATTGAGTTGACCTAGGAGTAACTCCATTTACATTTCCAACAAACCAGTTGTTTTCACCTTTAGCCTTTCTGGCTACGGTGATATATTCGCCTGGTTCTGCTTCCAGATAATGGCTTTCGTCCCAGTCTAAAGCCACGTCCTTTATGAATTGAAAAACATCCAAAAAACGATTGTAGTTTTCTGGTAAATCTGCAGCCATTTGCAATGGACTATACATTGTAACATATAAAGCCAATTGGTTGGCAATAGTTGCATTGACATGTGAATTATTATCAGGGTTTAATTTGCTGATGTCCATTTCAAAAATTCCTGGGGTATAATCCATAGGACCTCCTATTAATCTTGTGAAAGGCAAAATTGTAACATGATTGGGGTTTGAGCCACCGAAGGCTTGAAATTCTGTCCCTCTTGCAGATTCGTTTCCAATTAAATTAGGATAAGTTCTTCTCAATCCTGTTGGCCTCACGGCTTCGTGAGCATTTACCATGATCTTATAATCTGCAGCCTTTTTCACAGCATATAAAAAGTGATTAATGGCCCATTGACCATAGTGGTGTTCGCCTCTTGGAATAATATCCCCAACGTAACCACTCTTTACAGAAGTATAGCCATATGTATTCATGAATTGATAAGCTGTATCGAGATGACGCTCGTAATTACGTACAGCTCCAGACGTTTCATGGTGCATCATCATTTCAATATTTTTGGAAGCGGCATACTCTTGAATCAATTCGACATCAAAATCTGGATATGGCGTTACGAAGTCGAAAACATAGTCTTTAGACTTTCCAAACCAATCTTCCCAACCTTCATTCCAGCCCTCCACAAGCAGTGCATCAAAACCATGCTTTGAGGCAAAGTCGATGTATCTTTTTACATTATCAGTATTAGCAGCATGCTTTCCATTAGGCTTAGTTTTAAGATAATCTGTTTCTCCTAGTTTTACAGAAGGTAGTTCATCGGTATAATTCCAACTGCTTTTTCCTGTGATCATTTCCCACCAAACGCCCATATACTTTATTGGCTTTATCCAAGAGGTATCTTCCAGCTGGTTAGGTTCATTTAAATTCAGAGTCATATTGGACGCCAAAATATCTGTTGCATCATCACTCACTATTATAGTTCTCCATGGAGAAACTGCTGGAGCTTGCATGTAACCTTTATTTCCTACAGCATCTGGAGTCAACCAAGATTTGAATATCATTGAAGATTCATCCAAATTAAGGTTCATGAGGGAATATTCTTTAAGTGCCGCTTCATGTAAATTGAGATAAAGACCGTCTTTGGTTTTCATCATTAACGACGTTTGTACTCCTGTTTTAGCAAACTGCTCTTGTGATGCATTACCCGTAAGTGCTTCATCAAACCTGATGCTAATTTCTGAAAGTTTAGAGGTGGTGTAATCGTATTCTTGAGAATCGTAATCACCAGGAATCCAAAACGCCGTGTGATCTCCCGTCATGGCAAATTCGGTATGTTCTTCTTTAATCACAAAATACACCAGGTTATCTTGTTGAGGAAATTCATACCTCAAGCCCAAACCTTCGTTATATAACCGAAAACGGATAATAATATGTCTATCTTTTTCTGGTTGCTCCAAAGTGATGGCCAACTCATTATAATGATTTCTGATTTCGGCTTGCTCTCCCCAAACTGGTGTCCAAGTCTCATCAAATGAATTAGTCTCGATATTTGAAACTTTAAAACCGTTCCTCAAAGACATACTCTCATTGACTAGCTCCAGGCCTAGCTTGCTCTGGGCAATAACTTCCTTGTTTTTATAGTGCAAGGTATAGGTAGGTGTTCCATCAGTTAAAAGCTCAAAACTCATTGTCAAGTCTGAGTTTGGCGAATTGAGTTCTTGTCCCGTAGAGGACAATGATACTAACAAGACCGCGATTAAAGCAATTGTACTTTTCATAATCATTTGTTTTTTAAGTTAAGCTACTTCGATTGTTTTTCCGTCTAGGTCTACAGCTAGAGCTTCCCCTTTCTCTAAAGTGAATTCTGTTCTATCATGACTCACATTGACTTTTAAAATGTGATTTCTAAAATTTACTTTGAAAGAATACGACCTCCATTCTTTAGGGATTTTTGGAGAAAAGTGAAGCTGATCATTTTTGACACGCATACCGCCAAAACCCTCTACAATACTCATCCATGTGCCTGCCATACTCGTGATATGACATCCTTCTTTCACTTCTTTGTTATAATCATCTAGATCCAAACGCGATGTTCTTAGATAAAACGAATAAGCTTGTTCCATTCTTCCTAAGAGTGCAGCTTGAATACTATGAACACATGGAGAAAGCGAAGATTCATGAACTGTAAATGGCTCATAGAAATCAAAATGCTTTTCGAGGTCTTCTGTCTTGAAATGATGTTCGAAAAAGTAAAATCCTTGCAACGTATCTGCTTGTTTGATATATGGTGAACGTAAAATTCTATCCCAGGACCAATTTTGATTGATAGGACGCAGATTCTTATCCAAATCATCAACTTTCACCATCTCTTTGTCTAAGAATCCTTCCTGCTGTAAATAAACGCCATGTTCTTCTGAATAGGGGAAATACATGTTTTCTGCTACTTTAAGCATGTCATCAACTTCGGTAGTCGTTAATCCCGTTTTCTGGAAAATCCTTCCATAATCGTCTTTAAATTCCTTTTCGACTTTTCTAATATTCTCTACTGCATACTCAATACACCATTTTGCTATATAGTTGGTGTACCAGTTGTTATTGACATTATTTTCATATTCATTAGGCCCTGTAACCCCCAAAATAACATACTTATCCTTAGGCTTAGAAAACGTAGATCGCTGATGCCAAAATCTAGCAATGGCTATTAAAACTTCCAGACCCATTTCTTGGATATAGGAATAATCATCTGTAAAGCGGTGGTAATTAAAAATCGCATAAGCAATAGCACCATTTCGATGTATTTCTTCGAAGGTAATTTCCCATTCGTTATGAGACTCCTCTCCATCCATAGTGACCATAGGATATAAAGCAGCACCATTTGAAAAACCGAGTTTTTCTGCATTTTCAATGGCTTTACCTAAGTGGTTATATCTGTATTTCAATAAGTTTCTAGCGACATGTTGATCTTTGGTAGCCATATAGAAAGGTATACAATAGGCTTCGGTATCCCAGTAAGTGCTTCCACCGTATTTTTCTCCAGTAAATCCTTTTGGACCAATGTTCAATCTATGATCTGTCCCCGTGTAGGTTTGGTTAAGTTGAAAAATATTAAACCTAATCCCCTGCTGGGCTTTCACATCCCCCTCAATTGTAATATCACTCATTTGCCAAATTTTATCCCAAGCTTCTTTTTGAGATTGAAGCAAAGTATCAAAACCCTTATCAGCCGCCATTTTCAAGATGGATTTTGCTGCAGAAATAAGTTCTGTTTTATCATGATTTAAAGAGGTCGTATAGCCTGCAAATTTATGAATGCTGAATGTGCTCCCCTTGGCCACATACTCTGAAAATGAAATGGAAACCTCCATCTCTTTTTGAAGAGATTCCCCCTGAGTGCTTAGTTCTTTACTATTAAGAAATACCTTAGATTCCATAAAAGAACAAACCTCATAAAAGGTTTTAAGCGTATGAGATCTTATAAACCCCTGGTTTTGGTCAACTTCTTTATAAGTGGTTTGCCAAAACTGATCATCCCAATTGGTATCTTGGTTTGTAATCCCAGAATCTAAATAAGGTTGATAAGTGATTTTCGCCTTTGTATTTAAAGGAGTAATATCATACTTTATGGCACCCAATTCTTCATGCTCCAAACTCAAAAACCGCTTGACATTTACTTTTACAATGGTGTCGTTCTGAAGTGTTGCTTCAAAACTTCTGCCAAGCCAGCCTTCTTTCATATTGAGTTCACGACTAAATTTATCTATCTTTTTACAGCTAAACAAATCAAGGGTTTCATCATTGACCATCACATTAATTCCTATCCAGTTGGGTGCATTTAGCACTTTAGAGAAATACTCTGGATATCCGTTTTTCCACCAGCCAACTCTAGTTTTATCTGGATAATAGACGCCTCCAATATAGCTTCCCTGAAAGCTTGGCCCTGTATAAGTTTCTTCAAAATTGGCACGTTGTCCCATCGAGCCATTTCCTATACTAAATAAGCTCTCTGAAGATTGAACGTTATCAATTTCAAATCCGTCTTCTTTAATCGACCATTGGTCTGGTGTGATATAATCTTGATTCATAACTTTAGTCGTTTAATAATTTATTTCTTGAATTTAATCAACGTTTCAATTACAGATTTATCGATTTCAATGAAGTCTTGAAAATTGAAATCTGCCTCTTTTAAAATAGATTTATCACCTATGCCAACACTAGTCATACATGCTGTGTTTGCAGCTTCAATTCCTGCTAAAGAATCTTCAAAGACAATAGCATATTTGGGAGTACCTCCAAGGGCATCGATTCCTTTTAGAAAAACTTCGGGATCGGGTTTGGCTTTAGTGACTTCGTTTCCGTCAATAATCTCTTCAAAATAAGCCTCAAGACCAACTTTAGATAGGATTAGCCTAGCGTTTTTACTAGCAGATCCTAAGGCTATAGCATAACCATTAGACCTAAGGTAGTCTAGAGTTTTCATAACTCCAGGAAGTATATCCTTTTCAGTCATTTGATTGACAAATGACAAGTACTCTTCATTTTTTTTAAACATAAGAGATTCAAATTCAGCTTTAGGAAGAATTTTGTGACCCCATTCTAAAATTTTCTCAAGGGATTTTGCTCTGGAAACCCCTTTTAACTGTTCATTCTTCTCTTCAGAAAAAGGAATACCTAGAGAGTCCGCTAAGTTTTTCCATGTTAAATAATGAAATTTCGCAGTGTCTACGATGACCCCATCGAGATCGAATATAAATGCTTTAGTCATTGTTGTGATTTATGTCTATTCTTGAATTTGTAGTTACTTTTAGGGTAAATAATCCTGCTGCAATCATAGAAACACCTCCTATAATTAGGGCATATACAGGTTGGTTTTCAAACAGGTTGGAGACGATAAAGCCTAAAATCGTAGAGGCTACTATTTGTGGAATCACAATAAAAAAATTAAAAACTCCCATATAATAGCCCATTTTGGAAGACGGTAAAGAGCCAGAGAGCATCGCGTAAGGTATGGAAAGTATAGAAGCCCAGGCTATTCCAACTCCTACCATGCTAATAATTAGCCCTGTTTTGGTCGTCATAAAATAAATAGAAATTAAACCAAGACCTCCCAAAATAAGAGCCAACATATGGGTGAATTTATTACTCGTTTTCTTTGCAAGAACAGGTAAAGCAAAAGCTACGATAGCTGCAACACCGTTGTATACAGTAAACATCACCGTAACCCAGTCGGCGGCATCATTGTAAATTTTTGAAGTGGTGTCTCGTGTATCAAACACATGACCTGTGACGGCTTGAGTGGTATAGATCCACATAGAGAATAAGGCAAACCATGAAAAGAATTGAACCCAGGCCAATTGTTTCATCGTTTTAGGCATGTTCAACAAGTCTGAAACGATGATCGTAAAGCCATTTCTCACGCTTTTTTTTCTTAATTCGGAAACGATGAGAAATAAAACTCCAACAATGATAAGTCCTATAAATAAGATATAAAGTTCCTTGGTGAGTGCATTGGCATAAATTACATACGAAACAATGGCACCCACCAGAATCATGATCGAACCAGATTTCTGCTGGGTCGTTATATTCTTACGAATTTCTTGTTCAGTTTTGGGTTCTATTGTGATAGCAGCACTTTCTTTTTCAAAGGCTTCCATCTCTTCTGGAGAATATTCTTTTGAAAATAAAACCGTCCAAAGGACAGCGAGAAAAAAGACCACACCTCCTACATAAAAGGACCATTTTACAGAATCTGGAATCTCTCCAGCTGGTGCTGTATTATCGATCCCCATCCAATTGGTTAAAACATAAGGTAAAGCAGAACCTACAACGGCACCTATTCCAATAAAGAAACTCTGCATAGCGAAGCCTAATGTGCGCTGTTCTTCTGGTAAATTATCACCTACAAAAGCTCGAAAGGGTTCCATGGAGATATTGATGGACGCATCCATGATCCACAACATTCCTGCAGCTATCCATAATTCTGGAGAATTTGGCATTAAAAATAAAGCGATGGAGGCTAGTAGTGCTCCAACTAAAAAGTATGGCTTACGGCGACCCAATCTGGTCCAAGTCTTATCACTGAAATAACCTACAATAGGTTGCACGACCAAGCCAGTAACTGGGGCAGCAATCCATAAAATGGGAATGTCTTCTACGTCGGCCCCGAGAGTTTCAAAAATGCGAGAAGTATTAGCATTTTGAAGGGCAAATCCAAATTGTATTCCTAAGAAACCGAAACTCATGTTCCAGATTTCCCAAAAACTAAGCTTTCGCTTTTGCATATCGTCTAATTTAAGTTAAAACGATAAGCCTTATAATTTAACAAAGCTCATCTTATGGAAGTAAAAATATAGCTTTGTTGAACTGCAAATATATTTATTTTTTTGGGTTACGCAATTTTGTAGTTTCCCTATCGATGATATCAGTTTTAACGACGATGGTCTTAAAGAGTTCTTCCTCTTCATTGGGGTTTTCCAGCCTATCGATGAGTAATTTTGCCGACTCTTCTCCCATTTCAAAGCCATGCTGGCTTATTGTTGTTAGGCTAGGAAATGCATGTCTAGACAGTACACCGTCTGTAAAACCAATTACTTGTAAATCATCAGGAATAGTCAAACCCTTCTGCCTTGCAACCTTCATCGCTGTAATCGCGTAAAGCTCATTGACCGTAAAAAGTCCATCAACTTCATTTTCTTCAAAATAAGTATAGATTTGTTCCTCTAAAAATTCAAGATTATCATCTGAATTGAATTTATCGTCTATTTTTAAAATACGGCTATTTTGAATTTTAATATGATTTGCATTTAGTGTGTTTTTATAGCCTTCAGTTCTAAGTCTGCCTACATTCACATAGTCTTTTGTACTTATAATTCCTATGTTCTTACATCCACCATCAATAAGTTTTTGAACTGCTTTTTCTGAGGTTTTGACATCATCTACAATAACTTTATCACATTCAATATCATCAATAACACGATCGAACATGACGATAGGAATACCTTGGTCTATAGTTTCTGAAAAATGGTGAAAATCTTTAAATGAAAGGGTTTCTTTGGCTACAGAAATAATGAAACCATCTATACTCCCGTTGGCTAGCATCTCTAGGTTAATCACTTCTTTCTTAAAAGATTCATTGGATAAACCAACAATAACGTTGTATCCCTTATCATTGGCATAATGCTCTATACCAGAAATTACGGTGGTAAAAAAATGATGAACGATTTCAGGAATAATAACTCCAAGTGTTTTGGTCTTTTTATTTTTTAGACTTAAGGCAATATTGTTGGGCCTATAATTATAAAGCTTAGCAAATGCCTTTACTTTCTTTTTGGTCTCCTCCCCAATTTCTTTACTATCTCTTAAGGCTTTAGACACGGTGGATACAGAAACATCTAGTTCTTTAGCGATGACTTTGAGTGTTGGTTTTTGTTTCATTTTACGATTTTACAATAATTCTGACTCAAAATAAGATATTCTATCAAAAATGGCCTCAAATTTTACTAAAAATAAAAAGTTATCAACACGAAAACGTTGTAGCTGTAAGGTTTTTAAGGCTATTGAACATAGTTTATATAGTTTTAACATCGGAAGTAAAAATATAACTCATTAATAACACAAAACAATACTCTATGCGAACAATTAAACTTTTAGGTCTGCTGCTAATGCTTTTGCCTATCAGTATTTTTGCACAATCCACAGTAAGTGGGACCGTTGTCGATAATTCGGGTATGCCAATACCTGGAGTAAACATCGCTGTTAAAAATACTAATAAGGGAACAACGACCGATTTTGATGGAAATTACTCAATCGTTTTAGAAAACGGTGAAACGCTATCCTTTAGCTATGTAGGTTTTAGAACTAAAAATATTGTCTTTAATGGAAAGAACACTTCTATAGAGGTGTCTATGGTTGAAGATGCCGAAGCCCTAAGCGAAGTTGTCGTCGTGGGCTACGGAAATCAAACGGTGAAATCTATCTCAGGTTCTGTGGCTTCTGTTACAGAAAAAGATTTCAACAAAGGAAATATTGTCACTTCAGAGAGTCTTATACAGGGTAGAGTCCCTGGTTTGTCTGTCACTAAAGGCGGTGGTCCAGGATCTGGATCTGAAATTAGAATCCGTGGAGGGTCTTCTTTCAATGCTAATAATTCTCCTTTAATTGTTTTGGATGGTTTGCCTTTAGATAATTCTGTTGCAGATGGAACACGGTCTATCCTTTCTACCATTAACCCAAATGATATTGAATCCTTTTCTGTATTAAAAGATGCTTCTGCAGCTGCTATTTATGGTATCCGAGCATCAAACGGTGTCATTATCATCAACACCAAAAAAGGGAGGGGTGAACTCAGTGTCTCTTTAGATGTTCAGCAAAACATTACTACTATAGACAATACTGTGGATGTGTTAAGTGCAGGTCAATTTAGAACTTTAATAGCTGAGAATTTTCCAGGCCGACTTGGAGAATTAGGTAGTGCCAATACCAATTGGCAGAATGAAATATACAGAGATGCAAAATCTTCTGATATAAACTTAAGTGCTCGTGGAGCCTTATTCGGGAAAATTCCTTCTAGATTATCCTTAAATCGTTCAGACCAGCAAGGTTTAAGACAAACCTCTAAGTTTGATAGAACCACAGCCTCTTTATCTTTAAATCCAAGACTTTTTGACGACCATCTTAAAGTAGGTTTAAATGCCAACTATAGCAATGAAGACAATAGATTTGCAGATGGTGTTGAAGGCAACGCTATAACTTTTGATCCTACTCAACCAGTAAGATCACCTGGGTCTCCCTATGGTGGTTTCTTTGAGTTTTTAGACAATGATGGCTCTGCAGCCTCAAATGTCCCAAGGAATCCAGTCTCGCAATTGCTTCAAACTAGAAATATAAGTAATGCCGATCGCTTATTTGGTAATTTAAATCTAGACTATAAGTTTCACTTTTTGCCAGAATTAAGGCTTGTTACCAACCTTGGTTATGACAGGACAGATAGTGGTGGCTCTTTAACCAGACCTGGAACGAGTGCTTTAGGAGTGAATGCAGAACAAGGAGAATTTATCGGTAACGAATCTCGCTATGAACAAACTAGAACTAATACATCTGCCGATTCTTACTTTATTTATGAAAATGACTTTAACGATTTCGGTTTAAAATTAACGGCAGGTTATTCTTATCAAAAATTTGAATCTGAACGTTTTACTACCAACGAAATTTTAGACCCAAACGCACAAGAACCCAGAACCACAGTTGCAGATGACGTTGTTCTAATTGGTTATTTTGGTAGAGCAAACTTTAGCTTTCAGGATAAATATTTTGTGAATGCGTCTATTAGACGAGATGGGGTTTCAAAATTCTCTCCAGAGAATAGGTTTGAATATTTCCCTTCAGTCTCAGGTGCTTGGATATTAACTGAAGAGGATTTCTTGGAAGATAGCAACTTGATTAACAGTCTAAAGGTAAGAGCTGGTTGGGGGCAATTAGGTCAACAAGAAGTCCCTTCTACCTCAGATTACCTGAGACGTTACCAAACAGGTTTATCTAACCAACAGTATAATTTCGGAAATACAATTGTACCCTTTCAACCACTTTATACCAATCCAGATATACGATGGGAAATCTTAACCGAAATCAACTTAGGGGTAGACTTTGAATTATTTAACAATAGGCTGTCTGGTTCTGTAGATGTTTTTGAAAGAACTGCAGATGATCTCTTGTCGAATGTTCCTGTACCAGACGGTGCAAACTTCTCCAACCAAGGCTTTCAAAATATCGGTGAATTTGTATCAAAAGGTATTGAAGTTAACCTCGATTATAATGTGATTCGAAGAGATGACCTAAACTGGAATGTGAACTACAACTTTACCGCTATCGACAGAGAGATTACAAATCTTGCTTTTGGACAAGACATTTTTGTAGGGGGAATCACTGGAGGTACTGGGAATACAATACAAGTTCAAAGAGAGGGAGCATGGCCAAATTCTTTTTTCACCTATGCTCAATTATATGATCAAGCTGGGCAACCCATAGAAGGAGCCTATGCAGATTTAAATGGAGACGGTACAGTTGATGATAGGGATCGCTATGTGTCTGGAAATGGCCAAGCAGATGTATTGATGGGTTTCCAATCCAACTTCACTTACAAGAACTTCGATTTCAATTTTAACCTAAGAGCTAGTTTTGGAAATGATATTTACAACAACGTTAATTCCTCAAGAGCTCAACTGGGTAATCTTAATTTAGTATCTCCTAATAACTTACCTGTACAAGTTTTAGAAACAGGATTTGCAAGAACCCCAGATGTTATCTTATCAGATTTCTTTGTAGAAGACGCGTCTTTCTTAAGAATGGATAACATTACTTTAGGCTATACACTCCGAGGTTTTAATAGAGAATCGACAAGTTTAAGATTCTGGATGGGCTTACAAAATGCCTTTGTGATCACAGATTATTCTGGAGTAGATCCTGAATTAAACATCAGTGGTATCGATAACACAATCTATCCAAGAGGAAGAACTTACTTACTTGGCGTTAATTATAATTTTTAAATAATTCAATTATGAAAATTAAACACTACATACTATTCACACTACTTGGAGCATTTTTGTTCTCGTCTTGTGAATCTGATTTGGATGTGGAGATCAGAGATCCCAACATCACCTTAGGAGACCAAATATTCACTTCCGCAGAAGCTTATAAACAATCTCTGGCTGGGGTATATGCCAACCTTTCTTTGTCTTCCCTAACTGGTCCAGGAGGAAGTAATATAGGAGGACTAGATGCTGGTACTGGACAATATATGAGGGGTTTATTTAATCTGCAAAATCTTTCTACAGATGAAACTATTTTCACTTTTGAAAATGATCCAGGAATTAGAGGAGTGCAGCGAAATTCTGCTTCTCCAGAAAACGTCTTATTAAGAGGTGTCTATTCTAGAGCTATGTTTTCTGTATCACTCTCTAATGAATTCTTAAGACAATCTACAGATGAGTTGCTACAATCTAGAGGAATTGGTTCTCTTGGAGATATACAAACCTATAGAGCTGAAGTTAAAGTATTAAAAGCTTTATCTTATTATCACCTTATGGATATGTTTGGAAAAGCACCGTTCTATGATGAAACCACAGAAGCTGGCTTTACTCAAGGGGAAGAGTTGAGCAGACCAGAGCTATTTGATTTAGTAGAAGGTTTATTGCTAAACTCTTTAGAAGATCTTCCTGCTGGAAACTCTGGAGAATATGGACGGATTGATCAAGGAGTTGTTCATATGATTTTGGCTAAAATCTACTTGAATGCTGAAGTGTATACAGGGACCCCTAGATATACAGAGGCTTTATCAAGATCTGAAGCTGTCATCAATTCTGGTTATCAATTGGTAAATGATTATCAATTTAACTTTTTAGCAGATAACAACAGTAATGGTGCTCAGAATGAAATTATCTTTCCTATCGCCAATGATGGACAAGCTACTCAAAATTATGGAGGAACAACAATCATAATCCAAGGCCAGGTGGGAGCTCAAGAACAAAATGGTGAAGAATTAGGCGTAAATCCAGGTGGCTTTGGAGGATTATTTAGACTCAGACCACAATTTTCTGAGAAATTTACTCTAAATCCACTTTTTGAAAATGATGCAAGAAATTTAATTATTACTGAAGACAGACCTATTTCTCTTGTCGTTACTGATCCTAATACGGGTTATATTACTACCAAATATTCCAATAGAACATCTACAGGTGGTTTTGGTTCTGATAGAACCTTTACTGATGCAGATTTTCCTATGTTTAGGCTTGCAGATGCCTATCTGATGTACGCAGAAGCACATCTAAGAGGTGGTGGCGGAGATCTAAATACAGCTCTTAATTATGTTAACTCACTAAGAGAGAGAGCCTTTGGAGACACTTCGGGAAATATTGTTTCTGCTCAACTCGATCTCAATTTTCTTATCGACGAGCGTGCTAGAGAATTGTACTGGGAAAGCCATAGAAGACAAGATCTTATACGTTTCGGCTTATACACTGGAAATCAATATGTTTGGATGTTTAAAGGTGGTCCATCAGCAGGAACTTCAATCGACAGTTTTAGAGCGATATACCCTATTCCTTCAGCTAGTTTAGCGACCAATCAAAATTTAACACAAAATCCAGGTTATTAATATTAAATACTAAAAATCATGAACAAGAACATTTTAAAATTAATAATGGTGTTTTTCGCAATAGTAGCGTTTAATGCTTGTAGTGAAGATGATGAAATTCAGTTCACTGCTCAGACACCTCCAGACCAAATTTCGTTTACCAACGACTTTTTGGGAGAATATTTATTGAGTGAACAAACCGCTCAAAATAATGCAGAACGCTTTACCTGGGAATCTCCAGATTTTGGAATCCCTACCCCAATAACTTATCAACTGGATGGTTCAGCTGATTTTGAATTTACGGCTCCTGAACTTTTAGCCGAAACGTCAAACCTCCAAGCTTCTATTACAGTAGCACAGTTGTTAAGCCTAGCAGAAGCCGCTGGTTTAGACAATGATGAAGCGACAGAAAACCCAGATACTGGCGATTTATACTTTCGAGTTAGAGCTTTAATTGGTTCTGAAAATGCTGAAAACTCTCCTGAAACTCTTTCAGAAGTGACTACACTTACTGTGACTTTAATTGCTACAGGTGGACCAGAACCACTTCCCGTATTTCCTAATCTATATTTTGTAGGTAATGCGACAGCCGCAGATTGGAATAATGATAACAACAATTTTCCATTAGTAAGAGATCCCGAAAACGAAAATGTCTTTACCTATACAGGTAAATTTTTAGGTGGAGATACTAATGAATTTAAACTAATTGAAAACAGAGGGGCTTGGCAGCCACAGTGGGGTCTTCAAGATGGTTCATTTGAGACCAGTGAAGATCTTGGTGGAGATCCAGGACCTTTCCAAATTACTGATGGTGAAGGATACTATACCCTAGAAGTGGATACAGAAAATAAAATCTCTTCTTTGGTAGCTTTTGATGAAGCAAGTTCAGAGGCTTATGCAAGTATTGGAATTATTGGATTTGGAACAACTGGAAGCGATGAGGGTTGGAGTCAAGACATCAACATGACTCAATCTACTTTTGACCCTCATGTCTGGTACATCTCTGAAATTGAACTTTTTGATGGAGAAGTGAAGTTTAGAGCTGAAGACGATTGGGACGTCGCTAACTGGGGAAGCAATACAGAATTTTCTGGATTTGGTTCTTTAGGAGGTCCAAATATTCCTTCTAGTGCAGGAACTTACGAAGTTTGGTTTAATGACCTTACAGGAAATTACATGCTAATTTCACTTCAATAACACATCTATTACTCTAAAGGCTATCTCAAAAGGATAGCCTTTTTTATATCCTCATACTATGAAACAACTATTACTTATTACAGCCTTACTATGCTCTATCGTAGGATTCGCACAACAACAAGAGGGGGTCTTTAGCGTCTCTCCTCCTACCTTCGATCAGGATGAAGAAATTACAATTACTGTCTCCAATGTAGACCCCTCAATATGGGGCGTTACAGAGGTTTACTTTTGGGCTTGGTATATAGATACCAATGGCGATTCTGGTAACAACTCTCCCACCAATGGTACTTGGGGGAATTCCAATGAAACTCAAAAAATGACAGATAATGGAGCTGGCACCTATTCTTTCACCTTCACTCCAACTACTTTTTACAATGCTACCGATATTGGTCAGTTAGGCATGTTAGTGAAAGCTAAAGATGGGACTGGAGATAAAAAGACTCAAGATAACTTAATTCCTGTTGGAAGTTTTCAAGTTACCTTAAACAGTCCAACAGAGACCACTACTCTACTCGATTCTGGAGATATTTTAAATATAGAGGCCTCAGCAAGTCTTGATGCTAATTTTGAATTAACATCAAACGGAAGTGTTATTGATACTCAAAACGGAATCACTTCATATGCTAATAATTTGACTGTGACCGGAGATTCAAACTTTGTCTTAACAGCCACAGACCCTAATTCTGGTCAGGCATTTGAATTTAATTTTAATGCTGTGTTAACTCCAAATGTGACTATTGCTCCTGTTCCAACAGGTGCTCAAAACGGTATTAATTATGACAGTTCGAATCCAAATGAAATCACTTTAGTCTTGTTTGCTCCCGAAAAGGAATTTGTTCATCTTATTGGTAACTTCAACTCTAACAACTGGACTATTGATAACACCTATTTGCTGAATTTTGATAATGTTACTAATCAACATTGGATTACCATGAATAACTTCAGCGCTCCCAATGCCGATTTCTTATTTCAATACAGTATAGAAGCTGAATTGGTCGTAGCAGATCCTTATTCCAAAGTTGTTTTAGACCCGTTCAACGACCAGTTTCTTGAAAATTCTACATTTCCAAATATTCCAAGTTATCCACAAGGAGCCACTTCAGAATTGGTAAGCTGGGTAAAATTGAATCAACCAGATTACGATTGGCAAATAGAGAATTTTACTCCACCAGCTCAAGAAGATCTGGTCATTTACGAAATGCTTATCAGAGATTTTGATGAAGACCATAGCTTTCAATCTGTCATTAATAGATTAGATTACCTGCAAGACTTAGGCATCAATGCCATCGAACTTATGCCTGTGAATGAGTTTGACGGAAATCTCAGTTGGGGATACAATCCAGCTTTACACATGGCTTTGGATAAATATTACGGTTCACCAGATGATTTTAAAGCTTTTGTAGACGCTTGTCATCAAAAAGGAATTGCTGTTTTATTGGATGTCGTTTTCAACCATGCGACTGGGCAACATCCTTATTATAGAATGTACAACGATTGTGGTGGCTGTTACAATGGCCAAGTGACTTCAGACAATCCTATTTTTAATGAAAATGACCCTAATACGGCGTTTCAGTTTTTTAATGATATCAATCACGAATCACTAGCTACTCAAGACTATATGGATCAAATCAATAGATTTTGGTTAGAAGAGTACAATATCGATGGTTACAGATTCGACTTTACCAAAGGCTTTACCAACACTGTTGGTGATGGTGGTGGCTTCGATCAATCTAGAATTAATCTTTTAAATAGAATGTACGATGACATTAGAAGTTATAATGAAGACACTTATGTTATTTTAGAACATTTTGCTCCCAATTCTGAAGAAACTCAACTCATTAACCACAGAGCTACAGGCAATGCTAGTGAACCTGGCATGATGGTCTGGGGAAACAGCAATTACAATTATAATCAATCCACGATGGGCTATGAAGATTCGAATTTCAGCAATGTTTCCTATCAAAATAGAGACTGGTCTACTCCATCCAACGTGAGTTATATGGAAAGTCATGATGAGGAAAGATTGATGTATAAAAATCTAGAATTTGGAAATGGTAATGGTGCTTATGACATCACAGAACTCCATACAGCTTTGGATAGACTAGAACTTGCAGGGGCCTTCTATTTTACCATTCCTGGGCCCAAAATGATCTGGCAATTTGGAGAATTGGGCTATGAATTTAGTATCAATTATTGTGAAGACGGAACTATAAATAATGACTGTAGAACTGGGCCTAAGCCAATACGTTGGGATTACCTCAACAATTCTGACAGAACAGACGTTTATGACGTTTGGTCTAAACTAATCGCTTTAAAACGAAATGAACCCATTTTCAAAACTGATAATTTTACTTTGGAAGTCGCTGACGACTTTGAGAAGAAAATTTACTTGGTAGATGATAATGCCACTGGTAGCGAACCTAAGTACGTCATTATTGTTGGAAACTTTGGAGTGACTTCACTTACTACTCAACCCTTTTTCCAAGAAGCTGGAACTTGGTATGATGTGGTCACTGAAACTAGTTTAGAAGTTAGTAATACGTCTATGAACCTTACTCTAGCTCCTGGTGAATTTAAGATCTATTTCAATAACCAGCCCTCTTTAAGTACAAATGAGGTTTCTGCCTTAAATTATACGGTATATCCAAATCCAGCAACCAATTACTTTTCAATTTCAAATGAAGTTGATGCTGTTCAGGTTTATGATATGAATGGAAGGCTAATCAAAGACTATAAGGGTAGCTTCAATGCAAATCATAGATTTGGAATTGAAAATCTAAGCCCAGGATTATATTTTATAACATATAGAAATCAACAAAACTCTGAGACCAAAAAATTGATAATCAACTAATTTTATGTGTTTTAGTTTTAGCCAAAAAGACCTCGAGCATTCACTCGAGGTCTTTTTTATAGTAAGCCATAGCTATATTACTTCACTACAGGAAGAACAATTTTTGAATCTCCATAAATAGTATGGGTATGCGTTTCAAAATCGTCCTCTGTAGCTTCAAAGATATTGTCTACATACTTCTGTGGATTTCTATCGATATAAGGAAACATGGTGCTCTGCACTTGTATGTGCAACTTGTGCCCTTTCTTAAATGTGTGATTAACATCTTGTATCTGGAAATCTACACTAGTTTTTTGATTTGGTACAAAAGGCTTAGGCTCCGAAAAGCTTTCTCTATAACGACCTCTAAAGACTTCACTTCTTACCATCATATGGTAATTACTCATCTTCAAGTGGTCTTGCATTTCTTCAGAATCTTCAGCATCGGCAGGATATACATCGATGATTTTTACAATCCAGTCTGAAGCTGTTCCCGTGGTTGCTACCTCAAGAGCTGCTAAAATTTCACCAGAAAGTTTCATATCTTCTTCCAGCACTTCGGTTTCATAAACCATCACATCTGGACGACGAGCGGCAAAACGTTGGTCGTCTGTCATGAACTTTCTTGGTGTAAAAGTTACCTTAATATCTTCAGTAAAAGGGACGGGCTTATTGATATCACTCACAAATTTATTTTCAAAACTTGGATTAGCTTCCTTACTTAAGTTTTGGTTGTCACCCAAGTAAAAGTCAGTAGCTATCGCATTTTCTGGAGGCCACATCTCGTATTCATCCCACTGCATTGCTCCAGTATCATACATAGTCGCTTCAGCAGCATTAAACTCCCCTTCATCTTTTAGAAAATGATTAAAGAATTTGGTTTCATAATTGACCTGAAAGTTTTCAGACAAATCATCTCCAAAATACATATTGCCAACCGCTTGTCTCTCCCTAAGTCTAGCCCAGTCGCCATGACTCCAAGGTCCAAAAACAACAGCATTAAAATTATCGCTATTTTCTTCTAAGCTTTTATAGATTTCAAACGGACCATAAAGGTCTTCCGCATCAAACAAACCACCAACCGTTAAGACAGCAGGTTTTACATCCTTCATATGCTGCACAAGACCGCGTTCTTGCCAAAACTCATCATAGTCTGGATGATCTTTTAACTGTTGCCAAAACACATTGTCTTCTCCATAATACTTATCGAGGTTAGACAAGGGACCAATATCCAAAAAGAATTGATAGGCGTCCTTAGTACCAATATCTGGAATGGGGTACCAAGATTCTGTAGTTGGTCCCTCTTTATCATAACCAAACACTGCCGTAGCCACCCAATAGCTCAATAAATAAGCCCCATTGTGATGAAAGTCATCAAAGTAAAAATCGCCAATCGGCGCTTGTGGCGAAGCTGCTTTTAAGGCAGGATGATCAGAAAGTACCGACATGGCAGCATAGTGCCCAGGGTAAGAAATTCCCCAAGTCCCCACATTTCCATTAGTATTGTCAACATTCTTCACAAGCCAGTCGATGGTATCATACGTATCTGAGGCCTCATCTGTTTCTTTGCGCTTTTTCTTTGGGATAAAGCCGCGCATATTATCATACTTACCTTCACTCATCCAGCGACCACGCACATCTTGGTACACAATAATATTTCCCTGTTCCATAAGGAATTTATTGGGACCTATTTGTTTTCTATACTGGTTTTCGCCATAAGGTCGAGAGCTATAAGGCGTCCGTTGCATCAAGATCGGATAAGATTTTGACGTGTCCTTTGGTGTGTAAATAGTGGTATGCAGTTTTAAACCATCACGCATTTTGATATCTACTTCTTGCTTGTCGTAATTGGCTTTGACATCATATTGAGCCATCACACTAGATACAGAGCACAGCAAGAATAAGATGAAACCAAACTTTAAATATTTCATATAGTTTTTAATTTAATTCTAGGACTTAAAAATACAGCTTAAGTTTAAATTCACAAAAAAGTTATTGTCACAACATATTAATAAGAGGTTTAATTTCCGCAAGCGGGATTTTGGTTGCGTTAGCTTAAACTTTTACGATATCCAGCTTAAGTGAAAAAGTTCACCTCAACATCCGTCTGGGATTGTAACATCTAACTGAAATCAGCGTGATACCTTCTGGTACTCGATAAATAACTTTTTAAAATCTAGTTCATAAAAAAGACCTGTAAGTTTTTACAAGTCTTTTTTATGAACTTCTGATACGTTTATTCTATAACTACCTTAGATGTTCTTTTCCCTTCATTAGTTATCACTTGAACAACGTATAAACCACTAGCTAATGTTGTGGTGTCTACAAAGGATTCTGTGGTGGATAACACCAATTGCCCTAAGTTGTTATATAAACTTAAGTTCTGCAGCTCATCATTGGTATCTAGTCTTACTTTAAAATGTGTTCTTGCAGGATTTGGGAAAATATTTAATTTTTTATTTCCAAAGAATTCATTTACACTTAAAACTTCTTCCTTAATAAGTCCATCACGAGTATTACTTCCTTTGTAATGCGAATCAAGGTTTGAAATAAAGATAAAAAACAAGTTTAATTAGTTGAAAAACAACCTCTTAAACTTGTTTAAGTTATTGATTTTCAGTATCTTAATAGTCAATTTCAACGAGATTATTTTGAATACAAAGAGCAATAACAAGGATTATAAGTTAGTAAAATTATATGATTATGTATGTGAAAAGTTTGATGAACAGCTACAATTCGATTCGATGCGTTTTAGCAATAATAATACTCCAAAACTTACAGATCAAGAAATCGTCACGATTTATCTATTTGTAATGGAGCATCAAGGGATTTTTAAAATGAATAAAATACATCAATTTGCAAGTGAGTATTTATTGAGTTGGTTTCCAGATTTAGGTAGCTATCAAGCTTTTAACCGCAGAATAAATAGGCTTTCTAATGTTATGAATACTCTTGTAGGGATGCTTTTAACCGAATTTACACCAAAGGAATGTTCGACAAAATTTAGCGTATTAGATTCAATGCCTATTGTCACTTGCTCTGGAAAACGCTCGGGTAAAGTTGCACCCGAGATTACAGATAAAGGATTTTGCTCCACAAAAAGCATGTATTATTATGGAATGAAACTGCATGCTTTAGGATTTTGTAACCCAACTAAATTACCACATCCAGAACAAATTATATTTACTGCGGCTTCTGTAAACGACTTTGCGCTATTTAAAGAAGCTTGGTCAGAAAAAGAAAATCGAACGTTTTTTGGGGATAAAATATATCAATCTAAAAGTTTTTTCACAGATATGTATACTAATTTTAATTCGGAAATGTTAACACCAGTGAAGGCTGTAAAAGGAATGCCTGATGTTTTAAAAAAGTTTGATCGCGCTGCAAACGATTTATATTCAAGAGCTGTATCCAAAATTAGACAACCAATTGAAGCGCTATTTAGTTGGCTTATTGAAAAATCAGACATACAAAAAGCTAGCAAAGTAAGATCTACTAAAGGCTTAAATCTACATGTTTATGGTCGACTGGCAGCAGCATTTATAACACTATTGTTTAACTCTTGATTCGCATTTGTAACCATTGCTCAATATTTTACTTTTATCAAAAGGAATGTTTAAGTTATACGTGCTTACGTAAGACATATCTACACCACCGCCAAATGTAAGTGTATTTGAGTTTGCTGTAAGATCCATCATTCCATCATTATCAATATCACCTAGAACAGCTCCATTCAAGAAAGTAAATCCTTCAGGACGCAATGGAAAACCTTCTATTTCTCCACTTCCATCTGTTGAATACGCATGTATGTATCCAAATCCCTCAGCATCAGTCATTGTACTCGAAAAAATAATATCCCAAACGCCATCATCATTTACATCTCCTATGGTTAATACCCCTTCATTACCTCCATATTTTTCAATAGGGAAAAAAGAAAGATTACCACCGCTTGGAGTTAAACCATAGATAGTAGGTAAGTCTGTTTCATCACTACTCGTATTTCTATCTGCCATAAAAATCTCATAAGTTTCATCGCCATCAAGGTCTACAACAGTAGGGGTAGAATAGATCCACCCATTGGTAGCAATTGGCCAACCTGGAAAATAAGTTGCATCGTGATTCAACACATAAAAGCCTGGGCTATCTCCATGGTTAGCACCAACAATTTCTAAGGTCTCATCGCCATCTAGATCAAC